>CAJOEV010000076.1 GCA_905233545.1 uncultured Eubacterium sp. | reverse complement strand
TTATGGACACACTTTACAAATACGACTACGATCCCGATTTTATGACAGTTTATGTTGTAGGCGGCGGTCACTGTCTTTTGAAAAGATACGGAAAGTATGACGAAAACAAAACTGTTTTTGTCGAAGATATATGCGCTGCCGCCAAAGGTTTTGAAACAGCGGCAAGCATAAAACTTAAAAGTGAGTGATTTGTTATGGACAATATAAAGGCAATAACAGTACGGTTTGACCTTTCTAAAGAGCGGGATTATGCCGTATGGGAGCATCTTCACAAGGTCGGAAAAAGCCGTTTCAAAACTTGCAGCAATGCCGTTATCGAGGAAATCAAGAATTATATTTCCCTGACAGATACCGTTGAACTGCTGAACGATAAAAACATCTATCCGTGAGGAGTTTGCAAGGATCATTTCTCCCGACGGAATAAACCGCATTAAACCAAATGAGAAAACCGCTGACGAAACAGCCGCAAAAGCTGTTCCCGATCTGTCGGCTCTGTTAGACAGCGATTTTCTCGCAGGCTGAATTTAATCCGCATTATCAATTTTATATCGGTAATGCGGATAAAAAAGCACTGTTTTCACACTTTAGCAGGCTTAGATTTTGTAGCAACAAAATCATTACTGCAACAATTACGGAGGTACATAATGAACAGAGAAAAATTTATAAAATTCCGTGTAAACGGAGAGGAAGAAACAAAGATTAAGGAGCGTGCAGAAAAAGCAAAAATGAATATCAGCACATTTGTCAGAAACTGCGCTCTGAACGATAAAATTACTGTCTGCGACTCGGCTGAAATATACCGTCTTAATTCATCGCTTCGTGCTATCGGACGAAATATCAATCAGATAGCGACTGTCGCAAATTCAACATCGCAGATATATTCGGGCGATATTTCATCGCTGCATGAGCAGTTTGAGAAAATCTCCGAAAGCGTTCTCAAATACACAAAATCGGTAAGCGGAAATGGCGATAGTTAAGTACAACGCCGTTCATGTGTCGCCCAATGAAATATGTCAAGGGGATATGCTGCAATGATGATCTCGAAAATGCTCACGCAGATTTCAAGCAGTTGTTTGAAATGTATGACAGTGAGAAATTCGATGTTTACAAAAAAGGCGCAGGCAAAAATCATATCCGTCTGCACACATATATCCAGTCTTTTGAAAGCAATGTTTCTGCGGAACTTGCTCATGAAATAGGCGTTAAATGGGCAAAAGCGATGTTCGGTGAAAACCGTCCCGTTATAATCACAACACACACAAACACCAAACACGCACATAATCATATCGCTGTCTGTCCATACGATATTTACGGCAAAAAGTGGCACGCAAACAAGGCAACATTAAGACTTGCAAGAGAAACTTCGGATAAGATCTGCAAGGAATATCATCTTGAAATAATTGAAAATCCCAAAAGATACGGAACTATTCCTTATGCAGAATGGCTCGCAAGAAATAACGGAACATCTTGGAAAGTGAAAATGGCGGACGATATTGACAGAATTATTCTTGATCCGTCCGTCAAAAATATGGAAACATTCATTGAGAGAATGAAGTCCGAGGGATATATTTTCACCAATGAAAAGAAACTTATCTGCAAACCTCAGAATGTAAAAAACGGCTGTTCTTTGTACAGGCTCGGTATCGGCTACAAATATGATAATCTGCGTATTCGTATCGGACAGAAATACAAGGAATTTGCGGGTGCCGATCTTACGGGATTAAGCGGAAACGAACTATGCATAAAATCTTTTCTCAGGGATTTTCAAAGAGTGCATTATCGTCAGCCGATTACAAATAAGGATATTTACAAGGAATTGCAGGATAACGCACAGCTTCTGACTTACATTTCTAATCATAATATTCATTCGGAAAAAGAGCTTGAAAAACTCGTCAATCAAATTTCTGCCGATCATTATCATAAGTCAATGGAAGCAAATAAATACAGATTTGCTCATCCCGATGATTATGAACATATCATGCTTCTTGAAAAGCAGGCGGAAGAAATTGAACACCGCAAATATGAAGCCGCAAAAATATACAGAGATTATCTGCGGCTAAA
>CAJOEV010000075.1 GCA_905233545.1 uncultured Eubacterium sp. | reverse complement strand
GCGGAGATTCAAAACTGTCGTTTTGGCAGTTTTGCTTATCTTACACCTCCGCAGGCTTTTTTAATGCCACTAAGTAATAAGCACATCCCAAAATGTCCGCCACATCTTTGCCAACAAAATACGGCTGATTGTCGATTATGGTCGTTCTTACCGAGCCAAACTCGCTGTTCTTGAAAATTTCCATGTAATTCATATTCTCTCCAATTCTCCCCGTTATGCCGCTAGGACAGCCAGAAAATTCAATCCTTCTTGTAAGACTGGGATATAGGCGAGGCGGCGTTAAGGTTATGAAGCAAGTCGCACAATTTGTCGTAGTTTACGAGAGCCTTCTTTCCCACATACAAGGCGGGAAGTTGACCGGCTTTGAGCATAATTCTGAGAGCGTGTTCCGGCATTATGCCGAGTCTTGCAATCTCGCGAATTGTCATCATCTTCGGCGGCTTTGAAAATTCGTTACTCATAATATGAACCTCCTTGAAATAATGATATGTGTAAAACTTTGTTGAAAATAAACTACTACATTTTGTCGTATTTGTCAATATTAAAAATAACGATTTTCAAAAACTTTTTATTGACAAATTTTACGATATGTTATATTATTTTTACAAAATTACACGATATTCAATAGGAGGTAGTGATATATGACGCTAGGAGAACGCATTAAAGAACTGCGAAAGCGTAATAATTTAACTCAAATCGACCTTGCAAAAGAAATGGAAGTTACGAAGGGCACTGTTTCCACTTGGGAAACTAACCGCCGCCGTCCGTCTTTTGAAACTCTCGATGCGCTTGCGTCTTTATTTAATGTAAATATGGCTTATTTGCTCGGTTCGTCTAACAATGATACTTCAGCTGGGCAATCCGAAGAAGAGCGTGACGATGCGGCTCTGTCGCAAGTGGAGGAGGATTTGACCGAATACGCTTTAAAATACGCACGTTTAGACCAGTATGGCAGAAACGCAGTAGAAGCGATTATACAAGCGATTATACAAGCGGAATACAACCGTTGCCGTGTTGAAAAAACGCTTTTGAATGCGGCAGATTATAAGTGTAGCGTACAAATAAGACGCTGATTGATAGGAGAGAGCAGATGAAAGAAGTTTACATTGAAGATATCGCCGATGCATTGGAAGAAACATTTGACACTTGGGAGCAGTTTCTCAATAAGGAAACAGGTGAAATCGTATCTTTGCCAAACTCGGATAATGATTGTGTTGATTTTGAAGAATATGAAGAATTAGCGGATGAGATTGAGTTTTCCGATAATTATGTTCGTTTACCGAATCAGTATGACATTAACGAGTACAAGATTATGGAGGCATTTGCCGAGGAGCGCGAGGATGGTCGCTTGTTTCGCGCATTAAATGGCAGAAAACCCTTTCGTCACTTTAAGGACGCAATAAATAATATTGGAATCGCAGAAGAATATTACAAATTTCGTTATTTGGCTTTTTGCGATATTGCCACCGAGTGGTGCGAGGACAATAAAATTCCTTACAAACACAAGCAAAAATCTTGACTTCCTTCCAAAAGTGAGCGATATATGGTAGGAATTGAGGTGATTTTATGCCAAGTATAAAAAAGCGGGGCAACAGTTACCGCATAATGGTTTCACTTGGCTACGGTATGGACGGACGGCAAATACGCAAGCATACGACCTTTACGCCGCCCGAAGATGTTACCGATGGCAAGGCGCTGAAACTTGCAACGGCTTACGCTTACGAATTTGAGAAGGAATGTAGAGGAATCAGCCATTGGAACGAAAATATCCGTTTCAAAGAACTCTACGACTGGTATTTCGAGCAAATTGCTCCAAACAAACTCAAGGAGAACACGCTTAACAACAATAAACTTATTTTGAGATGCTATGTCTTGCCTTATATCGGAAATCTGAAATTAAAGGACATTACCACAGCGAGAATTGACCAATTATTTCATCATCTTCACGAACATGGAGCGACAAGAGAGCGGTATATCTTGAAGGACGCGAGCGTTATTGCCATT
>CAJOEV010000074.1 GCA_905233545.1 uncultured Eubacterium sp. | reverse complement strand
GAAAGGGAATTCTTCTCAACGGGCGTGTCAGGAGACGCGCCCCTACGGCACACCCAAAGGCAAAAACTGTAGGGGAGGGTCTCCCGACCCTCCCAAATTTGCGGCGTGGCTCAAAATACAAGTTGACTTTCTATTTGTCTTGTATTATATTATACTTGGAATTTTATAAGTAAGGGGGAATTGCCATGAAACGCATTTTTGCGCTGATGCTGTCAGTTTTAATGATTACGGCGGCGCTGTTTGCTGTGCCTGCATATGCAGATGTAGAAGAGCCGACAAGCGAAATCAATATTGAACAAACCCCTGAAATAGCTGAAAATGAGCCTGTTGATGCAGAGGGCGAGAGCGAAGAAACAACCGGCTCTGACGAAGAAAATAATGAAATTGTTGAAAGTGATAAAAAGACGGCGAAAGCTCCGCTTTCTTCAACAAATGGACTTAGAGAAACTCAAAGCGTTGATTTTTCCGAGCTTCAAAAAGCTTTCCAAAAAGCAAATGCACATCTTCTTGAGCTGAATGCAAAAGCGGCGATGTACAACCAGACATCTATGCAAAGTCTTATTGACGCAATAAATGTTCCCAAGGTTGCTGAATATCTTAGCGCAGAGGATTTGAGCGAATATGATTCAAGTGATGAAGAAGCTGCAAATGCGCTTGCAGATGATATTAACACTGCTTTTTCTTCTCTTGCAAAGGTAAGCGGTTCGATTGATTTAAGCTCGTATCTTGTTGCCGCTGATGCAATCAATAATCTCGATAAGGATGCATATTCTGAAACAAAATCCTTGGGAAGTGCAATAAGAATTGCAAATATTCTTGTTAAAACCCAAAAGATTACATATACCAATCCTTTGAACTCTGAAAATGTTTCAACAATTTCAACCTTCAAAGAAACCGCAACTCAGCAGAATGCTGACGATGCAACGCGAACAATTCTCGATGCGCTCTATGTTTCCGTTCGAAAATATACGGTAACAACAAGCGGAGCGGTGAACGATGCAAGCTTCCAGAACGGAACATCAACGGGCGATAAAAGTCCCTATACCGCAACCTACGGCTCAACGGTTATTGCGTATTCCGATATTGATGATACTGCCTGGTATATTGATTTTGATAGCGATTCGATTTCAAGAACGCGTCAGTTCCAGGGCTACGGAGAAAGCTTTAAAGCAAAGGTTTTCGGAAATATAAACATCTATGCCGAAACAAGAAGCGAAGGCGCTTCAAATATGGTTAGAATTTGCCGCACATATTCAAATATTCAGGGAAGGTCTGCTATTCAGGCAATGGAATTTGTTGACGGAAGCTTCACTCTTCCGACGGCAAAAGCAATCCCGAATTACAATTTCTTTGGATATATTGTTAATAACGACAGAAACAATCCCCTGGATGCGGGCGAAATTATCACCGTAACGGGCGATATGGACATTGAAGCGTACTATGTTTATAATGAAACTGCAGGCTATTCTGTTGAAGCAACCGCGCTTGAAAACGGAACGGGCTTCAATGATTCCGTCGGCTACAATGAAAAAATTGAACTTGTCGGCGGCGATAATGCGTACGGTTGGGTTGAAGAGGTAGAAACGGGCAAATACAGACCTTTTGCAATCGGAAGCGATATTTCATTCCTTGTCAGTGAATCGATAACTCTTTTTGCGGTGACACAAGCTCAGTTTGAAGCTTATGAATTCAGCATTCCTGCAATAAATATGAGAAAATCGGGTTACTTAACAGAAAATACAAAGGTTATTTTCAACGGACAGATTGTTGACACGAATGACAGAGTCAGGGAATACGGCGTTGTTATCGGCGTTGCAAAAAACGGCGCCGAGCTTGATATTGAAAACATAACCACCCAAAATGCGGGCAGCCATGAGGATTATAATGTCATTCGTGCAAAATCAACCCACCTCGTCGGAGCAAATCAGTTTGCAATAAGCGTAAACGGACTTGCGGGCAAAGATTTTGTTTATCGGGGATATGTTATTTATGAAAAAACAAAAGGCGAGTTTGTTACAGTATACAGTTAATAAAAATCGGCTCAGAAATGAGCCGGTTTTTTTAGGTGTTAGGTGTTAGGTGTTAGGTATTAGGTATTAGGTGTTAGGTGTTAGGTGTTAGGTTGTAGGGGAGGGTCTCCCGACCCTCCCGC
>CAJOEV010000073.1 GCA_905233545.1 uncultured Eubacterium sp. | reverse complement strand
AATGGTCGGAATTCGCTTCCAAAAACGCAGGCTTAGTCCTTTGGGGCGATGTCGGAACGGGTAAAACCTTCTTCGCCGCTTGTATTGCCAATGCATTGGTAGAACAACACGTATCCGTTAAGATGACAAACTTTTCAACCATTCTCAATGATTTGTTTACAGAGAGTGATAAGAACAAATATCTTAACCGACTCAATGACCATAGTCTTCTCATTATTGACGATTTGGGCATTGAACGTGGTACGGAATATGCCTTAGAGCAGGTATATAACGTCATAGACACCCGCTATAAAAGCGGAAAGCCGCTTATCATAACAACAAATTTAACCTTAGACGAACTTAAAGCCCCTACCGATATTCCGCACAAAAGGATATATGACAGAGTTCTTGGTATGTGCGTTCCGGTTATGTTTAACGGAGTTAATTTCAGAAAAGAAGAAGCCGCAGCCAAAATGGAAGCGGCAAAGAAACTGTTTGGAATGGAGGATAAAAAATAATGGCATCTGTAATTTTAAGATTTTCAAAACAAAAAGGTAACCCGGCAACAAAGATAGAGGCACATCACGAGCGTACCAAAGAGGAATACAAGAGTAATCCTGACATTGATACCTCAAAGAGTAAGAACAATATCCACCTTATCGCACCGCAGATGAGATATAAAGCAGAGGTCGATAAAAGAATTAAAGAATCGGGATGCCGTGTCCGGAAAGATAGCACAAGGTTTGTAGACACTTTAATAACTGCAAGTCCTGAATTCTTTTGGAATATGACACACGAAAAAATGGTTGAATATTTCCAAAGAGCCGTAGATTTTATGAAACTTAAAATCAGACCGGATATGATTTTCTCAGCGGTAATTCATCTTGATGAAAAGACACCGCACTTGCATTTGTGTTTTGTTCCTTTGACGAGGGACAACAGACTTACGGCAAAAGAAATACTCGGCAACCGTGCAAAGCTTTCCAAGTGGCAGGATGAGTTTCACGAATTTATGGTTAAGTTCTATCCTGATATAGAACGAGGAACATCAGCAACACTCACTCAAAGAAAGCATATTCCAACCTACATATTCAAGTCTGCTGCAAAGCTTGAAAAGATGCAGGAGGATATTGAAAAGGTATTGAAAGAAACTAATTTCACCAATGCTTCAAGGAATTCTGAAAAGGCAATCAAGTTGATTGAGGATTGGGTGCCAAGAGTAGAAACCTTCAGAACAAATGTAAATATGCTCTACAACGCCTTAGAAGCAGAACAAAAGGATAACAAGGCATTAACCGATGCTTTTGTAGAAGCTCGTGATAAAGCAGACAGTCGATTAACCGAACTTCTTGTTTTGCAAAATCAGCTTAAATCCTTACAAAAGCTATATTCAAAGGTTCCCGAAGAAATCCGCAAGGAAATTGAAGCTAAGAAACGAAGTAAGGAGGTTGAGAGATAATGAAAACTCCCGAAATGATACAAGTCGATAAATTAAAGACTTTTGAAAACCATCCATACAAAGTTGAGGAGAATGAGGAAATGGAAATGTTAACCCAAAGCATAAAAGAAAACGGAATATTATCACCGCTTATTGTAAGACCTATCGAAAACAGCGAATATGAAATAATCTCAGGACACCGTAGATTATTCGCAAGCAAACGGGCAGGGCTTACAGAAGTTCCTGCCTTTGTTTATGAGATGGACAGAGATAAAGCGACCATTGCTTTGGTTGATAGCAACCTGCATCGTGAGCATCTTCTCCCAAGTGAAAAAGCCTTTGCTTACAAAATGAAGGTTGAGGCTATGAACAGACAAGGTGAGCGTACAGATTTAACTTCTTCCCAAGTTGGGAAAAGGTTAAATACCTATGAGGTTATAGCAGAAGAAAGCGGCGAAAGCCGTAATCAGATACATAGGTATATACGTTTGACCAATCTTTTACCTGAACTTCTAAAGTTTGTTGATGAGGGACAGATTTCTTTCACTCCTGCGGTTGAGCTTTCTTATCTTAATGATATTGAACAACGGGATTTGCTTCAGGCAATGGAGCTTAACGATTGCACTCCGTCTATATCTCAGGCGGTTCGTATGAAAAAGTTAAGTCAACAAGGAAGTCTTGATGATGACAAAAACGAATAAAGATTCCTACTGAGCGTGTACGGAAATACTTTCCCAAGAGCTTCACTAATTCTCAGATTGAAGATGCAATCGTTAGGATGTGTGAAGCTCAATACAGAAAGAGACAAGGTCCTGAAAGGTAAGGTGTGAAAAATGGTAAAAGAGATCAAATTTGATAAATGTTATTTGATAACAAGACCAAGACAATATAACGTCAACGGGGTAACCTTCACGGTTACTCCCGTCTATGACGGAAAACAAGGTGTAGACATTAAGAAGCAGTTTGAAAAATGTGTACTAAACAATGTAACAGATTTGTATATTGACGATTCAGGCGGTACAATTACATAAGAATTATGTGATTTGACTGCCGGAGAGGAGGACTTAATGCAGTCAAAAAAGAAAATTGAAAGCATTGGCGTAACTGCTCTCTATTGCAGACTATCCCGTGATGACGGTATGGAAGGCGATAGTAACTCAGTAGCCAATCAAAAGAAATTACTACAGAAATACGCAAAAGAAAATGATTTCGCCAACACAAAGTTTTATGTTGATGACGGATATACTGGAACTAACTTTAACAGACCGGGCTTTCAGCAGATGATAGACGATATTGAAATGGGATATATCACAACGGTCATCGTAAAGGATATGTCCCGACTCGGCAGAGATTATCTTCAGGTGGGATATTACACAGATGATTACTTCCCTGAAAAGAACGTCAGATTTATCGCTGTAAACGATTGTGTGGATAGTGCTGACGGAGAAAATGAGTTAGCACCGTTCCGCAATGTAATGAATGAAATGTATGCAAGGGATATAAGCCGTAAGGTGCGTTCCTCTCACAGAATCAGAGGTAATGCAGGAGAACCTTTATCTCAACCGCCTTATGGATATATGAAATCTCCCGATAATCCGAAGTTTTGGATTATCGATGAAGAAGCTGCACAAGTTGTCAGAAGCGTATTCAAAATGTGTATTGAGGGTAAGGGCAATGAAACCATTGCCCGAATCCTTCAGGAAAACAAAGTGCTTGTACCAATGGCATATTGGCAATCGAAAGGACTT
>CAJOEV010000072.1 GCA_905233545.1 uncultured Eubacterium sp. | reverse complement strand
CTTTTGTTTTGCCTCAGCTTTTGCACAAGCAGGAAATCCTCTTCGCTGATAATTGCAGGGTGAGTATCTTTGAATATTACCCACTCATCCTTTGGATTATCAATCTTTTTCTTGTTTTTAAAGGATTTCCTTTTTGAACGAAAGTTGACGGTATCACCGATATATTCCTGACGGTCTAAAATTTTACCGACACTTGTTGCGCACCAGTTACATGGCTTTGAAGGAAATCGCCCTCCTATTCTGCCGTGCGTAGCCCAATACTCAACGGGCGTCATAACCTTTTCTTCTCTGAAAAGCTTGGCTATTTGTGTAGGTCCGTAGCCTTCAATGCATAATTTAAAGATGCGCTTGACCACCTCTGCGGCTTCTTCATCAATTATCCACTTGTCGCCGTCCTCCGGACTTTTCATATATCCGTAGGGCGGATTGGTTGTTACGGGCTTGCCTGACATACCCTTGTTTCTGAAAACGTTGCGTACCTTCTGGCTTGTGTTCTTAGCGTGCCACTCATTGAATAAATCCTGCATAGGTACAAGGTCGCTTATTCCTTTAGCGGTATCAATATTATCCATAATGGCAATATACCGAATACCAAGCTCGTCAAAGGTTTCTTCAAGCAGTTGCCCGACGATAAGTCTGTTTCTACCGAGACGGGAATGGTCTTTTACGATTAATGTTTCAATCTTTCCTTGCTCCGCAAGTTCCATAATTTCCATAAAGGCGGGGCGTGCAAAATTAGTTCCGCTCCAACCGTCATCTACAAACACTCTGTTGATTTTTTATACTGCCTGATTCGCCGTCTCTTTCATCGTCATTAGATAAACGGCAATACAAAGCAGTTATTCGGTCTGTTTTGTTATTCATATAACTCCTTTCCCAGCCGAATATGTTTAATTGTAGGTTATACACATCATAACATATTTCGACAATCAATTCAACACTTTAAAGTGTGATTTTAAATATATTCTATTTTTATTCCCAATAATCGGACTATCTTTTCCAATATGGTTTCATTTGCTTGACTGTTAAAATGGGATTGAACCGAAATCATATTACCGTCAATTTCGGTGGTGTATGAAGGAAGCAAAAGATTATCTTCATACCAAGCCTTGAGCTCATCATAATTCATTTTATCGAGCTTATCAAAAATCTCATTCATGATAGCGTTGAAATTCTCGCTGACTTTTTCTTCGAGCAATATATCAATTCCATCATTTATGTTTTCGGTTTTATCTTGCTTCTCTGCCATCGATATTCCTCCTTCTTCTTTGATTTCGTTGTTGAACGACATAGCGTTGCTGTTTTGCCTGTTCCTCTTTAGCAATATCCTCTTTGATTTTCGGGCTGTCCTCAATGATGTGCTTTGCGGTTTTGTTATCCTTTCGCATTGAGGTAATCACGGTTGTAATATCATCGCGCTTGGATTTATATTTTTCTTTTTCGGCAGGGTTGTCCGTGCGGTTCATCCTTGCACGGATACGGTTGCGTTCTTTCTCAAGCATTTTGATTTGCTCTGTATTCGTTTCAATGAACTGCTGCACATCATCAGCGGTTTTGAAATTGTGTTTGCATATCAGTCGGATGTTTTCAGAGTAGCGGTCAATCCTTCTCCACGCTTCACGCATTTCAGGGGATAACGGTTTGTGCTGATTCTTTTTCGGTAAGCAACCTAAAAGATAGCAGTAGTAAAGGTATAATGCTTTAAGTCCCGTAATTTTTCGTGTCCTTTTAATGCTACCTCTGAAAGTTATTGTTTTCGGGCGAATATATTTTGGTTGTGCATCAGTCATGAAGTTTCGGTAATTATGATAGTTTTCAAAGCGGTTATGTTCCTCAATGCGTTCCAAAACTCTGCGATGGTTATATTCATCACCGAGTCTGAACATACGGGTTGCTTTCTTATCACCAAAGCGTTTAATAGTCCAGTATGTTCTGTTTTTATTAAGTTTGACTTCGTAACCTTGCTTGCGCATCACTTGGTGAAAGGTTTTCATATCCACGCTGTGTTCAATGGCAAAATCTATCGCTTCTCTCATCAGGTTGTACTTGGTGGGCTCGCCTCGTTTTTCTGCTTCATAGATTGTTCTCGGTGTTCCAACGGAGGGGTTCTTAACAATGGAGAGGTTATGCTCCCAACAAATACGGTCAGAGGTTTCACGTAGTCGCTGCATTTCTTTTCTGCTGTAATCATATTTCTTTCCGTCGATAAAAGACACGGAGTTAATACAGAAATGATTATGCAGATGGTCTTTATCAAGATGAGTAGTAACGATTACCTGAAACCTGTCTCCCCACATTTCCTTCGCAAACTGCACACCAATCTTATGACATTGCTCGGGAGTTACCTCACCCGGCAAGAAGCTTTGATAACCGTGCCAAGCGATATATCCCTTCGTCTTGCGAAACTGCTTCTTTGTTACAATCATTTGCTGCAGTGCAATTTCCTTCAAACAGTTGATAGCGGTAACATATTGCTTGTCAGCCGTCTTGTCATCTCTGGTTACATACCGAAACAGATTAGACAAGTCGCTCGGGTCATCCTTAACCTCAACTGTCTTGTCAGGGTTCTCAACATACTTGATTAAATCGTTAAGACTGCCTTCAATATGCCATAGTGAAGTCGTTGCCATTATGCCACCTCCCAAGGAAGCGTACTCTCAGACTGAAACTTCATTATCCAATCTTCTAACTGCTCGCAAGCCATAAGAATATTTGTATTGTCCTCTGCGTTATCCTTAATGACATTATGGATTGCATACAGCTCGTTCATCAACTCCCAAAACCTTTTATCAGGTATGGGCTTAGGAATTGACCAACGAAGCATCCTGCGAACATACTCAGACTTATTGCAGCCGCTTCGATTACTGGCAGCGTTTAGTCTTTCAATATCTTCATCATACATTGAGAGCGTAACCTTTTTTCTTTTATCGTTTTCTTCCATTATTTTTACTCCATTCTTCAAAGGGTTTTAGGGACTTTTCCCTAACTTGTGGATTTGTCCGTACAAATCCGATGCT
>CAJOEV010000071.1 GCA_905233545.1 uncultured Eubacterium sp. | reverse complement strand
TATCTGATCCCGAGCAAAAATCCGAACTCAAAAAGCCGATCAGGACTTCTGTTCTTGCACGGCTTGAAGAAAACAAAAAGAAAGCCGCCGAGCAGAATTCTCAGCGGCAGCAAAAACAAAATCATATCCACCACGGAATGGAGAGATGACTATGACCAAAACCAAAATCTTTAAAGAAGGAGAAAACTGCCTATGAAGGTCTGAAATAAAACATACGCAGCCAAATATTACGAATGGAGGATTTCTATGAAAATATCCAAACAAATGAAACTGTAAATAACAGTAAAATCAGAAATATGTTCGGCGGGAATATCTCTCGCTCTGAACAGAAAATCGGAAACACCACATATATCGTTACCTGCATGTATTCGGGAAACGAGCTGTTATCCGACAAAGTCCGCCGATTGATTTTTAATGATTGCGGGGTAAATTGCTGATGACAAATGAAGAAAAATGTGGTATAATTTCATCAGCATCTCAGGCTCTGTCGGCTGAACCGAACAAAAAGGAGGAACTTATGTCGGATCAGCAAAAGATTACCATTCTATATTGCCGCCTCAGTGATGAGGATGAGCTGGAAGGCGAATCAAATTCAATACAGAACCAAAGAAGCATCTTAACTGAATATGCAAGAAAAAATGGTTTCAGAAATACCCGCGTTTTCATCGATGACGGTTATACCGGGCTCAACTTTGACCGTCCGCAATTCAAAGAGGCAATGAAGCTTATCGAGAGCGGAGAAGCAGATACAATTATTGTAAAAGATTTATCCCGATTCGGCAGAGATTATCTGAAGGTCGGTGAATATCTTGAAATCTATTTTCCCGAAAATGATATTCGTTTTATTGCCATCAATGATAATGTTGACAGCGCAAGAGGTTATGATGACTTCACTCCCCACCGTTGCCTTTTCAATGATTTTTATGCCAAAGATACAAGCAGAAAAGTCAGGGCTGTAATGAAGCAAAAGGGAATGAATAATCAGCACATCGGAAGACCTGTTTACGGGTATGCAGCAGATCCCGATAACAAGGGTCAATGGATAATTGATGAAGAAACCGCACCCGTGGTAAAACGGATGTATGATATGGCTGTGGAAGGTAACGGCCCTTCGGCTATAGCAAGAATTCTTGAAAAAGACAGGATTCTCACACCAAGGTCATATTACAAATCCAAGAAAGGGAAACCGCTGCCTGTGAATCCGTATAACTGGGATACATCAACAGTGGTTCATATTCTTGAACAGCCCGAATACACAGGGTGCGCGTGCAACTTCAAAACATTTTCCAAGTCATACAAGTTGAGAAAACGGTATAGTAACAAGCCGGAAAATATGCATTTCATACAGGATATGCAGGAACCGATAATCTCTCAGGAACAGTGGAATCTTGTCCAGAAACTTAGGGAAAACAAGCGGAGATACACAAAGCTTGAAAACCGCGGACTGTTTTCCGGGTTGCTTTATTGCGCCGATTGCGGAAAGAAGCTTACTTTTGAAGCATCGGCAAACTTCAAGCCCAGTCAATACAGATATGTATGCTCAGGTTACCGCGGCGGCAGAGGCGATTGCACAGTCCACTACATAAGGGAATGCGTTATCAAGGAAATCGTAACCGCAAAACTAAGAGAAGCGTTATCCGTTGTCAAAAGCGACATTGACGGTTTCCGTGAAGAGTGGCTGAGACAGAATAACGCCCTGAAAAGCAAAGCGGATGCCGGCGATCGTAAAAAGCTTGCGGAATTGAATAAGCGATATGATAATCTTGATGCCGTTATTGCCAAAACCTATGAAGATTATGCTCTCGGAACGCTGACACAGGAACGGTATTTCAAACTGGTAGATAAATTTGAGGATGAACAGTCAACTCTTAAATCCGAAATTGATCTGCTTGAAGAAAAAATCTCAAAAACCGATGAAACCGAAAACAAGGTTGACAGTTTCATTGAACTCGTTGAGAAATACACCGATGTTCCCGAACTGACACCCACTATTGTCAATGAATTTATTGACAGAATTATCGTTCATGAAGCAGATAAATCCACAGGCAAACGCACCCAGGCAATTGAAATCGTATTCAACTTTATCGGTCAAATTGCTTTCACCCCTGAAAGCTCCGATTATCCGATTGCAAGTTAAGATGCACTCCAGCAAAACCTATTAAATCAAGAAAAAACAAGTGAAACAACGGAGTCGTGTGACTCGTTTTTAACAAATCACACGACTCTCTGACCAAAAAGTTCCTTACGAGGATTTAGGCATTCCTCAACGCTAATTAAAAAAGCGCGCTTTTTTCATATCTCATTCTCTGCAGCCACAACGCTGCCGCCTGCGTAAATC
>CAJOEV010000070.1 GCA_905233545.1 uncultured Eubacterium sp. | reverse complement strand
ATTGTGATTTTTTCTTTATTCGCACAAAAAACGACACTCAAGCGTATGCAAGTGTGTCGTTTTTTCGTTTTTATGTCATTAACTTAATGACATTGCCCTGTAGGGTGCTTTCTGTTTTGGAGCGGATTACGAGACTCGAACTCGCTACCTTCACCTTGGCAAGGTGACGCTCTACCGGATGAGCTAAATCCGCATTGACTGTAAGTAGTATTATAGCGACACTGCTCATTTTTGTCAAGAAAAATTTTTCTCTTGTGTATCTCTGCACAGTACTACACAATATAGACTGTATTTACAATAATAATCTTTTTTGATAAAATGTTAGGGTACGAAAAATGATGAAAGGAGTGCCAAAATGAATTATCAGATTATGCCCATGGGCAAGCTCTGGGAAAGCGGAATGTTCTCTGTTCCGTCGATAATTGCAAAAAGCTACATAAAGCTTGCAAGCGAGTATCAGCTTAAAGCGCTCCTTCTTATTTTATCGGACGGCGGAAACGCCGACAGCAAGAAAATTGCAAAAACCCTGGGTTGCACCGAAAGCGATGCGGACGATTTTCTTGAATTCTGGGTGGACGAGGGAATTTTAATAAGAGATTCTCAGATATCCGAACAGCATACCGAAAAAACAGAGGATAAAAAAGCTGAAAAAGCACCTGAAAAGAAAGAAAAAAAGGAAAAGCTTGATTCTCCTCCGCTTCCCGTTCTCAACAAACAGGATATTGCTCAGGCAATGGCTGAAAACGACGGTATCAACGCACTTTTGCAGAGTGCTCAGGAAGTTTTCGGCGGAACAATCAGCCACTCCGTTCAGGCGGCAGGCGTTAATATGGTTCAGTACTACGGACTTCCGTGGGAAATTGCATTAACAATTCTTCAGTTTTATGAAAATGAAAGAAACAAGGGCAAGGCTCTCGGAATTGCATATGTTATGGCGATGGCAAAAAACTGGAGCGAAGAAGGAATAACAACGCTTGAGGCGGCTGACGAAAAACTAAGATACATTGAAAACACCAACAAGCTCTGGAAAGAAATTCTTTCAATGAGCTCGCTTCACTACAGAAATCCCACTCAAAAACAGCGCGCTCTGGTTAAAAGCTGGGAAGAGGATTTTTCGTTTGACCTCATTTCCTACGCCTGCGAAATTATGTGCGAAACCGCCGAAAAGCCAAGCATCAACTATCTTGACGGAATTCTCAAAAGATGGAAAAAAGACGGCATAAAAACAGTTGAGGAAGCAAAGGCGGGCAAAGAAAAACACGAAAAGCAAACGAAAAAAACATCAAAAGGACCTCAAAAGCTTTCGGGCAAGCCTTCATTTGATATTGAAGAGCTTGAAAGGCGCGCCATGTTTGATGATGACTATGATATTTAGGAGTAATTATGGCTTATTCACCAAGTATATACAGAAAAGCTCAGCGAATACTCGAAAAAAGAAGGGACGAGGCTTTTGCAGCTGCCGAGGATCGCAGTGAAAAAATTCGAAAAGAAGTTCCCGAAATAGATTCTATTCAGAAACAGCTTTCTGCAATAGGTATTGAAATATCCCAACTCTTCTTTTTTAAGGGCAACACCGAAGAAAAGGTTGAAGAGCTTAAAGCAAAAAGCAGAGCACTTGTTGCAAAGCGCTCGGAAATCCTCAAAGAAAACGGATATTCCGAAAACGCAATGCAGCCCGAATACATATGCCCCGTCTGTGAGGACAGAGGCTTTCGTAAGGGAAAAATCTGCTCCTGCCACGTTCAGCTTTTAAAGGATTTAATGAAGAAAGATGTTTGCAAATTTGCTCCGCTTGACGATTGCACCTTTGAGAACTTCAAGCTTGAATACTACAGCAACGCTCCGCTTGAAAATTCTGTTATTCCGAGGGAGCGTGCACGAAAAATCTTTGATTCTTCAAGACTTTATGCCCAGAACTTTTCATTGGACAGCAAAAATCTTCTTTTCCTCGGCGCAACGGGACTCGGCAAAACCCACCTTTCGCTTGCTATTGCAAATGTTGTTATCAATAAGGGATACAATGTCTGCTACGGCTCAAGCCAGAATATCTGCGACGATTTGCAGTCCGAACAGTTCGGCAGAACGGACAATATCCACTACACAAAACAGCAGGTTCTTGATTGTGATTTGCTCATTATTGATGACCTCGGCTGTGAGGTAAGCAACCAGTATACTGCCGCAATTATTTATAATATTGTTAATTCGCGTATTCTTTCAAAGAAGCCGACAATTATCAGCACAAACTGCTCTCTTTCGGAGCTTCTTGACAAATACGACCAGAGAATAACAAGCCGAATCAGCGGCGAATATACAACAATGACTTTTCTTGGAAATGATATAAGGAATATATAAAAGAGGCTCGGTGAGCCCAATGTCATTAAGTTAATGACATAAAAACGAAAAAACGACACACTTGCATACGCTTGAGTGTCGTTTTTTGTGCGAATAAAGAAAAAATCACAATT
>CAJOEV010000069.1 GCA_905233545.1 uncultured Eubacterium sp. | reverse complement strand
TGTTAAGTACTATTCAGCATGGAGTGCTTCCAAGAACACAACAACTAAAAAATAATAGCTTTTAACAAAAAAGGCGTTGGAGAAATCCAACGTCTTTTTTTCTGTACTATGAAAACTTTTTCTTGAATCGGGCAGTTTTTTCCTGTTGACAAAAATGGCGTTTCGATATATAATGAAACAAATGTTCGAAAAGGTGATGAAATGGACAGAACAATTCTTCATGTTGACTGCAATAAGTTCTATGCTTCTGTTGAATGTCTTTACAGACCCGAGATACGAAACAAGCCCGTTGCTGTCGGAGGAAGCGCCGAAAGCCGTCACGGAATAATTTTAACCAAAAACGAAATTGCTTCAAAATACGGTTTGACTGTTGGCGAGCCTCTCTGGAAGGCAAGGCAGAAATGCCCCGATTTGATTATTGTTCCGCCGAACTATCCTTTGTATATTCGCTTTTCAAAGCTTGCAAGAATGATTTATGAGGACTACAGCGAATATATTGAGCCCTTCGGTCTTGATGAAAGCTGGCTTGATGTCAGCGGAGATTTAAGAAGCGGCGAGGATATCGCTGAGGAAATAAGACAGAGGGTTAAAGAGGAGCTTGGAATAACCGTAAGTATAGGTGTCAGCTTCAATAAGATATTTGCAAAGCTTGGCTCTGATTACAAAAAGCCCGATGCAATAACCGTTATAAGCAAGGAGAATTACAAGGATATTGCTTTTCCGCTTCCGTGTACGGATTTGCTTATGGTCGGAAGGTCAACGGGCAAAAAGCTGTTATCATACGGAGTAAACACAATAGGGGATATTGCGAATTCCGATATTGAATTTATGAAAAGCATTTTGGGAAAACACGGTGAAACTCTATGGCATTTTGCAAACGGACTCGATAATTCGCCCGTTAAGCATAAGGATGAAGAAACGCCCCTTAAAAGCGTCGGCAACTCAACAACGACCTCAAGGGATTTGGTTAACAATAATGATGTCAGAACAGTTTTAAGAGTGCTTTGTGAAAGCGTTTCAACAAGGCTGAGAGAGCAGGGACTCAAGGGCAAAACAATAACCATATGGGTTCGTGATAACAAGCTGAATTCCTTCACAAGACAAAAGAGGATGAAAACCTATACCGATATAAGCACTGAGCTTTTTGAAAATGCAATGCAGCTTTTTCTGGATAATTATAACTGGAGTTTCGGTATTCGCTCCCTCGGAATTTCGGTTAATGATTTTGATTTTGAATACGAGCAATTTGATTTTGCAAAAACCGTTGAGAAAAGGGATAAGCTCGAAAAAATCGAAACAACAATTGACTGTTTAAAACGCCGTTTCGGCAATTACTGCATTGTGCGTGCCTGTCAGCTTGAGGACAGGGAACTTTCGGGATTCAATCCCCACGATGAGCACATAATCCACCCCATAAGCTACTTTGCATAAATATATAATCGGGTGCGGGTGTCCCGCCCTGCAACTCGGAACTCGGCACTCGCAACTCGAAACTTTTAAGGAGACACTATGATATCATTTAAAGCACCCGAATATAATAACCCCGATAAGCACTATACCGAGGTTAAAGCAATTTTTGATAAAGAGGGCAATATTATGCCCGTTTCAATGAAGTATGAGGATGAGGAATTTGAGATAGACAGAATAACGGATATCCGTCCTGCCGCGTCGCTTAAATCGGGCGGCGCAGGCATACGCTATACCTGCTTTATCGAAGGCAAACAAACCTATCTTTTCCTCGAAGAAACAAAATGGTTTTATGAAATATGAAAACGCACGGAATTTTCCGTGCGTTTTTTACCTAACACCTAACACCTAAAACCTAAAACTTATACTCTCCGTGTTGTGTTGAATTGAATTTGTCAATAACAATCTGATATCTGTCAAATGCGTTTTTGATTGAATCTTCCCACGAGATGTAGATATCGTTCTGTGCGTTTAATCCGACAGTTGAAAGCAAATCCTTATTGCCGATAATATTGCTTATTTTTCTGTATAAGCTGTGGGGTGTTTCAAGGCAGAGGAAGCCTGTTTCAGCGTCAATTATACCTTCGGAAGCGCAGGAGTCCTCAACAAGAATTGAAGGTGTTGCACAGGCTGCCGCTTCGCGTACAACAAGTCCGTTAGTATCAAATGTCGACGGAAAAACAAGCAAATCCGAAGCGCCGTAATAAATCTGAATATCGTGGCGGTTTTTAATCTGACCAGTGAAAATAATTATGTCGTCGAGCATAAGACGGCGGGTGTATTTTTTTATTGCGCCTTCGTCGGGACCTATGCCGAGCATAATCATTCTGAAATCAATTCCGTCGTTTTTCAGAAGCTTGCAGGCATCGAGAATCATTCTTATGTTTTTATACCACATAAGTCTGCCGACAAAAAGAAGAATCGGAACATCCTCGGGGATATTGTGTTTTCTTCTTATCGACATACGCTCGTTTTCGTTGATAACGGCTTTTGGAAGGTCGCAGCCGTTTGGCATAATAATGTAATCGCCCTCATAGCCGATTTTTCTCAGGGATTCGGAAGTGCCCTCGCTTGTAATCCAGACCTCGTCAGCAGCCTTGATATTGTTGAGCGTCATTCCGT
>CAJOEV010000068.1 GCA_905233545.1 uncultured Eubacterium sp. | reverse complement strand
ATCTTTGAAAAATGATTTCAGATACTTGCCGTAAGTTTCCTCGGTATCATAAATATCCCTGAGTTTCAGAATAATCTGTTTTGTGTCTTTCATCTCTTTGCGGATCTTTTCCTTTTTGTCTGCGGAATCTATTATCCGTCTGAGATCTTTGACAGTTCTCAGATTGTTATTGCTCAGAAAAACTATAGCCGCTGATACTTCCTTGAGATCTTTTATCGTGCAGTTTCTTTTTGCGTAAAAGCCCCAGTCGCTTCTCCCGCTCTTGCGGATTTCAAGATAGTCAAGAAGTATTTCCGTAAGTGTAGGTTCCTTGACCGAATTCGTTCTGAGTCTGCGAAGTTTATCGGCAATTTCCGTGATAACCGATTTAATCTTTCCGATTAATTCAAGCAGAGTCATTTTTTCTTTATTGTGTTCCTCAATGGCTCTGTTGAAATTACCGAGTTCGGTTTCAACACCCTGCTTCTCCAGACCGGATGCGTAAGGTCCGAGATGAACCGAGGGAAGTTTGTCAATTTCTCTGCGCTCGTATGAACGAAGATCAATCTGAACATCAATATTATTCTTTTCATAGTATCTGTTCTGTATCTTCGCCCATTCGCTCCGCCAGAGTTCACAGTTTTCTCTTTTGTTCCAGTCGGTTAAATCAACTCTGTGGCTTTTGAATTCGCCGGAAGGCAGTTTTATTTTTTCTCCGTTTTCATCGAGATCGTATTCTTTTCTGCACTTCGGCATCCACTCTCCGTTTTCAGCCAGCGACCTGAGAGTGAGAAGAATATGCGCGTGAGGGTTGCCGTCACCTTTATCGTGAATTGAAAAATCACAGCACATTCCTTTTTTCACAAACTGCTCATTGCAGAATTCTCTAACAAGTCCCGGCAGCTGCTCTTTCGGAATTTCATTCGGCAGAGTGGCAACAATATTTCTCGCAAGCTGAGAATTGTAACTTGTTTCAACAGACTCGGCTGAGTTCCATAATGTCTCTCTGTCATAAAACTTATCCGGAGCATTCGGAGGAAGAAGTATTTCAGAATACAATACTTCGGGTTTCTTATCTGTATAATCTTTAAACCGCTGTTCATATTCGCTGAAGAGTTTTTCACCCGCGGCGTAAGCAGCGCCGGCAAGGGCGGAAGAACTCATACGGTTTCTGATTGTAATTTTAAAATGAGGACACGCTATATATGAATCATCTCCTTGTAATAATATGGGGTAGCAACACCTGTTGCGAAGGGGCGTCAGCCCTTTGTCTGTAAGTGAGCGGAGCCGAACGTCCCCTTCAGGGCGCAATGGCACCTTCGGTGTATAATTGCGCATAGCAACAGGTTGCTATGGGTTAAGGTAATTATTTCAAAAAATATTATTATACACGCTTGACATATACATATATTGCGGGTATAATATAACCGATGATAAAAAGTTTTGCGGATAAGGAAACCGAAAAGATTTACAATCAGGTTTTCTCAAAGAAACTTCCGGAGTCAATTCAGAAGGTTGCTTTACGCAAATTGATTATGATTGACAATGCAGGAGATTTGGAGGATCTCCGTGTTCCGCCCAATAACAGACTTGAAGCTCTCTCAGGTAAGAGGAAAGGACAATACAGCATTCGCATTAATAATCAATACCGAATTTGTTTTGAGTATTCCGGAAATGATTTTTACAATGTTGAAATTGTTGATTACCATTGAAAGGAGAATGGATATGAGCAGAATAATTGAAACACCGACAGTCGGTGAAATTCTTTTTGAAGAATTTATGAATCCCCTCGGTATCTCCGCATACAGACTCGCAAAAGAAATCGGAGTTCCCACATCGAGAATACAGGATATTCTTCACGGAAGAAGAAAGATTACCGCCGAGACTTCGCTTCGCCTGGCAAAATATTTTGGAGTCTCCGAAAAGTATTTCCTCAATATTCAGAATGATATTGACATCAGAAATCTCAAGAACCAGATTTCCGAATCACTTAACGCAATCCATTCGGTTGCAACAGCGTGAACATCCCGGCTCCCGTTCATCGGGAGCTTTTGTTTTTGCTCAATATATTACGCCGTCTTTGTTTTCAGCTGCAAACTTTTCCATCAGCCTTTTCACCCTCGCCTCGTTAAACGCGACCATAAAGATAAAATCAAGATCATCATCTGTGAGGTATTCCGCTTCGGGAAAATATTTCTCGGCCTTCAGCCCGAGCGAAAAAATGAATTTGTTTCTGCCTTTTTTAGTCAGCAGTTCCTCTTTCGCTTCCAGGGCTTTAACCTTATCCTGATACATCCTCAGCTTTGTCGCGTTGGCTTCCTGCTTGGAAGAAAGTTCATTAATCTGACTCTTCGCGTCTCTGGACATGGTTTATTCCTCCCGGTTCGGAAACGTTGCGCTTTGCGAAAGCTCTCTTAAGATCATCGATGCTCTTGCCGTTCTCTCGCATAAAGGCGAGAATCTCATCGTCCTTCGCCGCGGCTTTCTCCGCTTCAAGCTCGGCGTTGCGTTTCTGCAGCTCGGATATTTTAGCTTTGCAATCGGAAATTCTCTGATTGTTTTTCAGAATGCTTTCCTCAATTTTCTGTATTTTGGGATTCAAAATTATTCCTCCTTGTTGTAAATATTTTCATTTTTTATGACGGCTGTGACAGCTGATTTGGGGTACCGTTTAAGCCGTCATTGCTGTCATTGCTGTCATTTTCGGAAGTATCGCGGTAGAGACGGATCCATCTGCTGACACTTGTTCTTCCGCTGATATAGTTGATATTGAAGCGGTTTTTAAGTTCGGAAGAGTTGACATTGAGCGTCTTTGTAATCATGTTTACCGGTATGACGGCTCCGGATTCTTCAATCAGGTCGCTCGGCGTTCCAATCCACTCGGGATTCTCATCCGTAATCAGGTTGACAATTT
>CAJOEV010000067.1 GCA_905233545.1 uncultured Eubacterium sp. | reverse complement strand
ACTTTTTTATCTGCTTATGTGCTTCGCAATCACGGTTTCCCTGTTTTTCAAGCACGCGGACCGTGCTTTATCCGGCAGTGAGAGGATAATCGATTCACCCCTGTTCACTCTCGCCTTCTTTATTGTTATTTTTGCCCTGTCATTTATTCAGTATATATTCAATATCCGCTTCAGCAAAATAATAGTAAAAACAAATCAAAAGAAAAGTCTGGCTCAAAGCCGGCTTCATTATTACTTTGATGAATATTTGGATGACAGCAAATCGGCAAAGGATGTCCGTATTTTCAATCAAAGCAAACTGATAAACCATTCTTTCAACAGATTTTATGACGAGTGGGGAAGCCATAATAAAATTCTTTACCGGTATATCAAAAAGAGATATAACTATTACAATTTGTTTTATTTGATCTCCAACGCGCTGACATATATTTTTGTCGCTCTGAAGGTTTATATCGGCGCTTTCGGTCTCGGCGGGTTTTTGAAATATCAATACTGTATTGCCCGAATAATGGAAAGCGGATTCGATTTTTCTGTTTCCTTCTCAAAGATAAGAGCAAACAATGATTATCTTGAGATGTTTTTTAACTATCTTGATATGCCGTCGGAAATGCATTATGGCAAAATCCCGACCGAAAAGCGCAGCGACAATAAATATGACATTGAGTTTCACAATGTCAGCTTCAAATATCCGGGCAGCGATGTTTATGCGATCAGAAATCTGTCTTTCAGGTTCAAAGTCGGCGAAACGGTTGCCGTAGTCGGTATGAACGGCAGCGGCAAAACGACGATGATAAAGCTTCTTTGCAGATTATATGATCCGACAGAGGGATATATCACCCTCAACGGAATCGACATCACGAAATATGATTACGAGGATTATATGGCGCTCTTCGGCGTGGTTTTTCAGGATTTCCGATTATTCTCGTTTACACTCGGCGAGAATGTTGCCTGCGAAAAAGATTATGACAAAGAAAAAGCCCTGCAATGCCTTAACACTGCGGGACTTGAGGAACGGCTCAAACAGATTGACGAGAATCTCGATGCCGTTATTTATAAGGACTTTGATGATGACGGAATTGAAATTTCCGGCGGCGAGGCGCAAATAATCGCCATAGCAAGAGCGCTGTATAAAGACGCTCCGTTTGTTATTCTCGACGAGCCGACGGCGTCCCTTGACCCGCTTGCGGAATATGAAATATATTCCCGTTTCAACGATATGGTAAAGGATAAAACGGCAGTTTATATCTCACATCGTCTTTCATCCTGCCGCTTTTGCGATAAGATCGCAGTATTTCACGAAGGTGCAATGATTCAGTTCGGCTCCCATGAGGAACTCCTTGAAAACACAGAGGGAAAATATTATGAACTCTGGAATGCCCAGGCACAGTATTACACAGGTGGCAATAAAACAGTTAGGGCATAAAAACTTGGTGACTAATTCAATTTATATAGAAATACAATATCCTCAGATTAGTTTTATCGTCAATAGCTTTTTTGAAAATGTAAAACAATACATCAAAAATATAAAATAAGCTTTCCGCATATCAATTGCCGGCAACCGCAAATGATACAAAACGAAACAGCCGGCAATTCACGATTGAAATCGAAACATCGGTTTTAAGGATTTCAATCGCCGAGGGTAATCCAAAAGGGGAACGGAAAAGAGAAAAGCAGTTATTGTTAAGGCAATAACTGCTTTTCGGTCTTCCCCTTTGGCACACGATTTTGCGCCCCGCAAAGTCTAGTGTGTTAGACCTTTGCCCGAAAGAGTCGAAAAACAGCGTAGTGTTTACGCTTATAATGCGAAAAAATCTCGGTTTGCCCGTCAAAAGGCAAGACCGGGATTTTTGTTTTTCGGCGGAATTGAGAAATCGGTTTCAAGCGCGGAAATACCGGTTTTGATAATTCCGTGTTTCGGCTCAGAGGGCAAAGGGCGTATAAACCTCTGTTCCGCAGAACAAATATTTTTTGCATTTTCAAGGGTATTGATACAATATGAAATCCGCGGCAGCAGAGTTTTCAACAGTTTTATGAAAAGTTTTAGGAATATAAATGGTAGCGGAAATGCAAAAACGGTGCCAATATTGGCACCGGGAAAATGCGTTGGTGCCAGATCCGGCACCAATATACCCGTTTCATTTTCGGAGTAAATCGTGGTTTTATCTCAAAGCCGAATTACAACAATCGCTTAAATAACTGCGGTTTGCGGTTTTTCGTTTGACTCCTCTATAGGAAGAGGAACATAAATCAGTTTAAACGGCATCGTGTGAGAAGGATGAGTCAATATGTCTCATTATCTTATGCGGTGTCTTTAATTTTATCAAGAAAGAAGAAATGTTCAAAATGATTCAGTATTGAAAATGTTATAAACCCATTCTTGACGGTGTCACGCAAATTTTCGCTTTTCCCGATTATTCCTGATAAGTATAAGCGGAGAAGGTGAATGAAAACCAAATCCAAATTTTAATGAAGGGAGGTGTTAACCGTGAAGTATGCAATCATGCGTTTTCAGAAACACAAGTCTGCTGCTGTCGGCGGAATAGAAGCGCACAACGAGAGAACCAAATCTGAATACAAAAGCAATCCTGATATTGATCTGAGCAAATCAAAGGATAACTACAATCTTGTAGGTCTTCACTGCGGATACAGGGATGCAATCAACACTCTTTTAAAAATTCATAAGTGCCGCACCCGTAAAGACAGTGTTGTTCTGGTGGAAACTGTTGTAACTGCAAGCAACGAATTCTTCAAGAAAAAGAGCAAAAAGGAAATCAGAGAATTCTTTGAGCACGCCCTGGATTTCTACAAAAAGCATCTTACCGAAGGAACCATTATCTCCGCTGCTGTTCATCTGGACGAAACCACTCCGCACATGCATCTGTGTTTTGTCCCTATTACGAAGGATCACAGATTGTCCGCAAAAGAGATTGTCGGCAATAAACAGAAGCTTACCTACTGGCAGGATATGTATCATCAGTGGATGTCAAAGAAATATCCAGAACTCGAAAGAGGCACAAGCAGTCAGATTACGGGCAGAACATATATTCCGACTCAGCTTTACAAAAGAGCGAAGAATCTAAACAAACAGGCTGAAAAGATTGTGGATGCAATTGAGAGAATCGGCGTTCTGAATATGAAACAGGGCAAAACCGATGCTGAGGATCTTATCAAAAAGTAT
>CAJOEV010000066.1 GCA_905233545.1 uncultured Eubacterium sp. | reverse complement strand
ATTTCAACATTCTTTACACTTTTCCACAAAATGAAAGCAGGACTCACTTTTCAGTGAATCCTGTTTTTCTATTTGGCTGTTTTTTTACAGCCCCTTTTTTAAATACAATTAACTTTGAAAAAACATAGTTGAGAATAACAACAAACACCGCAACCGAGATTTTCGAATATATTCCGTCGGTGTAAAATACATCGGCACCGAGCTTCAATGTTTTTGCAAGGCTGAAAAACGGATTGTCAAACCCCCATTTTGCAAGCAGGGGCACAAGAACAATTTCAAGAACTCCCGTAAGTCCCCTTGATGCAAGGAAGGTTGATATTTCCTTTATAAGTGTTTTCACTTCCCGGCTCTTTGACTCAAAAACCCAGAGCTTATTTGTTATATACGCAAAACTCACGGCGCAAATCCAGCTGAGAAGATTCGACCAGAAAACGCTGCCGAAGATTTTTTCAAAAATTATATATGTTCCCCAGCTGACTAATGTTGTCAGCACTCCGAAAACAATATACATAATAATTTCTTTTTTATTCTTCATTATTTCTCTTTAAAATGTCCTTTGTTATATATATCGGTCTGTTTTTAACCTGTTGATAGATTTTTGCAATATATTCCCCGATGATTCCGACTGTGAAAAGCAGAATTCCCGAAAAGAAGGTTATAAGAATAACAAGCTGGGTAAAACCGTCAACATTGATATTTGATGTCAGCTTTCTTATAACGGTTACAACCAGATATATAATTGAAAAAACTGTTGCAACAGAGCCGATATAGGTTGCTATCTTAAGCGGAGCAGTCGAGAAAGATATCAGACCGCCGATGGCATATTTCAAAAGCTTTCTGAAGCTCCATTTTGTTTCGCCGTCGTTTCGCTCGTCAGCTTTGTATTCCATATAGTAAACATTGAAGCCGACCCAACTGAAAATGCCCTTTGAAAAGCGGTGGTATTCGCCGAGGGACAGAACAGCTTTTTTAACCTTGGTGTTGAAAACCCTGAAATCGCTTGCTCCGTCTTTGAGCTCGGTTTCAGCCATTTCATTCATCAGCTTGTAAAACGCGCCCTTCATTGCGCTTATTAATTTGCCTTCTCTGCGCTCTTTCTGGTAAGCACATACGCAGTCAACATCCCTGTTCTGTCTGATAACTTCAAACATCTCTTTTGCAGTTTCGGGTCTCTGCTGTAAATCAGCGTCAATAATGCAGGTATATTCCCCTGTTGAATTATTCAGCCCCGCAAGAATTGCAGCTTCCTTTCCGAAATTTCTTGAAAACGAAACAACGGTAATATTGCTTGATATTTCGCTGTTATACAAATCTTTAAGAACTGCCTTTGTTTTATCGGAGCTTCCGTCATCAACAAAAACATATTCAAGCTTTATTCCCGAAAATTCAAAAGCCTTCTTAGTTTCATCAAAAAACTTTCTTATATTTTTTTCTTCATTATAACAAGGAATTATTAGTGATAAATCCATAGTAACCTCCGGTTGATTGAGTAGGGGCGATTCACAAATCGCCCGATATAACCGCTGTCAAACATAGTCATCTTACCATAATACAAGTATTATTTCAACAATATTTAGTTTCGGCAATATTTCAAAATTATAAACACCCCTTGACAAAAGAAAAAAACGGGCTATAATATATTTAGCACTCTGGTGGTGAGAGTGCTAATTTCAAAGATTCGAAGGTGATTATAATGAGAAAAAAGCAGTTTAAGGCAGAATCAAAAAAGCTGCTCGATATGATGATTAATTCGATTTATACCCACAGAGAGATTTTTCTGCGTGAGCTTATTTCAAACGCAAGTGACGCAACGGATAAGCTTTATTTCAAATCACTTACAGACAGCAGTATTGCCTCTTCAAAGGACGATTTGAAAATCAGAATCGAACTTGACAAGGCTGCGCGTACAATAACAATTTCCGACTGCGGAATAGGTATGACAGCCGAGGAGCTTGAACAGAATCTCGGAACAATTGCAAAATCGGATTCGCTTAATTTTAAAAAGGAAAATGAGGGTGCCGATGGCATTGAAGATGTTGAGGTTATCGGTCAGTTCGGCGTTGGTTTTTATTCCTCATTCATGGTTGCCGACAAGGTTGAGGTTATCTCAAAGGCGCTCGGCGGGGAAACAGCCAACAAGTGGACAAGTGAAGGCGCGGACGGCTACACTGTTGAGCCCTGCGAAAGAGAAAAAACAGGAACAACAGTTATTCTTCACATCAAAGAGAACACCGAAAACGACGATTTCGACCAGTATCTTGAACAGTATAAAATTGAAGAGCTTGTTAAAAAATACAGCGATTATATCCGCTATCCCATAGTTATGGAGATGACCTCCCAGGTTCCCGACCCCGACAACGAGGGCGAATACATCACCGAGGTTGGTGATGAAACGCTCAATTCAATGGTTCCGCTGTGGAGAAAGAGCAAAAGCGAAATCAAGGACGAGGAATACAACGATTTCTACAAACAGAAATTCTATGACTACAACGACCCTGCGCTTGTTATTCACTCAAAAACCGAGGGACAGGCAACTTTTGACGCGCTGATGTTTATTCCGAAAAACGCTCCGATGGATTTCTATTCAAAGGATTATGAAAAGGGACTTGCGCTCTATTCAAACGGCGTTATGATTATGGAAAAATGCGCTGACTTGCTCCCCGATTATTTCAGCTTTGTAAAGGGTCTTGTTGACAGCGCAGACCTTTCGCTTAACATTTCGCGTGAAATTCTTCAGCACGACCACCAGCTTAAAATCATTGCCAAGGCAATTGACAGAAAAATAAAATCCGAGCTTGCAAAGCTCCTTAAAAACGACCGCGAAAAATATGAAGAATTCTTCAAAACCTTCGGCGTGCAGATGAAATGGGGCGTTTATGCCGACTACGGTATGAATAAGGACGGTTTGAAGGATTTGCTTATTTTCAAGTCTTCAAACTCGGGCTATACAACTCTTAAGGAATACAAAGAGAGAATGGCTGACTCACAGGACAAAATTTACTATGCCTGCGGAGATAACGAAGAAAAAATTGCCCTGCTTCCCCAGTGCGAAGCGGTTAAGGAAAAGGGCTTTGAGGTTCTTTATTTCACCGATGATGTTGATGAGTTTGCAATTCAGATGCTCATGGAATACGACGGCAAGCAGTTTGCAAACATTCTTAAGGATGATGTTGATTTAAGCACGGATGCCGAAAAAGAAGCAACCCAGAAGAAAAACGAGGAAGCAAAGGATTTGCTTGAAAAGATGAAGGATATCCTCAGCGGAGAAGTTACTTCGGTTAAGTTCACAAACAATCTCGGCTCCCATGCGGTCAGTCTTTCGGCAGAGGGTTATGTCAGTCTTGAAATGGCAAAGGTATTCTCCCAGATGCCCGGTGCAAACGAAGGGGTTAAGGCTCAGCTTGTTCTTGAAATCAACTCCTCGCATCCCATTGCACAGAAGCTTAAAGATGCCGATGACGAAAAGCTCAGCAAATACACTAAAATTCTGTATAATCAGGCAAGACTTATTGCAGGACTTTCAATTGACAATCCCACCGAGCTCGCCGACAGTATAGTTGAATTAATGATATAAGAAAAAACGCCCTTCGGGGCAATGTCATTAAGTTAAGAAAAACCTCACACAGAAAATGTGTGGGGCTTTTTCTTTTTGCAAAAAAAGTAAAAAAGTTTTCAAAAAAGACTTGAC
>CAJOEV010000065.1 GCA_905233545.1 uncultured Eubacterium sp. | reverse complement strand
TATCAAGGACAGTGCTGATAAGGAATCAAAACACGATCAACAAAAGCCTGATAAGTTAAAGGGATTTACAACTGCTTGGCGCAAAAAGGTTATGCAATACCAAGTGCCGCTATATTCATCTAAAACGCAAGGAAATTTTCTCATTCACTTTGACGATATCCTTGCAGACGCATTAGAGCAAGGCGAATTGCAAAACAAGGACTTTGAGTTATCGTCTGAATTGATGAAACAGTTAATATCCGCAACGCCGAAAGGCGTAAAGCCGGAAGTATTAATTACCCTTTACAAGTACTACATAGCAAACAAGCAGGACAACACCGATTGGGTTATCCTGCCTGTTACAAATTTTGATGCATATTTCGGTACAACTGCTTTCGGGCGAAGGTATTTGCAGCTCTTAAAAGAGGCAAACATCATTGAAGCTCAAATGAGTTACGGGGTTTGTCGTTACTTTTTTACCAAATTAACGATTGGCATTGATTCATTGTATGTTAGTTAATATGTGTTATTTGAGTATGATTGTCGAACCTTTGTGCTTCACAATATTGATTTTTTAGCAATGGGGTGTACATCTCTAAAAATTAACCAACGCGGTGAATGACAAACGAGAAAGGCTATTGTATAATATAAGTGTATTATTATAGAAAGAGGCGTTACTTATGAAAAAACCAATTAAAATCATTCTTGCTCTTGCACTTGTTGCAGTGCTTGCACTGTCATTTACTGCTTGTTCCGGCAGTTCAGATGAAACTACTACCACAGCACCAACTACTGAGGCAGTAAGCGATACCGCTCAGAACGATGGAGAAGACGGACAAAATCCCGTTATGAACTTTATCGGCAATTACGATAACGGCGGCACTACTATTCTTGTTGAAGCAGATGCCAAGGACGGCGCAGTATTCACTGTTGACGAGCCGATGACCGATGATGAAAAGTACACATACACTTTCAGCGGTACGCTTGATTTAGATACACTTAAGGTTACCTATTCAAACAGCACAAAGAAAGTTATAAAGCTTGATTCACAGGGCAATGTTACCGGGGAAAAAACAGCGTATACCGACGGTGCGGGCGTAGTTATCTTCCATGACGACGGAACTCTTGAATGGCAGGATGAAAACGAAGCAGAAAGATTTGTCGGTTCAAATGTGTTTAACTATGTGCTTCCGGAATAAGGGGAGGATAAAAGATGAAAAAGTTTTTACCTGTTATTATGTCAATCGGAGTTGTAGTGGTTGGTATAATATTTGCCATCAGCGGAATCAGCACCATTGCCAACAAGGATAAGTTTGACACACAGATTACGGCAACAGTCGTTGACATTCAGCAGGAATGGGAGAGTTCCGCCGATCCCGACGATCCGGACCGTCTTGTTGATACTGCATACATAGATTATGAGGTGGACGGTAAAAAGTACGAACACGTCCTTGCTCCCGAGCAGAACGGTAATATGAAAGTCGGCGACACGGTGGACATTCTTGTTCAGTCACAGAACCCCGAAAAGATTTCCGCGCTCAACCCGACAAAGGGTGGTATTATCTTTATAGTTGTCGGTGTAATAGCGGCTATTGGCGGTTGTGTTTCAACTATTAGAGCGTTTATTAAAAGAAGATAAACACGGCACGAAAATTGAGATATACAAACTCAATACAGGTGATACGATGAAAAAGAAACTAATTGCCGTTATCGGCATTGTATTAATACTTGCAAGTGTTGTACTTGCCGGTTGTGCAAAAAATGAAACGAATAATCCACAGGCGAAAGAAGTAATCGGTATTATCGGCGCTATGGACGTTGAGGTTAATACGCTCAAGGAAGCCGCCGATATAAAAAACACAACAAAAATTGCCGATATGGAATTCTGCGAGGGAACGCTCGGCGACAAGAATGTTGTTATTGTTAAATGCGGAATGGGCAAGGTGAACGCAGGTATCTGCGCACACACGCTCATTGATGATTTCGGTTGTAGCAAGATAATCAATACGGGCGTTGCAGGCTCGCTTGACAATAAGATTGATATAGGCGATATCGTTGTTTCCGTTGACGCGGTACAGCATGATTTTAATGTTGAAGCCATCGGCTTTAAGAGAGGCGAAATTCCTTATACGGGGCTTTATGCTTTTCCTGCAGACGAAACTTTACGTGCCGCAGCGGTAAAAGCGGTTCAGGAATCTGCGCCCGATGTTAATGTATTTGAGGGCAGAGTCTGCTCAGGCGACCAGTTTATTACAACCAAGGAGCAGAGAGATACTATTATTAATAATTTCGGCGGTGAGTGCTGTGAGATGGAGGGAGCTGCGATTGCGCAGGTCTGCTATTTGAACAACACTCCGTATGTGGTAATCCGTGCTATTTCCGATAAACCTGATGAAACGGAAATTGTGGAATATCAGGAATTTGAAGCAACAGCTGCTGCGAACTGCGCTAAAATTGTTCAATATATGGTAGAGCATTTATAGAAGTTTTACGGGGCTATGGAAACGTAGCCCTTTATTGCTTGTTTTATAATCTAAATTGTGTTAAAATATTATAAATTATTCAGGAGGTACCAGTATTGAAAATCTCAACAGTAAAAGATAATACAAAATTAACGGTTTCGGTATCGGGAAAAATTGATACCGCAACCGCCCCCGAGCTTGAGAGCTTTATAGCCGACAACATAGATGGAATTACCGAACTTATACTTGATTTAGCAGAGGTGGAATATGTTTCATCTGCAGGTCTTCGCGCTCTCCTTCAGGCACAGAAGGATATGAACAAACAGGGCTCTATGAAGATTATTAACATCAGTGTAAGCGTTAAAGAAATTTTTGATATGATTGGCTTTTCGCGTATCTTTACGATAGAGTAGAAAAATGAAAAACAAAGCATTTTCAAAACATAATCTTGCGTTCAGTATCATCAGCGTTGTGCTGGTGCTTATTCTCGTGTTCAGTATTGTTGTAAGTCTTATAGGTTATGATACATTTACATCTAATATGAATATGATTTACCACGACAAAGCTAACGATGTTGCTTATGAAGCAATAACAAAGGTAAATGCAAATCATATTGAACAGTATCTGAAAAACGGAGAAGGCGACGCGGAGTGGCAGGAAAGCAATATGCAGCTCCAGACGTTGTGTAACAATATGGACGTTGATATGATTTACATCATAAGCGTTGACGCCGCCGATTATAACAGTTACACAACAGTTTTTCATGTGGTACAAGAAGACAGCGACAAATATTCTCCCGTGGCTTTAGGGCAAAAGGATAAAATAACTAACGATAGCTTCAAAAAGGACTACAAGTTATTGTATACGGACGACAATATAGGAAGCACTACCTTATTGGGCGCAGCTGATGTAATTACCGCTATTCACCCATTAAAGGATGACAGCGGCAAAATAACTGCGCTTCTTTGCGTTCAGGTGCCTATGACGAATATGGGCTACAGAATAGATTTCCTTAAAAGAGTTGCGATATTTGCTGTTATACTTGTGGCGCTCGCAATAATAATCTTTTCGCGTTATATCCGTAAGAAAGTTGTAAACCCAATCAGAACGGTTTCCGATGAAGCCCTGCGGTTTTCAAAAGAAAACAAAAAGGGCGAAGCACTTGGCGAAATAAGTAAAATCAACGAGATTTCAAGTCTCAGCCGTTCCATTGACGAAATGGAGGATGAGATGCTTGAATATATTGATAATCTCACCGCCGCTACTGCCGAAAAGGAGCGTATTGGCGCTGAGCTTTCAATAGCCGCCAAAATTCAGATGAATGCTGTTCCGAATACATTTCCTGCTTTCCCCGACAGAACGGATTTTGATATTTACGCCTCAATGACTCCTGCTAAAGAAGTCGGCGGAGATTTCTATAACTACTTCTTAATTGACGATGATCATCTTGCTTTAGTGATAGCGGACGTTTCAGGTAAGGGAATTCCGGCTGCGCTCTTTATGATGGTAACCAATAATCTTATTACAGAAACAACGCATAAGGGCGGTACGCCTGCCGATATTCTTAAATACGTTAACGAAACCGTTTGCGCAAAAAATGAGGCGGGTATGTTCGTAACCGTTTGGCTCGGCATTCTCGAACTGTCAACGGGTAAAATTACCGCATGCAATGCAGGTCATGATTTTCCCGCGCTCTGCAGAAAAGACGGATGCTTTGAGCTTGTGAAAGCACCGCACGATATCGCTGTCGGCGCAATGGAAGGACTTCCTTTTGACAACTACGAAATACAGATTAATAAGGGCGATAAACTCTTCCTGTATACTGACGGTTTGCCTGAGGCTGCAAACGAAAGCGATGAAATGCTGACACTTGACGGAATGCTTGACGTTATAAACAGGTATAAAAATGAAACGCCAAAGGATATTCTTCTAGGCATTAATAACAGTGTTAATGATTTTGTAGGCGGAGCACCGCAATTTGACGATTTAACTATGCTTTGTATTGAATTGAAAGGTACGGACACTGAGGGATAAAGATGATTCTTGCCTATTTCACTACCCATTTTATGACGCTGATGCTTATGTCGGCGCTGATTGTAATGATGGTAGTTAACAGAAAACTGAAAATCCCCGGCACGCAGCTGTTTTATG
>CAJOEV010000064.1 GCA_905233545.1 uncultured Eubacterium sp. | reverse complement strand
AGCTGTCGGAATAATTTCTTTCGGAGAAAAAGAACTGTGTACTTGCTGTGCATACAAAGCTGAAGCTCTGATTAAACTCTGTGATGCTTTCAGTATTCCGATTCTGACTATTGCTAACGGCAAAGGATTTAAGAAAAATAAGGAATCTGCGCTTATCGTCGCCGCAACAAAGCTTACAAGCGCTTATGCGTCGGCGACCTGTCCTAAAATCAGCCTTATAACAAATGAGGCTGTCGGCGGAGCATATATTGTTCTTGCAGGCAAGGGCTCAAATGCAGATTTAACTTTTGCATGGGATAACGCTGTTATCTCACCGCTTGAAACCGACAGTGCAGTTGCATTTCTCTGGGGCAACAGACTTGCAGACGGAGAGAGCAGGGAAGACCTTGAAAAAGAATACAAAGAAACTATCGGCTCGGCTTTCACTGCTGCGGCAAACGGAGCTGTTGACGATGTTTTCACTCCCGACCAAACCCGAGCAAAGGAAAAAGAGAAACAACCTTACCCAGAAAACATTCTGTTAAGTAAATAATTGGAGGATTAATGATATGAAAAACTATACAATCTATGTAAACGGAACACCTTATAATGTATCTGTTGAAGAGGGCGCATCAGCTCCCGCAGCTGCTCCTGCAGTAACAGCACCAGTTCAGCAGGCGGCTCCTGCTCCTGCAGCAGCTCCCGAAGCACCTGCAGCTCAGGCAGCACCCGCACCCGCAGCACCTCAGGGCGCAGCAGGAAGTGTTAGTGTTGACGCTCCTATGCCGGGAACTATTCTTGATATTAAGGTTTCATCAGGTGCAACAGTAAACAAGGGTGATGTTCTTGTTGTTCTTGAAGCAATGAAAATGGAAAATGATATTGTTGCTCCTCAGGGCGGAACCATTGCAACTATCAATGTTGCAAAGGGCGATTCTGTTGAAGCAGGTTCAACAATTATCACAATGAATTAAGAGGTAAATAATAAATGGCTAAAATTGCTATAACCGAAACAGTTCTGCGTGACGCTCATCAATCTCTTTTAGCAACAAGAATGAGAACTGACGAGTTCAAAGACATTCTTGAAAAAATGGATAAAATCGGCTATCACTCACTTGAATGCTGGGGCGGAGCAACCTTTGATTCCTGCCTTCGTTTTCTTGATGAAGACCCGTGGGAAAGACTGAGATTAATCCGTGAAAAATGTCCCAACACAAAGCTTCAGATGCTTTTCAGAGGATAGAACATGCTCGGATACCGTCATTATTCAGATGAAGTGGTTGATTATTTCGTTAAGAAGAGTATTGATAACGGAATTGATATAATGCGAATTTTTGATGCGCTCAATGATGTGCGCAATCTTCAGACTGCAATCAATTCCGCTAATAAATACGGCGGTCATGTTCAGGCTGCAATTTCATATACAACGGGTCCTGTTTTTGATATTGAGTACTACTGCAACTATGCAAAACAGCTTGAGGATGCAGGCGCAGGCTCAATCTGTATCAAAGATATGGCAGGACTTTTGACTCCTTACGGAACTTATGACCTTGTTAAAGCGCTTAAGGAAACCGTAAAAATACCCGTTCAGCTTCATTCACACTATACCTCTGGTCTTGCTTCAATGGTTCACCTTAAGGGAATTGAGGCTGGTGTTGACGCTATTGATACGGCAATTTCTCCGCTTGCACTCGGAACAAGCCACCCTGCAACAGAATCAATGGTTGCTGCGCTTTCAGGTACAGAGTACGATACAGGACTCGATCTTAAAGCGTTAAGCGAAATCAGGGACTTCTTTGCACCTCTTCGTCAAAAGTATATTGATGAAGGTCTTCTTGACCCGAAGATGCTCAGTGTTGATGCAAACACACTTCTTTATCAGGTACCCGGAGGAATGCTTTCAAACCTTAACAGTCAGCTCAAGCAGGCAGGTAAGGAAGATCAGCTCGAAGCGGTACTTGCAGAGGTACCGAGAGTAAGAGAGGATTCAGGATATCCTCCGCTTGTAACTCCAACATCTCAGATTGTCGGAACTCAGGCTGTGTTCAACATTATTATGGGTGAAAGATATAAGATGGTAACCAAGGAATTCAAGGATATGGTTGCAGGTAAGTACGGTAAAACACCTTGCGAAATAGACCCTGAATTCAGAAAGAAGATTGTCGGCGACGATGATATTATTGATTGCCGTCCTGCTGACTTGCTCAATGATACTATCGAGCAGTTCAGAAGTGAGATTCAGGAATTCTGTGAGTCCGACGAGGACGTTCTTTCCTATGCTCAGTTTGGCGCTGTTGCAGTCAAGTTCTTTGAAAAAAGAAGGGATAAGAAGTATTCTCTTGATTCAAAGCACAGCGATATAACAAACAAAATCCATCCGATTTAGTATTTGTGGGAGGGCTCTGCTCTCCCATATTTTGTAAAGGAATATAAAATGAAAAAACACCTGAAAAAGATATGTTTAATTATTGGCATTGTGCTTGTTGGGGCAATGCTTTCTTCAGGTGATTTTGCGTATGCATTTATGAATTATGATGAGGGCGAGCTTTCGCTTCTCCAGGAGGGCGATTTTGATATTGAAATATCCGAAAAGCATTCCGACAGAGCATTAATTCAGAGTGTGGAAGAGAAAATATATCAGGGACTTTTGAATGTCAGTTCTTCAATTAATATATCAACTAACAGAATTCCGTTAACTGAAGCAGGAGCACTGCTTTCAAATGTTATTAATGACAATCCGGATTTGTTCTATGTTTCAAGCACATACAGAACAACTAACAGACTCGGTTCAAGTTATGTTTATGAGATTATTCCGTATTATTCAATGAGTAGAGATGAAATCGAAAGTGCACGAAATGTTTTTAATGCAGGCGTGAATAAAGCGTTGAGCTCGGTTGACTCATCAATGAACGATATGCAAAAGGCGCTTACAATTCACGATTATATCTGTGATATGGCGGCATATCCCGAAGATGTTGAGAATAATGATGACGAAAAATACCATTCGACATACGGTTTCTTCCTTGACGGAAATGCTGTTTGTGCAGGCTACACCCTTGCATATTCATATCTGATGCATAAGCTCGGAATTGAATGCGAGTATGTTTCTTCTTCGGGTATGCAGCATGCATGGAACAAAGTAAAGATTAACGGTAAATGGTATAATGTTGATATAACATATGACAATTATGATTTTAACCCGGGTCTTAATACCTTCGGCTCAATGTATCATTGCTTTTTTATGAAGAGCGACAGCTATTTTTCAAGTGCTCTCGGATTATGCCATTATGACGGAAAGACCTATGATACCTGCTATGCTTTTTCAACTGATATGGATGATTATTTCTGGGACGATGTAACAACGAGAATATTCTGTATTAACGGTAATTTTTATTATATGAATCCGGATGCAGATGACTATTCGGCTTCTCTGACAAAGAGAACAGTTGAAGGAGCTGAAAGAATAATCGGTAATCCATATGATTCTGCTTCTATTTCAGGTGAACTGCAGGCATATGATTCAGATGGTGATATTCAGGGCAGGGAATATACCGATGTTTTAGTAAGGCTTACATACCTTGATGGAAGATTCTATGTTGCGGCTAATCAAAAGATTTTCTCTCAGCTGTTTACAGAAAAAAGATATACGGTTTGCTCAACGTCTTACTATTCTACAGGAATATCATTCAGAGACAATAATATAGTATATAATTTATACGGTGAAAAATATGACTTTCAGCTTGATAAGCAGGAGTTCTTTGAAAACAATATAACCACACCGAAAGGCGGCTATAATAACTATCCTGATATTAATAATGATGGCTATGTCAATGCCAAAGATTATGCACAAATAATTGCTGGTTGACGGAGTAAATAATTAATGTTATAATATTGTGGTAAAACTATATTTATTTTACGGAGGTATGTTATGAACGTTCTTATCTTTGGCGGAACAGGACTTTTAGGTTCTGCAGCTGCTCAGCTTTTTATCGACAGGGGACACAAGGTTAAAACAATTGCCCTTCCTCCTCTTCCTGAAGGAGCTCCGATTCCTGAGGAAATGGAAATCGAATTCGGCAACTTCCTTGAGCTCAGCGATGAAGAGCTTGAAAAAGCTATGACAGGAGTTGACGCTTTTGTTTATGCTGCAGGCGTAGATGAAAGAGTTGAATTTCCGCCCCCGGTATATGATATGTATAAAAAATACAATATCGATCCCGTTGACCGCTGTCTTGCAATGGCAAAGAAATGCGGTGTTAAAAGATGCGTAATCCTCGGCTCATATTTTGCATGGCTTGCAAAAGAGCGTCCGGATATGAAACTCACCGAGAAACACCCCTATATTGCTTCAAGAATTGAGCAGGAAGAGGTTGCATTTAAGTATGCAGACGAGAATATGGGCGTTGCAGTTCTTGAGCTTCCCTATATCTTCGGAACTCAGCCTGGAAGAAGACCTGTTTGGGTTATTCTTATTGAACAGCTTCAGAGATTTGAAAAAATGCCCGTAACAATGTACTCAAAGGGCGGAACTGCTATGTTAACAGTTCGCCAGGTTGGTGAGGCTATTGTTGGTGCTGCTGAGCAGGTTGAGGGCGCAAGAGCATACGGTATTTCTTGCTACAACTTAACATGGCGTCAGTTCCTTAAGATTGTTTACCGTGCAATGGACGGTATTGAGGACAGAAAGATTGTCGACGTTCCGAAGTGGATGTTCAAGGCTTTCGGTCTCACAATGAGAAAGGACTATGAGAAGCGCAATATCGCTTGGGGTATTGATCCTGTTTATCTTGCAGATATCATGGATATGAATCTCTTCATTCCTACTGATGATACAAAAGAACTCGGCTGTACTCCCGACGATATCGAAGCTGCTATATTTGATTCAATCAAGCTTTCAAAGGAATCTTTTGAAGGAAAAGCAAAGCTTCTTGATATGAAAGGCGAATAAGAAAAAATGCTGACTTCGGTCAGCATTTTTAATTAAGAGTCAAGAATTAAGAATAAAGAGTTTTAGATGGACACTGTAAACACCTGAATTATAATCGGAGCGAAACGACCCGAAATTCTTCACTATTAATTTTTAATAATCAATTAAAAAAAGACCCAACGGGTCAATGTCATTAAGTTAAGAAAAACCTCACACAGAAAATGTGTGGGGCTTTTTCTTTTTGCAAAAAAAGTAAAAAAGTTTTCAAAAAAGACTTGA
>CAJOEV010000063.1 GCA_905233545.1 uncultured Eubacterium sp. | reverse complement strand
CGTAGACGTGGATTTTTTTTTGTTATCAGAATCATCAACTTCGGGCTTTGACTCTTCAATCGGCGCCGCAACCGTGCTTATGCCCTACGCGGGTAAATATCAGCTTACCCCCGAGGACGCAATGGTTGCAAAAATCCCGCTCCTCAAAGGCGAAACGGACTGTGCAAGCGTTATGGCTTACGGCTTTATCCCGAAGCTTTCAAGCTGGTCGCCCTTCCACTCGGCTGCCTTCGCGGTTACCGAATCGCTCGCAAAGCTTGCCGCAGTCGGCTGCGACCCCTCAAAAGCAAGGCTGACCTTCCAGGAGTATTTTGAAAGACTTAACGACGTGCCCTCACGCTGGGGCAGGCCGACCGCCGCACTTCTCGGCGCGCTTTCGGCTCAGCTCGGATATAAAACCCCGTCAATCGGCGGTAAGGACAGTATGAGCGGCTCGTTCAACGAACTTGACGTTCCGCCGACTCTCGTATCCTTTGCAGTGGGTATGAGCGAGGCGTCAAAGACCGTTTCCGCAAAATTCAAGAGAGCGGGCAGCACTGTTAAGCTTCTTCCCGTTCCCGTTGACGAAGAGAGCGGCCTCCCCGATTTTGATAAGGCTATGGCGCTTATGAAGAGCGTATACGAGGGCGTAAGAAACGGAAAAATCCTCGCTGCGTCTGTTGTTAAAGAGGGCGGCGCCGCCGCTCAGGTCTGCAAAATGGCTTTCGGCGACAAGCTCGGCTTTACCTTTGCGCAGGATTTAAGGGCAGACACTCTCTTCGCTCCGCTTCAGGGCTCGTTCGTAGTCGAACTCAGCGATAAGGACGCCTTTGACGGAATCACCCTCGGCACGACCAACAACAATTCCGTATTCATTATCGACGGCACGGTTTACACCTGCGACGACCTTGTTGACGAGTGGACCAAGAAGCTCGAAAGAGTATTCCCGACGGATTCAAATAAGTCCGCGGATATAAAAGAAAACGTTCCCCTTTATAAGGAACGCAGCATATTTATTGCTAAGAATAAGACGGCTAAGCCGAAGGTATTCATCCCCGCCTTCCCGGGTACCAACTGCGAAATTGATACCGCCCGCGCCTTTGAAAAAGCAGGCGCCGAGCCTTCAATCCTCGTAGTGAACAACCTCTCCTCAGCCGCCATTAACGAAACTATCGATAAAATGGTTAAAGAAATTGAGAGCGCTCAGATTGTTATGCTTCCCGGCGGATTTTCCGGCGGTGACGAGCCTGAGGGTTCGGGCAAGTTTATCGCGACTACCTTCCGCAACCCGAAGGTAAGCGAGGCGGTTGAAAAACTGCTCAACTGCCGCGACGGCCTTATGCTCGGTATCTGCAACGGCTTCCAGGCGCTTATCAAACTCGGCCTCGTTCCCTACGGAAAAATCGTTGAAACGAAGGAGGACGACCCGACCCTTACCTTCAACACCATCGGCAGACATATTTCGCAGATGGCGTACACAAGAGTTACGAGCGTTAAGTCCCCGTGGTTCTCCTCGGTTAACGCAGGCGACGTTTTCGCCGTTCCGATTTCTCATGGCGAGGGACGCTTCGTTGCTAACGACGAGGTTATGAAGAAGCTTATCGCCGGCGGCCAGGTTGCAACCCAGTACGTAAACCTTGACGGCGAGGTCTGCGCCGATATGCCGTTTAACCCGAACGGCTCCGTCTGCGCGGTTGAGGGAATTACCTCACCCGACGGACGCGTCCTCGGCAAGATGGGCCACTGCGAACGTAAGGGCGATAACCTTTATGCAAACGTTCCGTTTGAAAAGGATATGAAACTCTTTGAAAGCGGCGTAAACTACTTTAAATAAACGCATAATAAAAAAGCGGGGCTTGCCCCGCTTTTTTTATTTTCCGTTCCAGCCGTTATAGCTGTTATTTATTCTTGAAAGACTTAAGCACTGAGCCGAGCTTACTTTAAGCGCGGCGTTTTTGCCTTTTTTACAATAGAGTTTATTGTTTTTAATCGTAACCGTTCCGTACTTTGACGAGGTGTGAGAATAAATCTGCATCGCCTGGCGTCCGCCTTTAACGGTGTTGCCCGTAACGGTAATTTTTCCTTTTTTAAGCTTTGAGTTTGAACCGAAGCAGGCAAAGTGAAGTCCGATTGTATACGCGCTTCCCGAGCCGCTCGCCCTTGAAATTATAGTGTTGTTCTTAACCGTCGCGCTCTTGGTGTTAAAGAGTGAAACGCCTTCGCCCTTAAGACCCGTTATCTTATTGTTTTTAAGTACGACTCCCGAGTGAAGTTTGCCGAGATACTTTCCGCCTTCCTTGCGCGTATAGTTTGCAACTACGCCCCTGTTTCCTACGATAGTACAGTTCTTGATTGTAACCTTCTTACAGGTTGCGCCGTTTTGAAGCGTCTTTGCAAGCGAGGTTTTAAACGGCTTGCTTTCAAGGAAATACGCCGTTGAATGAGTTGCAACGTCAAGCTGAATTGCCTCCTCGGTCTGGGAATTCGAGCTGCCCAGCGGAGCAATATTACACTTGATAATTTTTACGTTTTTACACGCAACAAGCTCAATCGTGTGTCCGCTTGCGTGCGCGTGGCGGATAGTCGCGTTTTTAATAACGATATTCTTACCGTGGATAATCTTTATTGATGAGCCCGAATATCCGTTCGAGCCGTAATACTTCCACGTTCCGCCGTCGAGAGTAAAGTTTTCTATCGATTTATATCCCGTCTTGGTCGGTATGTTGAACATAACGGTTTTTCTGCAGATAATCGTTGCGCCGTTTGCGTTAATCGTCTTGTTGCTCGAAATATGTATGGGGCCGTCCGTATAGTAGGTCTTGCCCTTTACGAGCGTAACAGAACCGTGCTTGTCAAGCTCGCGCTGGATGTTCGTCTTGTCGGTATAGCCGCCGGTTTTTCCGCTCGGCTTAACCGTTCCCGCATATGCGGGCTTCGCCGAAAAAAGAACAAATATTACCGCAAGTATAGCAATAAGCGCCGAAGCCGCTAAAAAAGCCGTGTTTTTTCTACTCTTTGTCATATTACCACTCCTTATGCCTATCAATTATAAGTCGAAATAATACTTTTTGTCAACCGTTTCGCCGAAACTGTAACCTTTTGCGTAGCAGCTTTTACAACTCCTCCCCGTCGTAATCCATATCTATACCGCCTTCGCTATCTTCAAAAATAATACTTCTCGGTATTATCCTTCTTAAGCCGTTTTGCGTTGTATTCGTAACATTAATCTGATTTGTATAGTGCGTTTTCAGTTCGTTACCTTCGCGGTAGGTTATAAAGCCCCTCGCGCACCAGTTATTCTTAACGGAAAAGCTGTGAACGTTTACAATATACAAGCCGTCTGACTCGCGGCCGTCAAAGCGGCTGACAAGCGATTTATTATTAATGTTAAGAATATAGCTATCGGGGTTAAAGGTTTCTTTTTTACCTTTATAAAAAGCAACGCCTATCGCCTCAACATCAAGCTCCTGCGGTATTCCCGCCGCCATGATAAATGAGCCTATATCCTCCGTTTCGTTATACGAGAACGTAAGATTTGAAACGGGCTTGTTGTTTACGGGTGTGGGTATTTCGGGATATACAAACGAACTTGTATTATACGAGGGTGAAATATATGAATCTGTGCCGCTTGCAAGCGCATATAGTATATCGCTTTCTACATATGACCACTGACCGCCTGTGTGACCTAACTTATACGGTACCTCAGGCAGCAAATCAGTTAATGAGCTTGTATTCGCCCATTCCTGCGCCGTTTTTGTAACTGTATCAACAATCTGTCCCGTATCGTTTGTAAAGGTTAGCGTTGCGCTTCCCGTCGGTACAAACTGAGCTTCAAAAGATAAATTCGTTGTTAAGTTGAACGAATAAGTTGACGAGGTTGAGAAAATTCGTTTAGCCGTTAATTCATACCATCCGTTAAAAATATATCCTTCCTCGGGTGTTGCCGTAAGGGTTATTGGCGTGCCCGAAAGAGCGGAGGTGTATTTTGTGCTTACAGGCTGACCGTCCTTTGTAATGCTTACCGTTCCGTTTTCATAAACCGTTCTCAGCTTAAGATACGGTACTAAATCACTTATAGCGGTTAGTATTTCGGCGGTCATTTCGTCAACATCGTCCTGAGTTAACAGCATATTCTCAAAATCAGAATACTCTTCAACTAAATCACTTAAAGCAGAAAACGATTCCTCCGAATAATCGCTGCTTCTGAGCGTTCCTGCAAATTCAAGCGCCGCCTCAAGCGCGCTGCTGTCCTCATACTTTTGATTTGCGTATTCAAGTGTAGCACCAGCTTTAAAGGTTATGTAGGTAACCATATCCGAAGTGAATATAGTTGTGTCGATATAATTATATTCACAAGATACATCATAAAGCGGGGTGTTTTTTGCACCGGCGTTACTCGGCAATGTCAACGAAGTGATTTCACAATTATCACAGCTCAATGTGTTAAGAACAGTACAGCCGTTAACGTTAAGGGATGTAACGCCTGTGTTTTCACAATATAATTCCTTAAGCTTAGTTAAAGCTGTAAGGTTTAATGCGCCTTCAACCTCTGCATCTGCTATATCAACAGCAACAACCCTGTAATTGCTACCGTCATACTCAAACAGAACATTGTTTTGAAGTTTATCGGTATCAATATTATCGTTCTCGTCAAGCCAGTCAAGTGCATCGTTATTGTTTTCGGCAAGCGCAAAGGTTTTAAGTGCGTTTAATTCATTCGTGATAAATGTTGCATTATCGGGTACACGTCAAAATCACCGTACAAGTCGCTTTCTTTGTGGATATCTAAAAAGTTATAACAACAAGTTAACGAAGTCAAAGCAGTGTTATATTCTATATCTAAATTTGTAAGGTTATTAAATGCGCAGGACAATTCTTCAAGGTCGGTGAGAGTACTTACAGTTAGCGTAGTCAGTCCGCAATCATCACAAGTCAATGAGGTTAACGCAGTATTTGCAGAAACGTCAAGTCCACCATTTGATAAATCGTTAAAGCTGCAATCAAGCGCTTCAAGGTCTGTACAATCAGAAACATCAAGTGAGGTTAAATTATTTGCAGAAACATTCAGATTTATTAATGTATCGCAATCAGTAAGAACAATACTCGTCAGCTTATTTCCCGCAAGGTTAACGCTTTCAATTGCTGTAAAGTCAGACAAATCAAGAGTACCCTCTAAATCAAGATATGATAAATCAATCGAGGTAACGTGACCGCTTGAATTCCATATAATACCTGTCCATGTTGACTGGTCAGTTACATCCCAGTCAAGAAGGTCAGTATTGTTGGAATATCTGTATAAATCTAATAATTCAGCAGATTCATTAACGTTATATATAATTGAGTCTCTATTGCTTCGCGAATCAGATGAATGGTTGCGATTAATATGAGCACTATAGCCATAATTGTCAATTATGCATTGATTATACGAGTAGTAATAAAAAGCTGAATCACCGAACTTGCTTACAACATAATTATAAGTGCTCGCTTCATGAGCAGAGGCAATGCTATCTTTATTAACAATTGCTGTAGTAATCAAAGGAGCCAAGGCACCATACCCGCCAAATCTTCTAATTATGTTTGTTGCACCTACAACTCTTCTCGGTACTGATTTAGACAACAATAAGCCTGTAGCATCATGAGCAACATTATACAGCGACGTAATTGAAGTACCGCCGCCATATATCGGCAAATTATAATACATATTTACAGAACGCCACGGCTTGAGCCAAGTATGGATATCTCTAACCGTATTTTGTTTTAGCTCAAAATCCTTGTCGTCAATAAACGAAGTGTCATAAGTAGATAAAGAGCAATAGTATGTTAGTCCGTATCGCCAATAATTCCAACCGTTTGCAGGCGGAGTCATGGGCACAGTCGGAACCAAATCTTCTTTTAAGCAGAAATTAAATATATTTGAATAGGAATCCATTGAAGATTCGTATTTTGCAACGTTTGGACAAGCAAATGTATAGGCCGTAACCTTATTAAACCGTGGTGTTCCCATATCGAGTGTGGTCCCCATTGCGTCAGTAGCGTCTTTGGCGTATAAATTTGCAACTGCCGCACCTCTGCTGTGTCCTGTTATAATAAGGTTGATGTTTTTGTTTGTTCTTGCGACTATATCACGATAGTATAACTCTATTGCTGCTTTTATGCTATCTTTTCCTTTTTCAAAATTGTAGTGTGTTGTTTGGTTTGGGTTGTATGAAGTTCCAGTAAGCTCCGTGTTTCCTTGCCATTCGTCTTCGTCAGTGCCTCTAATAACAGCAATAATATCAACGCAATTAGTCTTTTCTCGGCTTGCTAAAACCAGCGGTGCATCTTCTTTGATGCCGTTGTGAAAGTTTTTTACAATTTTCTCGCTAAAGTTACAATGGTATTTATCTCTTAAAAGATTAGTTGTTGAGTTTTCGCAATTGTTACTTTTTATATTATAGATTTCGTTAGATAAGTCCATACACATTTTCATGTCGTTAACATCAAAATAATCCGAACCCGTTATACCATAATCGCCTTCAAAATAGAAGCTTGTTCCATACATTGTAAAGTCTTCCATGTGCCAAGAGCCGACACAAAAGCAATCACAATATCCATCAAACGGGTGAACCGTAATTAACATATTTGAGTAATAATTGTTGTTATAAAAGTGAACTGTAAAAACACAAGTAAAGGTGTCACCCGATGTATATACAGTCCCTGATATGGCTTCATCAAAGTTATATGAACCCAAATTTGAAGCGGCAAATCTTCCTGAAAATCTGCCGTTTACAATTTTATTGATTGTAAAGGTGCAATTTGGATTATAGCCCCAACTTGCCTGCGTTGAACCAGAGTATTGAGCATAATAGTTATCTTCGGCGTTGGCAATTATGCTATTATTAGATAAGTTCGATATAAGCATAACAAATACAATTAAAAAACACATTATTCTCTTCATATTGCATTAACCCTTTCTGCCCTATTTTGTCCAATGGGCAAATGTTTCACCGCATTCTTCCATTTCAATTAAATCGAGTGCAACGCCCTTTGAATCGTTATTTGTTCGGTTAGGAACTAAAGTATTAGTTGGACAAATAATAATACAATTTGCTTTGCTAAGTGTTTTTGAAACTTCTTCAGCTATTTGTTCTTTATTATCCATTGATTTTACATACACATAGAAATTATCAACTATTTGAAATTTCCAAAATGATAAAATTTCATTTTTTGTCCAAAGTCGGTTTTGAGCAAATCCTGATGTTTGTGTGTTTTCGTATGCATCATATTTATTTTTATGAAAGTATATCATATCAGAAGAAATGCTAACCCCGACTATATCCTCATTAATATTTTTCTTAAAGTATTCCGTTGTCCAATTAAATAAATCATTTAATTGATAATCGTCATAATAATTGTTTTTTATTCTTTCAACGTTAAACACGATGTTATTATACTTATATTTCCACTTAAAACTTGACCATCTTATACTAAAGAATACTGTCCTATCAACATAAAAACAACCATTTTCTGATTCAACCAATTCAAATTCTTCTTCAGAAGCGCAATACTTTTCGCACAAATAATTAAGTGCTGAATTCGTATAGTATGATTTTTCAATATGAAAACCAATAATTACAGAGAGAATAAGCACACACATAACTCCTCCTGTAATTATAAGTGATTTATTAATTTTCTTCATTTCCAACTCCTATATACTTGATTAAAAAGCCCTTTTTAAAGAAACTTACCCTCAATAGATCAAATCTATTAAAACTTCGATTTTATGTAACTATCTGTAACTCTTTATTGCATCAATTAACTCATCATTGGTATCAATGAAATTGGGTTTTGAACCGTCATATGTACCCGTATAACTTGAAGAGTTAATACAATTATCTGTACTGGCATAACTAGTTTTGTTATCGATTATCACAATTGATAATGATATTGTCAATGCAAGAAATAAGCTTAATACTCTTTTCATGTTTTCGTCCTCTAATCTTAATTAAGTATTACTCATCATTACTCTTAATAATCTATTATCTGTTCTCTTGGAAGTCGGAACAAATCAAGTTAAAAATAATATGTTTTCCATGGTCCTAGATAAAACTTTGAAATTTCCCATTTTCCAGTATGTGATGATGTGTTTAAATATGCTTTGCTATCAATGCTAAACACATCGTCCATTTTACTTTTTACATTATTGTAAACAAAATCAATGTTTTCACTTTTATCGTCATAGTAAATATATATTGTTTTTGGCTGTTCTGGATTTAAAACATATTTGCTTATATATTCTCTTGCATCACCCTTGCTGAAAACATAATGATTACTTTTATCTGAATTGTTCAAATAGCGTACTATGTCCTCGGTTTCTATAGAGATAGAATCAATATGTTCATCAACATTTTGTTTAAGCCATTCTGTACACCATTTTTCAATATCGTCTATCTGATAATCATCGTAAAATTTGCCTTTATATCTGTTTACAAAAAAGTTTTTATCTTTGTATTTGAACTCAAACGAAAAATCATTCCAATGGAAAAAATCAACCCATTCTCCAACATATTTTGAATGAAAACCTGAATGTAGGTAATCAACCAATTCAAATTCGTCCTTGTCAGCATCATATTTATCGCAAAGATAATTCACTGCTCTTGCTTTTACAAATGAATAGCTGCTTGTATTCAAAAGAGAATATGTCAAAGATAACAACAATACTATAACTAATATTATCAAAGTCTTTTTCTTTTTCATTCTACCAACTCCAA
>CAJOEV010000062.1 GCA_905233545.1 uncultured Eubacterium sp. | reverse complement strand
GAGCGTTGCTTATCTCGGCTTCCGCATAAGTGCAAAGGTTAAGGAGATGTGCTCCTTGCAAGTTCATTTTTAGCAAAAATGGTATAACTTGCTCTACGACTTTCAGCAAGTCAATAATGTGCGCAAATTGTTATTAAATCCTCTGTTATAAAATGGTATATATCATACTCAAAGTAAGGAGTTGATATGTATGCACATTGCGAAATATACAAAGGTTCAAGCAGGTGCGTTATTAGCGCATTATGAAAATGCTGAATTTCGTAGTCATTCAAGCAGTGTTAATCCCGAACGCACACACTTAAACATCAATTATACAATTGACAGTAACAATAAAAAAGGACACGACAGGCTCAAAGATTTGCTTAACAGAGATGACGTTTATTGTTCCCCTCGTAAAGATGTTAAAGTGTTATTTGATACCGTTATCACTGCTCCGTCGAATCTACCTAAGGAGCGTGAAATTGAGTTTTTTAATAATGCTGCAAGGTTTATATCGGAACGCTTCCCACAAGCGCAAATAATTAGCATTAATTTGCACTATGATGAAAACTCTTTTTATGATAAAGACGGTATTAACAAGGGCGCAGTACGACCGCACGCACATATAGCGATGTGTCCTACCGTTTGGGATAACAACAAAAAGCGTTGGAAGGTTTCAGCAAAGGAAACAATCACAAAAGAAAATTTGTTATCGTTGCATCAAGATTTTAAGGCATATATTGACAAGGCTATGAATTTGGACTTGGAGATTTTGAACGGTTCAACATCTGAAGCAAACAAATCTATTTTAGAACTTAAAACTGATACGCTTAACAAAACGATTGAGAAGCAGGAACAAGATGTTAAAAAACTACAACAATTAAAAAGCAAACTGCAAAACGATATACAATATGAATTGGTAAGATAATCAATATTGCCTATTGATTTTATCTTTTTTTATGATATAATAAGCAAGTCAATTTTAATTTTTCCTTATTTTTTTAGTTGCAAAATTGGGGTTAAAAATTGGGGTTGACAAGCGGTACTTGGCATTAACCCGCTTAAACAGGGCGTTTTAAGATTTCGTCTTGTTAAAACAAAACTAAGGAGAAAAGTAAATATGGAAAACAAAAAGACAAAAATTATTGTCAGAATTGCCGTTATTGCAGCAATGTATGCGGCGCTGACATACGCCCAGAATTTCATTGCGCCCGGAACAACCTCAGCAGCAATTCAGTTTCGCGTTTCGGAGGTGCTCAACGTTCTTGCGCTGTTTATGCCCGAAGCAATACCGGGGCTGACGCTCGGCTGCATTCTCTCGAATCTTTATAATATCGGTTCGGGACTTCCGCTTGATATGATATTCGGGTCAATTGCAACGCTCGGAGCAACGCTTTGTATGTATTTGTTAAGAAACATAAAGCTTGCAAAATATCCGCTTCTTTCAATGCTTATGCCTGCGATATGGAACGGAATAATTGTCGGTTGGGAAATTGAAACCTTCTTCATCGACGGAGCATTCCATTTCGGAAGCTTTGTTATCCAGGCGGGATACGTTGCGCTCGGTGAGCTCGGAGTTATGCTTGTTCTGGGAACAGCTCTTTATTTTGCAATTGTTAAAAGAGGACTCGACAGTAAATTAAAATAAGAATAAAAATACAAACGCCGCGGCTTTCGTCGCGGCGCTTGTATTTGGTGGAGTAAAATTTATGTAAAAAATCTAAAAGCTATATATGAAACCCGAAGTCGGGCGGAGTAGTTATATATTCAAGGCTGTTGCCAGCCGTTGTTGTTATATGTAAACGAGGGTGGCTCAGTAAAATATCAGCCGTTGTCCCTCAACTGAGCACCATTATACACCGCAATTTTCAAAATGCAAGCCTTTTTTTCATCTTCTAACCATATGTCATAATAAACAATGAAATTAAAAACTTTTTGTATAATTTGCACAATGCTCATTCCATTTGTTTGCCCAAAAACGCAGCCGCAACCTGAACAAATAATCAGTGTAAAAAGATTGCCGACTATGGATTGAATGTTTTAGTGCACTATGTTAAAATAATATAAAGATTTTAAAGGGACGGTATCTGAAATGAAACACAGTAAAGCTTTATCGTTATTGCTTTCGTTTGTTATTGCTTTTTCTGTTTGCGCCTTTTCGGGAGCAAGACTTTCTTTATCCGACGAGCAGAATATCTGCGTTCAGGAAGCCCTTAACAGTTATTCGTTAGGCTATATGAGCTGGGGCGTAAAAAGTATGGGTCTTGATAAGCTGCAGGAAAAGCTTGAGAAAAGCGGAAAAGAGCTTCCCGAGGTTAAGGTTGCGGTTGTTGATTCGGGAATTAACACCTCAAACAAATACGTTAAGGGCAGATATACGGACGACGGCTACAACTTTATTGATAAAAACACGGATATTGAGGACAGCAACTATCACGGAACCATGGTCAGCGGGATTATCGCGGACGCAACCTCTTCAAACGTCAAGGTTCTTCCGCTGAAGGTTAACAACAAAAACGGAACGGGCTATATGAGCAACGTTTCAAAAGCCATATACTATGCAATCGAACATAATGCGGATGTTATTAATCTGAGCCTCAGCGCTGAGGATCCGAACCACTCTGTTACGGTTCTTGACGATGCGATTGATGCGGCTGTTAAAAAGGGCATAGTTGTTGTGGTTGCCTCGGGTAATCAGTCGGCAAATGCAAACGACCGCTACCCCGGCAACAAGGATAATGTTTTAACAATAACCTCCGTTGATAAAAATAATAATATCGGAGAAAACGCCAACACGGGCTCCTGCGTTGATTTTGCTTTGCCGGGCGTTTCAATCACTGCTCCATACAAGCGAATAATGTTTGTTGATACGGGAACCTCCCTTGCCGCACCGCATGCAGCAGCTGCGGCGGCTCTGCTGAAAACCTGCAATAAAAAGCTTAATCAGGACGATATAAAGGAGATTTTAATAAATTATTCGGTTGACCTCGGCGAAAACGGCTTTGATAATACCTATGGCTGGGGTATTATAAATCTTGCGGATTTTGATATTAACAGCACCGAGCCCGAAATCCTTTCATTTGACGGAAAAACCGTAATCTTAACAGATAACAACGGAAAAACAACCTCAGTTCTCTTTGCAGATTATATTAATAAAAGATATTATCCGCTTGATTTAAACGATGACGGAGTAGTTAACGCAAAGGATTATGCGTATCTGATAAGGAATTATATGTGAGTTTCAAGCTGCGATATTTGTAATCAAATAAAAATAAAAGTTTTGCCAAGCAAAAAGCTCTGCAAATCCCGTCGGTGCCAAGACCGACGGGATTTTTTACGCAGATTAAGATTATTCCATTTGTTTGCCCAAAAACGCAGCCGCAACCTGAACAAGTTTTATATCAGCTTCGCTCGGGAGTTGGCTTTTTTCGTTTTCAAGAACTGCAATTGCACCGCTGACATCACCGCCGTAGATAATCGGATAAACAATTTCAGCCTGGCGCGAATAACCCTCAATTGCGTTCATCGACGGAACTTTATCGGTTTTAATGTGAATCTGGCGGTTTTCCATAAGCTCTTCAAGGTTTTTTGTAACACGCCTTTCAAGCACTTCGCGCTTGCTTATTCCCGAAACGGCAATAACATGGTCATTGTCGCAGATTGCAATCGGAAGCCCTGCGTTTTTATGAAGAACTTCAGCATACTGACCTGCAAAGTTTGAAAGCTCGCCAATCGGCGAATACTTTTTGAAAATAACTTCACCCTCTGCGTCGGTAAAAATTTCCAGCGGGTCGCCCTCACGGATTCGGAAGCTCCTTCTTATTTCCTTGGGTATAACAATTCTTCCCAAATCATCAATTCTTCTCACAATTCCCGTTGCTTTCATTTTCATTCTCCCTTTTGTTTCAATTTGTTACTGTAATATTTTGCACATTAAGAAGAAAGATATGTAAAATAAAAAATGTGATTTTCTGGAAAAATAACCACCACTATGCAAAACACAAGGCAGTTAAATGAAAAAAACAGGCAGTTAAGGGGGGCTAAATTGCAAGTTTTGTGATTTTTACCCCCTTAACTTGCATTTTTTTCGAAAAAGGTTATAATAAAAGAGAGGTGAGATTAATGGAATTATACAAGCGTGAAAACTATCTCAGAAAAATCCGAACCTTTTATGATGAAACAGAAATAATAAAGGTTATAACCGGCGTTCGTCGCTGCGGAAAATCAAGTCTAATGAGGATGATTGAAGCCGAACTGCTTGAAAAGGGCGTTAGCGAAGACAATATTGTTTTTATTGACCTTGATAGCAGAAAATACCGAAAGATAGAAACCGATGACCAGCTTGAAGCATTGATCGATGAAAAATCTGTTGCTGATGGATTAAAGTATCTTTTCATTGATGAGATTCAAAACGTTTCAAACTTTGAAGAAGTAGTTAACGCATTCAGAGGCGAAGGCGAATACTCCATATTTATTACCGGTTCCAATTCATATATGTTAAGCGGCGAACTTGCTACCAAACTTACCGGCAGATATATTGAATTTGAAATGTTTACCCTCAGTTTTGAAGAATACGAGGGAATGAAAGCATTTTACAATAAAACGATTGACAAAAATATTATGGTTGAGCTAAATAACTATCTGCTTGAAGGCGGATTCCCGCTTGCAGTTAAATATGACAGTTTAGCCGATAAGCGCACCTATGTAGAATCTGTTGTTACTGAAATCTTTGAAAAAGATATAAAGAAAAGAATAAAAATTCGCAATGCGGCAAATTTTGAAACGGTGCAAAACTTTATTATTAATAATTTTGGTGCGACAATCAGTGTAAATAGCATTAAGGATGAATTGAAAAAAAACGGTGTAAGCATCAAGGAAGAAACCATTACCAGATATATAACTGCGCTTGTTGATGCAAAAATCATCTATCAATGCGACCGTTTTGATATGAAATCCAAGAAATCCTTAAAAGGCGAGAAGAAGTATTATCTTTCGGATTTGTCTTTTTACTTTTCGCTCAATACAGATAATAGAATTAATTACGGCCCTGCACTTGAAAACATAATATATGTTTATGCA
>CAJOEV010000061.1 GCA_905233545.1 uncultured Eubacterium sp. | reverse complement strand
AACAGGAAGAGAAGAGGATATTTTGCTGCTTCTTAAAACAGATAACGGAACGCTCGTAAAATAGTGGTCCGTGGTCCGTGAAAGTGATGAATAATTTTTTAATTTCGGTCAATAATATAATTGCCCACTGGCAGAAAGGTGTAATAATATGAAAAAGCTTTTAACATTATCATTGTCGCTTATTGTTATCGGTGCAGCATTCACTGCCTGTGCAAACAATACGAAAAACGACACAACTCTTGATTCAACCACAACAACAGAGATTACTGCTGAGGATACAACCTCAACAACTTCAAAAATGAAAGAGGATATATCCGACGCAGGAGAAGAAGTTAAGGACAAAGCCGATAAGGTCGGCGACGACATCGGAGAAGGCGTTGACGATGTTGCCGACGGAGTCGGAGAAGGAATCGACAAAGCAGGCGACGCCGTTTCGGACGCAGCGGATTAAAAAGAGCCTTCGGGCTCTTTTTTTGTTGGCAGCAGGTGCAGACAACACGCAAAATAAATGCTTTAACCTCTCAGCTTTTCTGAAACCTGACATCTATCACCTAAAACCTGACAAATTTTTCTTGCAAAACATTTGGATATAGTATATAATTGTTAAGAAAAAAATAAAGTCTAATAATTAAAGGAGTTATTATTATGGCACTCAACAAAAAGACTATTGAAGATATTGACGTTAAGGGCAAAAGAGTTCTTGCTCGCTGCGATTTTAATGTTCCGCTTAAAGACGGCGAAATCACCAACGACAAAAGAATTGTTGCAGCTCTTCCGACAATCAAGTACTTGATGGAAAACGGCGCAAAGGTTATCCTTTGTTCCCATCTCGGCAGACCTAAGGGAGAATACAAGCCCGAATTCAGTCTTGCTCCTGTTGCAAAGAAGCTTTCCGAGTATCTCGGAGTTGAAGTTAAACTTGCTGAGGACCCCGAGGTTGTAGGCGAAAACGCAAAAGCTATTGCTGCCGAGCTTAAGGACGGCGAGGTTATGCTTCTTGAAAACGTTCGCTACAGAAAAGAAGAAACAAAGAACGAAGAGAACTTCTCTAAAGAGCTTGCTTCTCTTGCAGATGTTTTTGTTAACGACGCATTCGGAACAGCCCACAGAGCTCACTGCTCAACAACGGGCGTTGCTTCTTTCCTTCCCGCAGTTTGCGGTTATCTTATCCAGAAGGAAATCGAGTTCATGGGCGGCGCACTTGCTGATCCCAAGAGACCTCTTGTTGCAATTCTCGGCGGTGCTAAGGTTTCCGATAAAATCGGTGTTATCACCAATCTTATTGACAAGTGCGACACCATCATCATCGGCGGCGGTATGGCATACACATTTATGAAATACCTCGGTCACTCAATCGGAGATTCTCTTCTTGAGGCTGACTGGATTGAAAAGGCAGGCGAAATGATGGCAGACGCAAAGGCTAAGGGCGTTAACTTCCTTATTCCCGTTGACAACAAGGTCGGCAAGGAATACGACGAAAACACCGAGGCTATGATTGTTAATTCAGACGAAATTCCCGACGGTTGGATGGGTCTTGACATCGGTCCCGAGTCACAGAAGCTTTTCGTTGACGCAATCAAGGGCGCAGGAACTGTTATCTGGAACGGTCCCATGGGTGTTTCAGAGTGGAAGAACTTTGAAGCAGGAACAGTTGCAGTTGCAAATGCAGTTGCTGAATCAGGCGCTATTTCAATCATTGGCGGCGGCGATTCTGTTGCAGCAGTAACAAAGCTCGGCTTTGCAGACAAGATGAGCCACATTTCAACAGGCGGCGGCGCATCACTTGAATTCCTTGAAGGCAAAGTATTACCCGGTATTGACGCTTTAATGGATAAATAATTGATTTAATGCATAATGCAAAATGCAAAGTGCATAATTAAGGGCGGGACACCCGCACCCGATTATAAAAGAGGTACTTAGAATGAATAAGAATTTAAGAAAAGCAGTTATTGCAGGAAACTGGAAAATGAACAAAACTCCTGCTGAGACAACCGCTCTCATCAACGAAATGAAACCCCTTGTTGCAGATGCTGACTGTGATGTTGTTATCTGTGCTCCGTTTGTTGACCTTCAGGCAGCACTTGACGCAGCCGAGGGCTCAAACATCAAAATCGGCGCTGAAAACTGCCACTGGGCAGAAAGCGGCGCATTCACAGGTGAGGTTTCTGCTCCCATGCTCAAGGCAATGGGTGTTCCCTATGTTATTATCGGTCACAGCGAGAGACGTCAGTACTTCGGTGAGACAGATGAAACAGTTAACAAAAGAGTTCGCGCAGCTCTTGACAACGGACTTACCGTTATTCTCTGCGTTGGCGAAGTTCTTGAAGAAAGAGAACAGGGTGTAACCTTTGAAATCGTCGGCAAGCAGACCAAGGTTGCTCTTCAGGGTGTAACTGAGGAAGAACTTAAAAATGTTATTATCGCTTATGAGCCTGTATGGGCTATCGGAACAGGCAAAACCGCAACTGCAGACCAGGCAGACGAGGTTAACGGCTATATCCGTGAGGTTATCGCAGGTCTTTACGGCAAAGCTGCTGCAGACGCATTTGTTGTTCAGTACGGCGGTTCAATGAACGCTAAGAACGCAGATGAGCTTGTTGCAAAAGAGAATGTTGACGGCGGTCTTATCGGCGGCGCTTCTCTTAAGGCAGAGGATTTCTCAATCATCGTTAAAGCAGCATCTAAATAAAGAAAAGGGTTGCGGTGCAACCCTTTTCTTAAGTTAAGAATTAAGAGTGAAGAATTAAGAATTTCGGGTGGGCTCCGCCCACACCCGATTATAATCGGAGCGAAGCTCCCCAACACCTAAAACCTAACACCTAACACCTAAAGAGGAACAAACTATGAAAAAAACTAATGTGCTTTGCATAATGGACGGCTTCGGTCACAATCCCTCGGACTACGGCAATGCAATCGTTGCCGCAAAAAAGCCCAATCTTGATATGCTTATGGAAAAATATCCCTATACATATATCGGCGCTTCGGGAATGGATGTAGGACTTCCCGACGGTCAGATGGGTAACTCCGAGGTCGGCCACACAAATATGGGCGCGGGAAGAGTTGTTTATCAGGAACTCACCCGTATTACAAAATCAATTCAGGACGGCGATTTCTTTGAAAACGAAGTTCTTGTTAATGCAATCAAAAAGAGCATTAAAGCAGGTACCTCGCTCCACCTTATGGGACTTATGAGCGACGGCGGAGTTCACTCCCACAACACCCACGCATGGGCTATTGTTGAGCTTGCAAAAAGACTCGGTCAGAACAAGGTTTATCTTCACTGCATTATGGACGGACGCGATGTTCCTCCGACTTCGGGAAAGGATTTTGTTGCCGAGGCAATTGAAGAAATGAATAAAATCGGCGTCGGCAAGGTTGCAACCGTTGTAGGAAGATACTATGCAATGGACAGAGACAGCAACTTTGACAGAGTTCAGAAGGCATACAATGCACTTGTTTTCGGTGAAGGAATTCAGAATACCGACCCCGTTGCAGCTATTGAAAAATCATATGAAACAATCGACGGCGACGGCAAGAATTTAACCGATGAATTCATTATGCCGACAGTCTGCCTTGAAAACGAAGGCAGAATCGGCAAGGACGACAGCGTTATCTTCTTCAACTTCCGTCCCGACAGAGCAAGAGAAATAACAAGAACCTTTGTTGACAAGGATTTCAAGGGCTTTGAAAGAGAATTTTTCAACCTCAACTATGTATGTATGACTCAGTACGACGCAACAATGCCAAATGTTGAGATTGCATTCAAACCCCAGTCCTTAAAGAACACCTTCGGCGAATATCTTGCTAAAAACGATATGACTCAGTTAAGAATTGCCGAAACCGAAAAATATGCTCATGTTACCTTCTTCTTCAACGGAGGCGTTGAGGCAGTTAATGAGGGCGAGGACAGAATTCTTATCCCCTCACCCAAAGTTGCAACATATGATTTACAGCCCGAAATGAGCGCATATCTCGTTTCCGAGAAGCTCAATGAAGCTGTAAGAAGCGGTAAGTATGACGTTGTTATAATCAACTTCGCAAACTGCGATATGGTTGGTCACACAGGCGTTTTCGACGCTGCTGTCAAGGCTGTTGAAGCTGTTGACGACTGTGTCGGCTCACTCTATGAGGCTGTTATGGAAAACGGCGGAACACTCTTTGTTACTGCCGACCACGGCAACGCAGACCAGATGAAGGAGCCCGACGGCTCACCCTTCACCGCCCACACAACAAACGAAGTTCCCTTTATCGCCATCAACTGCGGTGATGTTGAACTCAGAGAAGGCGGAAGACTCTGCGACATAGTTCCCACAATGCTCAAGGTTATGGGACTGAAACAGCCGCAGGAAATGACGGGAGAATCGATAATTAAATAAAAAAAGCCTTCGGGCTTTTTTTATTTAATTGAGAGTTGAGAATTGAAAATAGCGCCCGCCATCAATTCTCCATTCTCCATTCTCCATTCTCCATTCTCCATTTTCAATTCATAAATTATCGTAGGGGCGGATATCATCCGCCCGTTGAGATACTCTTATCTGTTCTCTTTTCTCTCTTAACTCTTCTCTAACAAATCTCAGAGAACAGAGAAAAGTGAAAAACGAAGAGTGAAGAGTAATAGTTTCGGGAGGGCGTGGAAGCCCTCCCCTACTTTTTATTCCGAACTCTTGACAACATATTATACCTTGTGTTACAATGTATATACATCGGATTACAAGGTGTTATTTTGTTCAGGAGATTTTATTATGAAATACAGCAAAGAACTGTTAAAAGGAAGCACGGTAACGCTTGTTTTAAGCATACTTGAAAATCAGGATTTATATGGCTACCGCATTATCACCGAGCTTGAAATGCGCAGCGAAAAGGCGTTTGATATGAGCGAGGGTACTCTCTACCCCCTCCTTCACGCACTTGAAAAAGAAAAATATCTTGAAAGCTATTGGAAAGAGGTGGACGGCAGAAACCGCAAATACTACCACATTACCAAAAAAGGTAAAAAGGAGCTTGCAGCTAAAAAAGAAGAATGGAAATCCTTTTCAGCAAGTGTCAATAAGGTGTTGGGTTGCGTATGACACGGGAAGATTTTATTGAAAGCATCATATCAAATATTGATGATAAATTTGCAAAAATTGAAGTCAAAAATGAGCTTGAAGCACATCTTGATGACAGAATTGCTTTTTATACAGATGCAGGCTACAGTTATGATTATGCGCTTGAAAAAGCAATTGAGCGTATGGGAAACGCCGAAGAATTATCCGAAAAGCTTTCGGGTATACATAATACAGAAAAGTACCGAAAGCTTGCATATGTATTTACTGTATTGTACGGATTAGGTGCAATTCTCGGCTTGGTATTAACGGTATTATACCATATAACCGTTATTGAATTATCTGACCATCCGGTGCTACCGTGCATTTGTTCGTCCATCATTTTTCTTATTGCATCTTTGGGCTTCTACTATTCGCAGAAATCTCTGGACGACGGCAATCTTATTCTTTTCAGCGGAGTATCTGTTTTCAATTTGTTTGCAGCACCAATAACATTTATTCCCTGCGGATTTTCAATTCTGTCTCTTTTATTTGAATTTCCGTGCGCATTATATGAGGCAGATGAATTTGACTACTTTTACTATCCCTTTGAGTATTCAGTTTTTGATTTTTTCATAAATAATGACACCTTGCATTTTATCATTAGTATAGTCCTTTGGATTCTTATGTGCGCATTTGCATTGTTTCCTATGATTTCAGGCACTATTTCTTTCAAATCATTTTTAAACAATAAAGACAAACTTAATCTGAAATTCGCAGAAAAAGCAAAAAGATATGGCGTTTTTTTGATAATTCTCAGCATTATTGGAGTTGTTTCAATAAGTGCAGAATTAGGAATTGAATCTGCCGCAGTACAATATAAAAATATAAAAATGCAAACAAGATATGACTTTGATTTTGATGAGGCGTGGAATATATATAACAGCATTACTCTTCCAGTTTCATTTGATAAAGCATATGAAGAAGCAAAACAATACGGCAGTGATTTTGATGAAGAGGATTATTATTTATTACAGCAATTAGACTATTATGAAAACTATTGGTGCAGTATCAGTTTTGAAAACACTGATTTTAAAGCAAAAAAGATAAATGAGCACCCTAAATACTTCAATGAAGCATATTTCATTAACAATAGTAATCCTACCTTAGAAAACGAGGAGATAAATAGGCTTCAACAGCTAAAAATCGGAACAACTGTAGATGACCTTTGGAATATTGTTTCTCCTAAATATATTGGAGATTGCGAAATAATATATGATGATTCATCTGAAAAAACACTTACAAAAATCTACACTTTTTACTACAAAAATTCGATTAACAGCATAACCTTAACTTATGAAAACGGAAAACTAAAAGAAACTATTGATGATATAGAAGTTTACGGTGTTTTAGATTAGTATTTTACTATTGTAATCATTCATTGGATGAGTAAAACCCTACACAGCCACTAAATTGCATACTTATGCATAAATTATGCATAAGTATGCAATTTTATTATAAAGTCTTGACATCTAAAATTAGATTATTATAATAGTGAAAAGCAACATTAATATTTATACAAATGGGTGATATTATGACAAAGGTATTCATAGACGGCTCACAGGGCACAACAGGACTTAAAATCAGAAGCAGACTGAATGCCCGCGACGATATTGAACTTCTTAAAATAGACGAAGATATGCGAAAGGATATCGATGAAAGAGAGAGAATGATTAACTCTTCGGATGTTACAATTCTCTGTCTTCCCGATGAGGCAAGCCGTGAGGCAGTTTCGCTTATCCGAAACAAAAATGTTAAAATTATCGATACTTCAACAGCTCACAGAACCGAGCCCGACTGGGCGTACGGTTTCCCCGAGCTTGATACCTCTTTCAGAGATAAGATTAAAAATTCAAACCGAATTGCAATCCCCGGCTGTTATGCAAGCGGATTCTCTGCAATAGTTTATCCCCTTGTCAGCAGAGGAATTATCGCTCCCGATTATCCGATAACCTGCTATGCAATAAGCGGATACACTGGCGCAGGCAAAAACGGAATTGCTCAGTATGAATTTGTTGACCGCAACCGCGAGCTTGACGCTCCGCGCCAGTACGGCTTAACCCAGGAGCACAAGCACCTTAAGGAAATGACTGCAATCCCAAAGCTTTCGCGTGCTCCCTTCTTTGCTCCGCATATCTGCGACTACCGTTACGGTATGGTTGTTTCAATCCCGATTTTTGCGGATATGATGGAAAAGAAAATGACTCTCGAAGAGCTTCAGCATTTCTTTGCAAATCACTATGAGGGCGAAAAGCTCATTAAGGTACGCGATGTTGGCTACAGCAATATGATTGGCGCAAACAATTTTGCAAAGCGCGACGATATGGAAATCGAAGTCAACGGAAATGATGAAAGATTGCTTATAACAACCCGTTTCGACAATCTCGGCAAGGGCGCAAGCGGAGCTGCAATGCAGTGCCTCAACCTTGCTCTCGGACTTGATGAAACAAAAGGACTGAAGGTAGGAAAGTAATTGAGAGTTGAGAATTGAGAATTGAGAATTTCGGGACCTGCGGTCGGCTATTTTATAATCGGGTGCGGGTGTCCCGCCATCAATTCTCCATTCTCCATTTTCCATTTTCAATTTTTAAACAGGGACAGGATATGAAATGAGTAATAAATATAACAAGTATAAGTATACAAACGGCGGAATATGTGCTGCAAAGGGTTTTAAGGCAAACGGCGTTTACTGCGGAATAAAGCGCCCTGCTAATGACCCGCCCGATGCAAAACATAAAAACGATATCTGTCTTTTTGCTTCCGACACCGAGTGCAACACTGCAGCGGTTTACACTCAGAACAAGGTTAAGGGCGCTCCCTTGCTTGTCACAAAGTCAAACCTTGAAAAATCGGGCGGAAAATCAAAAGCGGTTATCGTCAATTCAAAAAATGCAAACACCTGCAATGCAGACGGTGTCGAAAAGGCACAGAAAATGTGCGACCTTGTTGCAGAGCAGATGAATATTGAAAGCGAAAAGGTTGTTGTTGCTTCAACTGGCGTTATCGGTCAGATTTTGCCGATTGAGCCGATACAAAACGCCGTTCCCCTGCTCTGCCAGGGTCTTGACTACGGCAAGAATGTTGATGCTGCAACCGCGATTATGACAACCGACACAGTTAAAAAGGAATATGCAGTAAAATTTGCAATCGGCGGTGTTGAATGCACCATAGGCGGTATGGCAAAGGGCTCGGGTATGATTCATCCGAACATGGCAACAACGCTTAACTTTATAACAACCGACTGCGCTGTTTCAAATGAAATTCTTCAAAAGGCGCTCAGCGAGGTTGTTAAAGTAACTTACAACTGCCTTTCAATCGACGGCGACACCTCAACAAACGACATGGTTGTTTTGATGGCTAACGGTCTTTCCTGCAACAAGGAGATTAAAAGCGCCGACGAGCCTGCATACAAAGTTTTCAAAGAGGCTCTCTTTGAAGTTATGGCAAATCTGACAAGAATGCTTGCAAAGGACGGCGAAGGCGCATCAAAGCTTCTTGAATGCGTTTGCTCGGGTGCTGACAGCAAAGATAAGGCGATAACAATTGCAAAAAGCGTTATCTGCTCAACCCTTTTCAAAGCCGCAATGTTCGGCGAGGATGCAAACTGGGGACGCGTTCTCTGTGCAATCGGATATGCCGATGCTGAGTTTGATATTAACAGGGTTGATGTTTCACTGGGTAGCGAATTCGGCGAAATCGAGGTTTGCAAAAACGGTGCAGGCACACCATTTTCCGAAGAAAAGGCTGCCGAAATACTCAAGAGCGATGAGATTGAAATACTCGTTAATCTGAATGAGGGCAGTTTTGAAGCAACCGCCTGGGGCTGCGATCTGACATATGATTATGTTAAGATAAACGGAGACTATAGAACTTAATAATTGAGAATTGAGAGTTGAGAATTGAGAATTGCGGTATACGACCAACTGTGCTCAAACAAATCGCTATTAAATCAGGTGCGGATGTGCCGCCCAAAATTTTCCATTCTCCATTCTCCATTTTCCATTCTATCGACGTAGGAGATAGTTATGAATATTGATAATTTACAAAAGGCTCAGATTCTTGCCGAGGCACTGCCTAATATTCAGCAATATGACGGCAAGACAATCGTTGTTAAATACGGCGGAAACGCAATGGTGAACGAAGAACTAAAAAAGGCTGTTATGCATGATTTGGTGTATCTTTCAACAATCGGCGTTAAGATTGTTCTTGTTCACGGCGGCGGTCCCGAGATTAACAGAGTTCTTGATAAAATGAATATTGAAAGCAAATTTGTTAACGGGCTCCGCGTTACCGATGAAGAAACCATCGACGTTGTTCAGATGGTGCTTGCGGGCAAGGTCAACAAGGATTTGGTTTGCCACATCTGTAATCTCGGCGGGCGTTCAATCGGTCTTTCGGGTATGGACGGCAGTATGCTTAAATGCGAGAGCGCCGATGATGTTCACGGATATGTAGGCAATGTTACCGAGGTTAATCCCGATGTTATATGCGAGGCGCTTGATAACGGCTATATCCCCGTTATTTCGACCATAGGCTTTGACGAAAACAGCCACTGCTACAACATCAATGCAGACACTGCGGCAGCAGAAATTGCAGGCGCACTTAAAGCCGAAGCCCTTATTTCAATGACCGATATCGTCGGTCTCTGCAAGGATAAGGATGACCCCTCCAGCCTGATTCAGAAGGTATATATTTCAGATACACCGGCGCTTATTGCCCAGGGCATTATAAGCGGCGGAATGATTCCGAAAATTGACTCAATGACAAAGGCACTGCGCCAGGGATGCAAAAAAGCATTTATTATCGACGGACGTGTTCCCCATTCCATACTTATGGAAATGCTCACTGATGAAGGTATGGGAACTATGTTCAGGCTTTAAAAATGAGGAATTAGAAATGAGGAATGAGGAATTTCGGGTGCTGTGCACGGCAATTATAATCGG
>CAJOEV010000060.1:5935-10818 GCA_905233545.1 uncultured Eubacterium sp. | reverse complement strand
CATACACCAACGGAATTATTCGCGCGCCTTTTTTTATATAGAGCGCACCAACGCCCTTTGCTCCGTGAATTTTATGTGAGCTTATGCTGATTAAATCCGCGCCGAGCTTTTCGGGCTTGATTTCAATTTTTGAATATGCCTGAACGCAGTCAATATGAATAAGCGCGGGTGCATTTGCCCTATTAACCGCTTTCTTAATTGAATCAACGGGCAGAACCGAGCCAACCTCATTATTAACATACATCATTGAAACAAGAATTGTTTTATCGTTTACAGCTTCAAAAATCTGCTCCTCGGATATTCTTCCTTTAGAATCAGGCATAAGACGAACAACCTCAAAGCCTCTTTTTTCAAGCTCATCCGTACTTTTTAGAACACTTTCATGTTCAATTGCCGTTGTGACAATTCTGTTTCCTCTTCTTTTGCCGACCTCGGCAGCACCGAAAACAGCAAGATTGTTTGCCTCAGTTCCTCCCGAAGTAAAGTATATCTCATCGCTTTGGCAAAAAAGAGATTTTGCAATTAATTCCCTTGCTCTTGATATTTCGTCATTCGAATCAAGACCAACCTTGTGGAAGGAGGAGGGATTGCCGAATTTTTCACTCAGCATTTCGTATATTTTGTCCGCAACCGCCTTATCGGGCTTTGTAGTTGCGCTGTTATCAAGATAAGTCATTGGTTATTTTCTCGTAAGTTCCCTAAGTTTAAGCGCGGCTGCAACGGTTTTAGCATCTTTAATCTCACCGCTCATAATTCTTTCAATCAATTCATCAAACTTCATTCTTCTTATCTGAAGGAATTCGTCGTCATCAAGATTCTGACTTTCAAATCTGAGCTTGCGTGCGCCGTAAAGTCTTATAATTTCATTTGTGTATCCCGGTGAAGGATAGAGCTCGCCAAGTGAGAAATACTCATCGGCAACTGCACCGCATTCCTCTTTGAACTCCCTCTTTCCTGCTTCAAACGGGTCCTCTCCCTTTTCGAGTTTGCCCGCAGGAATTTCATATATAACTTCCTTGTATGGATATCTGAACTGACGGACAAGCAAAACCTCGTCATCATCGGTCAATGCTATGACGGCAACTCCGCCGGGATGGTCAACGCATTCTCTTTTTGCACTCATTCCGTTGCAGAGAGTTACATCATCCTCGTGCATTGTTAAAATTCTTCCGTTGAATATTCCCTGAACATTGTCCGTTCTCTCAAACAAATCAAGTGCAACCGCTTCAACATCACCCGGTTTTTCAGCAATAAAATCGGCGGAGCATTCAATGAGTTCAAACTTGCTTCCATAGCCCCAGAGAACTCCGATACTTTTAACTCCGTTTGCTCTTGCACCGTCAACATCATAGAATTTATCGCCGACGGCAATCGCTTCTTCGTTTGAAACCTCAAGTGCTTCAAGCGCTCTTGCCATAATGCTTTGCTTCGGCTCACAGTCTGCGGTAAATGAAACACCGCAAACAGCATCGAAATACTGAGCAATATCAAATCTCTCAAGAAGCTCTAAAACATATTTTTCAGGCTTTGACGAAGCTATGCCGAGCTTAAAGCCATCCGCTTTAAGCGATTTAATCAAATCATAAATTCCGTCATACAAACAGCACTCATTTATTCCCTCTTTTGAATATCTTTCCCTGAACTTTTTAACAAGCTCACTTGCCTGAGAAACATCCTGATTATATTCTTCCTGGAATGTCACAAGCAGCGGAGGTCCGATAAAATGTGTCAATTCCTCCCAATCCTCACATGGAATATCGAAGCTGTCCAGAGCGTATTTTGCGCTTCTCATAATTCCTTCGCCAGTGTTGCAGATTGTTCCGTCAAAATCGAAAATAACAGCCTTTATGCTCATAATTCTCCGCCTTTCCGAAATAAAAGATTAACTGAGAAACATTATAACATATAATAGTAATTAATACAAATAAAATAAATATTCTTTACTATTTAAATATAATATGCTATTATATATCTGGTATATTATAATCTTTTATAAGCAGTGGGATGAATAAAATGTTACTTGCAGTTGATGTCGGCAACACCAATATTGTTTTAGGTGTTTTTGACGGTGATAAAATAATAAAAACGGGTCGTCTCTCAACAAATATCAATGAGACCGAAGTTGAATATGCGATTAAAATCGAATCGTTTTTAAATATCAATAATATAAAAAACATTTCCGGTGCAATCATTTCAAGCGTTGTTCCCGCACTTAACGGAACACTGAAAAAGGCAATTAAACTTATAACGGGCGTAAGTTCCCTTGTTGTCGGACCGGGAGTGAAAACGGGGCTTAGCATTAAAACCGACGATCCCTCCCAGCTCGGTGCTGATTTGGTTGTCGGCGCTGTTGCAGCAAAGGCAAAATTTCCCTGCCCCATTATTATTTTCGATTTGGGAACTGCAACAACAGGAAGCGTTGTTGATAAAAACGGAAATTTCATCGGCGCAATTATTGCCGGAGGCGTTAAGGCTTCTTTGAATGCACTTGCCTCAGGCACTGCATTGCTTCCCCAGATTGATTTAACCGCACCGAAACAGATTATCGGAACAAATTCAATTGAAAGTCTTAAATCCGGCGCCGTTATCGGAACAGCAGCAATGCTCGACGGATTTATTGACAGATTTGAAGAAGAGCTCGGTGAGAAAGCAAGTGTTGTTGTTACGGGCGGTCTTGGAAGAGCCATTTCAAAGAACTGTAAGCACGAAGTCTGCTATGAAGAAAACCTGTTAATCGACGGACTTAAAATCATATTCGATAAAAACAAATAGGAGAAAAACAATGAAAACAGTAAAAAGAATTCTTTCAGTACTTCTGAGCATAGTTATTATGCTTTCTTTCTCTATAAATTCTTCAATGCTTGCTTTTGCAGATGAAATTGAAAGCGGCAGCTGCGGTTCATCTGTTAATTATGTACTCGACAGCAACGGCGTTCTTACAATCAGCGGAAGCGGAAGAATGAACAATTTCTATAATACAGAAAATGGAAGAGCGCCTTGGTACAACAATAGGGGCAGTATAAAAAAAGTTGTACTTGAGCCGGGCGTTATTAATATCGGCTCCTCCGCATTTTATAACTGTAAAAAAATAACCGAAGTTGATTTCGGAACAATCGACACAATCGGAACATATGCTTTTCAATACTGCGAAGCTCTTGAAAAAGCTATTCTTCCGAGCGACTGCAAATATGTCTGGACGGGAATCTTCGACGGATGTTCCTCCCTTCGTGTTGCTTATCTCGGAGGAGTTGCTGCATCACCAAGCAATACTGTTCCGGCATATATGTTCAGAAACTGTTCCTCACTTGCTGTTATAGGTCTCGGAACAGGAATATACCGTTTTGGTTCAAATGCTATTGACGGCTGTTCAAGTCTTAAAACGATTATTTCAGATACAGGCGATATCAAAAATTCTTACGGTAACAATTATAATGTTCTCGGCTGGAGCGAAAGGTCGGGCGAATGCTCGGATAACACATATTCCTCAAAGAAACTCACCTGGAACTACAGCCTTAATGATGAAAGGCTTTGGTTCACAGGCTCGGGTGATATGAAATACTACGCATGGGGAGAACGCCCCTGGGATATGTTCTACGGAGCAGTTAAACAGATTGATTTCTCTCAAACCGATGGAAAATGTTCAACCACCTCGGATTCTTTCAAGGATTTCTCGCTTGTTGATTCACTTGATTTAACCAATGTATATTCAGTCGGATGGCGTTCGTTCGGCGATTGTTCAAGCATTCCTTATATTGATTTTGACAGCTGCTTAACCGAAATCTGGGACTGGGCTTTCGAACGTTGCTATGCGCTTGACCACATCACATTTAAAAACGGAAGCTCCCCTCTTCGCATCCGCCAGCACGCTTTTTATCAGTGTAAAAACACAACCTACTGGCTCAACTTCCCAACAAACATCAAATACATTGACGAGGGCGCTTTTAAGGGTACAAAATTCAACTACATAACATTTTCAAATACCGATAAGGTTGAAATCGGTGATAACGCTTTCGGAACAACCGACCGCGATTTCTATCTCAGATTAATGACTCCCGACGGAATTGATATCGGAGTTAAGGACTATGTCAGTGAAATGAGAAGCAAATACCGCTACAATTGGTATTGCTACTGCAAAGGCGGAAATCATGTCTACGAAAGTTCCACTGTTGAGCCAACCTGCACTAAGGACGGATACGACCGCTACGGTTGTAAATACTGTATGCAAAACGAGTATAAATCAAACTATGTTGCAAAGCTTGGCCACAGTTATATTTGCACGGGAACAAGCGGCGGAAATGCAACATACAGGTGTTCCGTCTGCGGTGATGAAAACTATTTATTATCATCGGCTGAACTTGATTACAGCTTCGCCCCCGCTATCAGCAAGGAAGCAGGAGAAAGCAAATTCAATCAAACAAACTACAACGCCACTGTTGATATGAACAATGACGGCGTTATTAATGCAAAGGATTTTGCAATAATAAAGAAATCCGTTGACGGTATCATAACCGAAAACAAAGAAACCACAATTGACACCTCCCGCACCTATCAGGAAATTGAAGGCTTTGGCGCTTCAGCCTGCTGGTGGTCGCAGGAAGTAGGCGAATGGGAAAATGCCGAAGAGATTATGGAAATGCTCTATTCCGAGGAGAACGGAATAGGTCTTGATATCTACAGATATAATCTCGGAGCAGGCTCTCAGGATCAAAATGATACAGGTTTGTATAACAGAGGAGCAAGAACATATTGCTTTATGAAGTCTAACGGTACATATAACTGGAACAGCGACCCGGGCGCTATGCACTGCCTCGAGCTTGCTCAGCAGTACAATCCCGATTTAAAGCTTACTCTGTTTTCAAACTCAGCTCCGTACTTTATGACAA
>CAJOEV010000060.1:0-5903 GCA_905233545.1 uncultured Eubacterium sp. | reverse complement strand
AAACTTCACCGTAACATGCGCGGAGCACTTTATTGATGAGGGTTATAATGTAACAGAGGTATCTCCGATAAACGAGCCTGAATGGGATTGGAAAGCCTGGTATAACGGTGACGGAAGCCAGTCACACGGTCAGGAAGGCTGCCACTTCGAATGGAACGAAGCGCTTAATTTCTATAATAACTATATGATTCCTGCACTCAGAAACAGCTCAAAGCTGAACGGCAAGGTTGACCTTTCGGTATGGGAATGCGCTCAGCTTAACCATCAGTGGCTGTTCAACAATTTCATTGATAATCTCTTCTCTTCAAAGGACTATGATTCACTTGACAGATGGAACAGAAAGCAGGGCAACGGCTACGCTTCGGCTAACAGCAATATAAGAAGCTACACCGATTATCTTGCAACCCACTCATACTGGTGCAGCGAAGAAGACAGAAGGGTTGTTGCCGACACCCTGAACAGTGAATTCTACGGTCAGAAGGTTAAATGCACTGAATATTGCCAGATGACAAACGACACCAACACGGGTGTTCTGGGTCACATTCAGAATGAAGGCTCAACAAACGGTATGACCATTGACTACGGTATTGCAATGGCTGATATTATGTACCAGGATTTAACCTCTCTCAACGCAGTTGAATGGGATTGGTGGACTGCATGCGCTAAAGGCGTATACACCGACAATCTGATATTAATCAACGCAAACAACCATAGCGATGTTCAGACATCAAAGCGTTACTGGTGTATGGGTAACTTCTCGAAATTTGTTGATGTCGGCGCTAAGAGAATCCAGGTTGATGTTGCTTCGGGCTTTGCTCAGAATCTTCATACCGACAGAGTTTATCACTGGACCTTCCACGATGATAACAACAATATCTCAAATGAGGGCGACGATAAAAACAACTGCATTGAACAGCTTGCCTTCCTCAATCCCGACGGCACTGTTGCAATAATCTACATCAACAACTCAGATACGATTGAATACACCCGTGTTAACGGCGGAAATTACACAAAATTCGATACATATGTAACCAGCGAAACGTTTGACCTTGAAAACATTCAGAGCGGAAACATTGACGAAGCAGTCTGCATTCCCGCACGCTCGGTTACAACAGTTGTTTTAAGCAATTAAATTTGGAGGACATATATATGAAAATTGATTCACTTTGCGTTCAGGGCGCATACGAGCCGAAAAACGGCGAACCGAGAGTTATTCCAATTGTGCAAAGCACAACCTTTAAATACGAATCCTCTCAGGCAATGGGTGATTTATTCGATTTGAAAGACAGCGGATATTTCTACTCACGCCTTCAGAATCCAACCTGTGACTATGCTGCAGCAAAGATTGCGGCTCTTGAAGGCGGCGTTGTAGGAATGCTCACCTCATCAGGTCAGGCTGCAAACTTCTATGCAATATTCAATATTGCCCAGGCAGGCGACCACATTGTTTCATCATCCGCAATCTACGGCGGCACCTTCAACCTTTTCAATGTAACAATGAAAAAGCTCGGCATTGATTTCACCTTCGTTCCCCCTCATGCAACCGAGGAGGAAATTCAGGCGGCTATCAAGCCAAACACAAAAGCCGTTTTCGGTGAAACGATTTCAAACCCGAGTCTTGATATTATGGATATTGAGGCGTTTGCAAATGTTGCTCATAAAAACGGTATTCCGCTTATTATCGACAACACCTTTGCAACTCCCGTAAACTGCCGTCCGTTTGAATTCGGCGCAGATATTGTTACACACTCAACAACAAAATATGCCGAGGGTCACGCTTCAACAATCGGCGGTGCTATCGTTGATTCGGGCAATTTTGACTGGACACAGAACGATAAGTTTCCGGGTCTTACCACTCCCGATGACAGCTATCACGGCATTGTTTATGTCGATGCATTCGGAAAGGGCGCATATATAACAAAGGCAACCGTTCAGCTTATGCGCGACCTCGGCTCAATTCAGTCTCCTCAGAACGCATTCCTTGTAAACTTAGGACTTGAAACCCTCCATCTTCGTATGCCCCGCCACTGCGAAAACGCACTCAAAGTTGCAAAATATCTTAAAACAAATGAAAAAATCACCTGGGTTAAATGCGCTATGCTTGAGGATGACGACCAGCATGAACTTGCAGCAAAATATATGCCAAAAGGCACCTGCGGCGTTGTTTCCTTTGGTATCAAAGGCGGACGCGAAGCTGCAACCAAGTTTATGGACAGCTTGAAGCTCGCTGCAATCGTAACCCATGTTGCAGATGCAAGAACCTGCTGTCTGCATCCTGCTTCAACAACCCACCGTCAGCTCACTGATGAACAGCTTGAGGAATGTGGAGTAAGCCCTGACCTCATTCGCTTCTCCTGCGGAATCGAGGACGCAGAGGATATTATTGCAGATATTGAACAGGCATTAAATCAAATATAAAAGTAGGGGCGGGTTCCACACCCGCCCATTATAATTAACTAACTATGGAAAAGAAAAAACAAAAATTCAAAACACTTGATTTGGTATATATAGGGCTTTCATCTGCGCTTATTGCAATTTGCTCGTGGATAGCCATTCCGCTTGCAGTTCCGATTACTCTGCAAACCCTCGGCATATGCGTTGTTTCAGGGATTTTCGGAGCTAAAAAAGGAACATTTTCGGTTTTAATCTATATACTTCTCGGAGCAATCGGAGTTCCCGTTTTTTCGGGATTTAAGGGCGGTATAGGCGTTCTTTTCGGCTCAACGGGAGGATATATAATCGGATTTGTTTTCACAGCGCTTATCGTCGGAACTGTATCGGATAAAACAAGCGGAAACCTGATAAAAACCGCAATTTCAATGGTACTCGGAGTGCTTGTATGCTATGCTTTCGGAACAGCGTTTTTCGCATTTGTCTATGCAAAAACTAACGAGCCTGCATCACTTGGAACAATCCTTTCGTGGTGCGTTCTTCCCTTTCTCCTCCCCGATGCAGTAAAAATCATTTTCGCAGCAGTACTGACAAGCAGGCTTAAAAAGTATGTAAAATAAAAAAGCACCCGATGGGAGACCTTGCGCAAGTAAGGTCTCCCATCGGGTGTTTTTAATGTCTTGTATCGTCCGTGAATAATTCGCAAAAACGTGCTGCGAAAGATGGCTCTTCATCTCCTGCGTAAAGATGGCTGATATCACCGAAATAAAGGCATCTGAATGACGCTGTTCCCTCTTCCCTTTCCTCCGACACTATTCGTGTTACGGTTGTCGGAAGGGCGCAGAAATTATGCCAGAGAGGCATTGGCGATATGCCGAAAATATGCGACATTATTGCACATTCAACGCCAAAGTGGCAGAACAATAGTATTTTATCACTGTTAGGGTTGATAACATCATATGTTCTGCCGTTGTGCTTATAGCCGTGCTTTTCAAGAAGCTCGTCTATGCCCTTGCAGACCTCCTCATATCTTTCGCGTGTGTCACCCGTTTTCATAAGAGGAACATCCAGCCACTTATCGTATGAATAGTAATCGTCAATTTTGCACCAATATGACGGCATTCTGTCCCAGCACATCTTTTTTTCATTGCCGTCAATAACTGTTCCGCGAAATTCATGAAGCCAGTCATAAACAGTAGGAGTCTTTTTTATTTTTTCAAGAGTGTAAGACGCGGTTTTCTTTGCTCTGCCCATGGGTGAACAGTAAACCTCAGCAAAATTCTGTTTTGCAAGTCTTTCTGAGAGTAGCTTTGCCTCAGTTTCACCCTTTTTTGTTATACTGTCGTGCTCGTAATCGGGCTCCGCATGGCGCGCAATCCATATTTCCATAATTACTCCTGTTCAAACGGATAAACAAGATTCATCTGCCTTCTGCATTCATCCATAATTCTCATACAATTCTTCGTTGCTTCAAACGGTATATAATCCGATTCTTTTTTGCCTGCCCTGATTTCCTCGGCAGCCCTTGTAAACTCGGTTAAATAGTCTGTTTTTCCTTTGAAAACTTCCTTTTTGCTTTCTTTTTTCAGAGTAGCTTTGTCCGCCATATGGAAGAAAAGCGGAAGGCTGATTTCGCCGTCAGTTCCCTTGATATAACAGCTCTCTTTAAGCGTATCAAGCGCCATATTAAGTGTGCATTTAAAACCATTATAGTAAAGATAAACTATTTCTTTTATATCAATTCCGTTTTTAATTGTTCCCGTGCATTCAATCTTTTCGGGATAGCCAAAAAGGTTATAGCAATATGTTATCGGATAAATTCCGATGTCAAGAAGCGCTCCTCCCGCAGTTTCGGGAGTTAAAACGCGTGAATTCTTATTCATCATCAGTCCCGGGAAAGCGTAATCAATTTTAACTTCCTTAACATCGCCTATTTCACCGCTTTGCACCCATTTTTTAACTGTGAGCGCAACATCGGAAAACCATGTCCACATTGCCTCACAGAAATAAATATCGTTCTTCTTTGCCGATTCAACAAGAATATCAACATCCTTTGTGCAAACGCCGACGGGCTTTTCGCACAAAACAGGCTTGCCGAGCTCCATTGCCCGAACAGCATAATCAACATGTGAGGTATGCGGTGTTGCAATATAAACGGCGTCAACATCGTCAGCCAAAACAGCTCTGTCGAAATCATCATAGGCATTTGCTCCGTGTTTTTTGGCAAAAGCTTCAACTCTTTCTTTATTTCTTCCATACACAGCTGTTATTACATGCTCACCTTTCTCAATGCTCTTTGCAGTTGACTTTGCAATATTTCCGCTTCCGATATACGCCCATCTGAATTTACTCATAACTCTATTTCCTTTCCCCAGTATTCAATCAGCCGTTCAAGGCTCCATGCAGCATTTGCAGGACTTGTTGACGGCAGACATACTGCCTTAAAATTTATGCGCGGTTCTATATACTGTTTGTATAGTTTGTCAGCTGTTTTACCGTTAGTAAATACGCATTGTATATTTGATTTGGCTATCATATCACCTATATCATTAGGAACGGCGTTTTTTATCGAGCTGTCAGCCGACCCTTCAATCTCACACGAATGAATAACATCCCAGAGTGCAATGTTATTCTCAAGCAAAAATCTCTTCTTCTCATCAATAGTAATTGGAACATCACAACCGATAATTCCGGCAAGAACACGCCAGAAGCGGTTTTGCGGATGCCCGTAGAAAAAGCCCTGTTCTCTTGATTTAACCGAGGGAAAAGAGCCTAATATCAGAATTCTTGAATTTTCATCATATACAGGGTCTATTGGATGAATAATAGTGTTCATATGAGTATAATAACAGAAAGATATAAAAATGTAAACAACTAAGTAATTCAAAAAGAAAAGCAGGTCGAAAGACCTGCTATCTTTAATGTCGGCATTACCTATTTTCCCGGGAAGCTGCCCTCCAAGTATTTTCGGCACGCGTGAGCTTAACTACCGTGTTCGGGATGGGAACGGGTGGACCCTCAGCGTAATAAACACCGACTATGACTGTAACTATTAATCACAGTATTTGTTATCTCCTATGGAATGGTGACCCGTAGGAGAATCGAACTCCTGTTTTCGCCGTGAGAGGGCGATGTCTTAACCGCTTGACCAACGGGCCACTGATGGTACACCATCAGGGACTCGAACCCTGGACACCCTGATTAAGAGTCAGGTGCTCTACCAGCTGAGCTAATGGTGCACATTAGGCTCTGTGAGAGTTTTGTTAATGTACTCTCAAAACTAAATACAGATATGTGAATGTATTAACTCACCTTCAGACACTTCTGAAAGGTCAAGCCCTCGACCTATTAGTATTGCCTAGCTAAATACATCACTGCACTTACACATGCAACCTATCAACCTCGTAGTCTTCAAGGGGTCTTAACTTTAAAAAGTGGGATATCTTATCTTGGAGGGGGCTTCACGCTTAGATGCTTTCAGCGTTTATCTCTTCCGCACATAGCTGCTCGGC
>CAJOEV010000059.1 GCA_905233545.1 uncultured Eubacterium sp. | reverse complement strand
TCGGATGTGCCGTTGATTTCCTCGCCCTTCCAGTTAATGCAGTGGGTCGGAGGATTCTTGTCAAGCTTCTCCCACCAAACAGTATTGTTATCAAGATTGTGGCAAACATTGGTAAAGATTGTGCCCTTCTTTGTTGCTGCAAGAGCATTCGGGTTTGACTTCTCGTTTGTTCCGGGAGCAACGCCGAAGAAACCGTTTTCGGGGTTGATTGCATAAAGTCTTCCGTCGGGACCTTTTCTGATCCAGGAAATATCATCGCCTACGCACTCAACCTTATAGCCCTTTGCAAGGTATCCTTCGGGAGGAATAAGCATTGCAAGGTTGGTTTTTCCGCATGCTGACGGGAATGCAGCACAGATATACTTTGTTTCTTCACCTGGTCTTGTTAAGCCGAGGATGAGCATATGCTCTGCCTGCCAGCCCTCGTTCTTACCGAGATATGAAGCAATACGAAGTGCAAAACACTTTTTGCCGAGAAGAACATTTCCGCCGTATGCTGAGTTAACTGATACGATTGTATTGTCCTCGGGGAACTGAACAATCCATCTGTTTTCGGGGTCAACATTACACTTGCAGTGCATACCGCGTACCCAGTCATCGCTGTCACCAAGGCAGTCAAGAACAGCCTTGCCGACTCTTGTCATAATAACCATGTTGAGAACAACATAGATTGAATCTGTTATTTCAATACCTATCTTAGAGAAAGGAGAACCAACGGGTCCCATTGAATAAGGGATGATGTACATAGTTCTGCCCTTGTATGCTTCTTTTGAAATTTCATCAAGCATTGCATAGCACTCTTCGGGGTCCATCCAGTGGTTGGTCGGACCTGCATCCTCTTCTTTTGAAGTGCAGATAAGAGTTCTTGCCTCAACACGAGCAACGTCGTTTACTGCAGTTCTGTGAAGGTAGCAATCGGGAAGTAAATCCTGATTGAGCTTAACCATTTCGCCTGTTTCACAAGCCTCTGCACGAAGCGCATCAATCTGCTCCTGTGAACCGTCAATCCAGATAATCTGAGCGGGCTTTAAGAAGTCAACCTTCTCATCAAGCCAAGCAAGGAGGGACGGATTTTTAGTTAAATTAGTCTGCATAATTTATCTCCTTAAAATTATTGATTTGTTTAAAGCTGTCAAAAAGGCGCACGCCTTTTTTATCAGTATAATTATATCAATTTTCTAAAAAATATCAATAGTAAATATTAAATATTCATTAATTATTTAAATTAGGAATCAGTTGTCAGGTTTTAGGTTTCAGGTAAAACCAAAAATCAGTCTTCCGTAAGAATATACTTTTTCAGCGGCTTAATTGATATAAGAGCTACGCAGACGATAACACTAATAACAAGCTCGGGGAGCATAAAGCTTCCGTTATAAATTGCCGAATAGATAATTGCAAGCAGCTGACCCGAATAACTGCTCAGTATTTTGCTGCCTGTATCGTTGTTCATAACATCTGTGAAGAACCATTCTGCATAGCTTCCCCAAAGAATCCATCCCGAAAGAAAATGAGCAATAAATCTTAAGAAGCAAGCACAGCCTGCGCCTGCTGCCAGTGCAGCGGTGTCATTATTAATTCTGTTCTTGAAAAGTCCCGAAAGTCCGATTGCGCTGAAGGCAACAATATAATCGAGAAACGCCATTAATACTATTTTTAAAACAGATATTGCAGCGTGCTCCGGGTCATACATCCCTGCAAACGCCTGGGATGTTGTTGCGCCGAGAATCATCTGAATAAGGCTGAAAATGAAGCCTGAAAAAAGCCCCCATTTAACGCCGTATTTATAGCCCAAAATAATGACGGGAACCATACCTGCAAGGGTTATTGCTCCGCCGTAGGGAAGCTGATACACCTTGATTAAGGTAAGTATTACGCCCAATGCAATAAGTACGCCCGTTGTTGTTAATCTTTTTGTTTTTGAATTCATAGCTTTCTCCCTTCAAAAAACAAACCCCGTAAAAACTTACGGGGTTTAATAATTACATCTTGTCAATCCGCATTATCGGACTGCTTATGGGTATAATCTCAGCCGTTATTATAACAGCACCCCTGATTTATTCAGTTCGTTGGTATTATAATCCTGTGCTTTTATTTTGTCAAGATTATTTCTGACCGTAATAGGCGTTTTTGCCGTGTTTTCTCCGGTAGTGCTTATTGAGCAGATAATCCTCAATTCCTATGTTATAGGATTTATCAAAAGAAGCAATGAGCTCGGTCTGATGAGCCATTTTTGCAACCTCTTCAAGAATCAGAGCGTTATCAACAGCCTTGAAAGCATCCTTCCCCCAGGTAAACGGACCGTGGCGGTGAATCAAAACCGCAGGGCATTCCTCGGGCGAAATTCCTCTTTTTTTGAAGTCCTCAATAATAACCTTGCCCGTGTTGAGCTCATATTCGCCGTTAACCTCATCCTCGGTGAGCCCTCTTGTGCAGGGAATATAGCCGTTTGCAAAATCGGCGTGGGTTGTTCCGTATGCGGGAACATCTCTTCCTGCCTGAGCCCATGAACACGCCCAGGGCGAATGGGTATGAACAACGCCTCCGATATCGGGGAATGCGTTATAAAGCGCCATATGAGTCGGCGTGTCGGACGAAGGATTCAGCCTTCCCTCAACCTTGTTTCCCTTCAAATCCATAACAACCATATCGTCGGCTATCATAGTTTCATAGGGCACTCCCGAGGGCTTGATTACAAAGAGTCCTTTTTCGCGATCTATTCCCGAAACATTGCCCCAGGTTAAAACCACTAAATTATAGTCAACAAGCTTTAAATTAGCTTCAAAAACCTTTTGCTTTAATTCTTCAAGCATCTTAAACTCCTAATTTGTATGCAACATCATTAAAGAATAATTCTTTTCTGAACTCATTGATTTCGGTATTCTTATTAATGTGAACGAATTCAATTCCCATAATCTCTGCAAAATCGCGCATATGCTCTGCAGTAAGAGTGTAGGAAAGAACGCTGTGGTGAGCGCCGCCTGCATAAATCCACGCCTCAGCAGAAGTCTGCAAACACGGAAGCGGTTTCCAAAGAACACCTGCAACGGGAAGCTTGGGCATTTCGTTTTCCTGCTTTTTGCACTCAACATCGTTAACTATCATTCTGAGTCTGTCGCCCATATCAACAAGAGTAACAACAATTGCGTTGCCTGTCTGTGCTTTGAAAACAAGGCGTGCAGGATCCTCTCTGTCGCCTATACCGAGATGGTGAACCTGAATCTTTGCTTTTTCGCAAGCAATAGTCGGGCAGACTTCAAGCATATGTGAGCCGAGAAGCATTTCGTTTTCGGGCTCAAAATGATATGTATAATCCTCCATAAAGGCTGTTCCGCCGTCCATGCCCTCACTCATAAGCTTCATAATTCTTGTCATTGCGGCAACCTTCCAGTCGCCCTCTGCACCAAAGCCATAACCCTGACGCATTAAATCCTGAGCTGCAAGACCCGGAAGCTGGCGAAGCTCCTGCAAATCCTCAAAATTGGTGTGGAATGCGCCGAATTTTTCTTTTTCAAGGAATTTTTTAAGAGCAACCTCTTCCCTTGCCTGATAGCGGACTGAATCGATATTATCGGTATCCATAATATAGTTAGCTTCATACTCGTCCATCTGAGCATCAATTTCTTCTTCGGTAACAGCGTTAACCATCTTGATGATGTCGCCGACTCCGTAGTGGTCAACCTGCCAGCCGAGCTTAATCTGAGCTTCAATCTTATCGCCGTCGGTTACGGCAACATTTCTCATATTATCCGAAATGCGAAGAACTCTGAGTTTTCTTGATTCCATTGCGCCGACAGCAGCTCTCATCCAGATACCGATTTTATTCTGGAACGCTTCATCCTTCCAGTAGCCTGCTGCAACCTTTTGCTTCATTCTCATTCTTGCAGTGATATAGCCATGCTCTCTGTCGCCGTGAGCGGACTGGTTGAGATTCATGAAATCCATATCAATTTCGCCCCACGGAATATCGCGGTTGTACTGAGTGTTAACATGAAGGAAGGGCTTTTCAAGTGCATTAAAGCCCGCAATCCACATTTTTGAGGGTGAGAAGGTGTGCATCCATGTGATAACGCCTGCACAGTGCTCATCATTGTTTGCAGCCTGCATAATATCAAGGATTTCCTTTGATGTTTTAACGCAGGGCTTTGCAACAACCTTGCAGGGAAGCTTTGCGCTCCACTCTGCAGCCATTTCAGCTGAATGAGCGTCTATTGTTTCAAAAATCTCTTCTCCGTAGAGAAACTGTGTTCCGACAACAAACCAGAATTCATAATCTTTAATCATATTTTGTCTCCTTTTAGATTTTAGGTGTTAAGGGGAATTGTGTGCTGTTAAATATTTTTATATGCTGCTTTTTCTGCTTCAAGCGCAGCAACATATGTTTTCATGTATTTTTCAAAGCCTTCAACATCTTTCATATCCGGCTGAATTGTTGAGCTCTTGCAGGACGCAAACACCTTTTCATTCAGATAATCTTCGAGCGTCTTTTCGTTTTCGGTTGCATATTTTGCAAGAACAGCCATTCCCCATGCACCGCCTTCACTTGCGGTTCCCATAACCGAAACGGGTGCGTTCATTGCACCTGCCATAAGTTTCTGACCGACAACGGGAGTTTTGAAAAGTCCGCCGTGACCCATAAGTCTGTCTATCTTTACTCCCTCGTCCTCAAGGAACTTCATTCCGATTTTAAGGGTGCTCATTGTGCTGTAAATCTGAGCTCTGAAGAAATTCGGAAGATTGAAAACGCTGTTCTGACTTCTCAAGAACATCGGTCTGCCGTCATCAGTATGAGAAACGGGCTCACCCGAGAAATAGTTTATATTAACAAGTCCTCCGCAATCAGCATCTCCGCCGAGAGCTGCTTCATAGAGCAGGTCATAAATCTTGTATTTTGGCATATCGTTTCCGCTTGCCTTGGCAAACTCGGCAAAGATATTAACCCAGTAATCGAGGTCGGTGCAGCAGTTGTTGCAGTGCACCATTGCAACATCGCTTCCCGTCGGGGTTGTAACAATATCAATTTCCTCATAAACCTTTTTAAGCGGTTTTTCAAGAACAACCATTGAGAAGATTGATGTTCCCGCACTGACATTTCCCGTTCTTTCGGTTATGCTGTTTGTTGCAACCATACCCGTTCCGGCGTCTCCCTCGGGAGGACACATCGGTATTCCCGCTTTCAGCCTTCCGCTTTTATCAAGCAAGGCAGCGCCTTCCTCGGTAAGACAGCCTGCATTATCGCCTGCAAGAAGCACCTTCGGAAGAATATCGCGGATGTTCCATGGCTGTCTTTCAACCTTTTCGATGACCGAAAACTCTGAAAGCATTTCAACATTATAGTCCTTGGTGCTGCAGTCAATCGGGAACATACCCGAAGCCTCGCCGATTCCGAGAACTTTTTCACCGCTGAGTTTCCAGTGAATATATCCCGCGAGAGTTGTTAAAAATGAAATGTCTTTAACATGTTCCTCGCCGTTCAGTATTGCCTGATAGAGATGAGCAATGCTCCAGCGCTGAGGAATGTTGAATTTGAAAAGCTCGGTAAGCTCTTCGGCAGCCTGAGCGGTTATTGTGTTTCGCCAGGTTCTGAACTCGGCAAGCTGATTGCCGTCCTTATCAAAAGGAAGATAGCCGTGCATCATTGCCGAAAATCCGATTGATGAAAGGCTTGTTATATATTCGCCCGTCTTTTTGAAAACATCCTCATTCAGCTCCTCATAAGCTGTCTGCAAGCCTTCCCATGCCTGTGAAAGAGGATATGTCCATATTCCGTCTTTAAGACTGTTTTCCCAGTTATAGCCTCCGAACGCAACGGGAGAGCAGTTTTCGTCAATCAAAACAGCTTTTATTCTCGTTGAGCCGAATTCTATTCCGAGGGACTCTTTTCCGTTTAATACATATTCGCTCACGGCGCACCTCCGTAATGTAATAAAATGTCAAATCTATTCTACAATATATAAAAATATATTTCAATATATTTTTTGTTTGCTTCTTTCAATCCTTTTTATCAAAAACAAAAGCGGGCTTTTGCCCAATGTCATTAAGTTAATGACATAAAAACGAAAAAACGACACACTTGCATACGCTTGAGTGTCGTTTTTTGTGCGAATAAAGAAAAAATCACAA
>CAJOEV010000058.1 GCA_905233545.1 uncultured Eubacterium sp. | reverse complement strand
TACAGTCCTCACATTGATAAAGCTCTTCGGTTCTACCGTATTTGTTGCCTTTAACCGGTCTTGTGTAAAGATAATTAAACTCTTTGCCGTTCGGACAAACAGGCTTGCCGTTTTCGTTGATTTGAAAGTTTACCGCTCTGTAGGGATTATCACGATAGTTTTTATCCTTGCTTTCCTTTTCAAACATTGTGAATTTCATATACTTTTCCATACCGTGTTCTTCACAGTAAAGGTAATTGTTAAAGGAACCGTAGCCTGCATCTGCAACAGGGTATTTAGGATAGAAACCGTGTATCTTTTTAAACTTCTCCATTAACGGAATGAAGCAGTCCATATCCGATGCGTATTGCTTAACATCACACACTGCAACATATTCATCACAAACGCCAAGCTGAATATTGTACCCGGGCAGTAATTGGTCATTACCCATGTAATCTCTTTTCATTCGCAAAAAGGTTGCGTCATTATCTGTTTTTGAATAGCTGTTTCTGTTCTCGCCGCATATGTTTATGTGTGCTGCGTATTTCTTCAATCTTTCTGTATATTCAACAAGCTTATCGTAGTTCTTTTGCTCTGTGCTTTTATGATGTCCTCTGCCGTAAACAGCAGTTTCAGGATTAAAGCCTGTCAGATTAACGTATTGAGCTATTATCTCTTCCATATACTCTATTGCATATTCGGTACGAAGTTCAAAAGCAACTCCCTGAAATACGAGAGTTTCATTCATTTCTTCAAGTAAAGCAGTAATTTTGTTGAATACCTTTTGTCTGTTCTTAATACTGCTTTTCTTCCATACCCAGCTATATCTGTTTGCATTTGCTGTTATCTTTGTTCCGTCTATGTAGATATGTGTTAAATCTACACATTGGCTTTGAAAGATGTATGAATTGATTTCAAAAAGAATATCATTTATGCAATCAACAAGATAATCCTTCATAAAGTTATCTATTGTCATATGGCTTGTTGCTTCGTTATCCTGCAACAGCTACATAAAGCGGATATCCGTTTTACACAGTTCTTCTATCCTTCGGGTTGACACATAGCCGTAAAGCATAAACGCAAACAGTATTACCTTAAGCAAAGTTTCACTATCATATCTTTTACGACCTATCCTGCTTTCCTTAACAGCAAGGTATTTATTTAGGTCAATATGATGAAAAACTTCACTAAAAGTATATACCGGATCAGAAATTTCTATCTTTTTTGAAATTTCCAGTGGTAATTTTAATTGATATGGTGTATTATATACCTCAGTGATATTCTTTTTCATGTCAACTAAATTATATCACAAAAAAGACTGCATTCCTACCTTTCGGCGGGTTTGCAGTCGATTTTTTATTCAGGCTGTTTTTTTACATCCCCTTTTTCATCTGGACTTTGGAGATGAGTTGTGGTATTGCTTGTGTTGAAAGGAGGTCTTAATATGACCAGAATAGTTTCAATAACAATGGCGATTATCATTATGTTGAGTGCAGGATTTGAAACTCCTCCGATGAATAATTCACTGCTGACAACAATCACAGCATCTGCAAAAACAAAACCTTCTCCCCAAAAGAAAAAGTCAAAACCTAAAAAGAAGAAAAAGCATATTCACTATATGCCGAAAGGCAATATGGTTCGTTTGCGACCGCTCGCAGTGCGAGATGAAGGAAGCAATAAGAACTGCCGAACGGTCAAAATTTGTCGGCACTCCAAGCCGATAACAAATTTTGGGAACCGTTGGTCGAATAACCGTTAATGCTACAGCGCCTTTCGATAGTTGAGAAGAGAGTCCCTTCCGGCGTAACAAAGAATACAGAATACTCCCCCTCGAACTCCTTTTCAGAATGAATAAAGCATCCTGATGGGTGTAATATGATATCAAAAAGACAATGGGACGGATTAACCGTCCCGTATTTTGTATTGAAATTATTCTTTCGCAGCTTCAAGTGCTTTATAGGTAATTGCTGCAAGAGCTGCGCCTGCAAGCGGAGCAATAATGAAAATCCAAAGCGCTTTGATCGGGTCTGCATTTCCACTGATTGCAGCAAATACAGCAGGAGCGATTGAACGCGCGGGGTTAACAGAAGTTCCTGTTAAACCTATTCCGAAGATGTGAACAAGGGTAAGTGTTAATCCAATAATTAAACCGCCGAAGGAGCCGTGCTTTGCCTTTTCAGAGGTAACGCCGAGAATTGTTAAAACAAAAATAAAGGTTAAAACGACTTCAACGATGAATCCTGCTGCTGCGGAGCTGTTAACGCCTGCAAGTCCGTTTGCACCAAAGCCACCCGTTTTGTCTTCAACACCGCCGAGTTTAAAGATTGCAAAAAGGATTCCCGAACCTGCAAATGCGCCGAGACACTGCGAAATAACGTAACCGATAAATTCGCCGAATGTCATTTTCCCGCTGATAAGCACTCCAAGTGAAACGGCGGGATTGATATGGCAACCCGAAATATTGCCCACGCAGTACGCCATTCCGACAATAACGAGTCCGAAAGCAAGAGCGGTTAAAATATATCCCCCTCCGTTTGCCGCATCACAGCCGACAAGCATAGCCGTTCCGCAGCCGAGCGTTACAAGAACGCAGGTTCCGATGAATTCAGCAATTAGTTTTTTGAACATTAAAATCACTCCTAAATATAATTTTTGAACAGAATTGCTCAATTTTTATTTTAGAAATTCAAAACAGTTTTGTCAAGGCGCGGACTTCTATTACTCTGTTTTTTAATCATTTTTTTATAAATTCAAAGTGTCTGTATAAAAACAGTGGTAAATAATATGTTTTTATGCTATAATACTTAAAAACTATTCTTGGAGGTACATTATGTCGCAATGGGATAAGGATTACCTGGGCTTATGCAAAAGAATACTGAGCGAAGGCATTGAGGTTGAAAACCGAACAGGCATAAACACTATTAAGGTTCCTTCGCATCATTTTCATTTTGATTTATCAAAAGAATATCCGATATTAACAACCAAACAGTTATTCATCCGTCAGGCAGTTCTTGAAATGCTCTGGATATACCAGGAGCAGTCAAACGATGTTCGCTGGCTTCAGGAGAGGAATGTTCACATCTGGGATGAATGGGAAATTGATGAAAACGGAATATGGACCGCAACCCAGCTTCTTCCCGATGAAAACGGAGAGCTGAAAAAGCAGACAATCCATAAGCAGTTCCCAAAGGAGTTTGCACATACAATCGGAACAGCATACGGCTATATCGTCAACAAGTTTTCAATGACTCAGGAGTTGATTGACAAAATAAAAAATCATCCCGAGGACAGAAGGATGGTTATGACTCTCTGGCAGAATGATTATCTTAATACCGCTGTGCTCCCGTCATGCGTATGGTCGAGCGAATGGGATGTTACCGACGGCAAGCTCAACTGCTGGGTACATCAGCGTTCATGCGATGTTCCGCTCGGCTTGCCCTTCAACGTAACTCAGTATGCAACCCTTCTTTGTATGCTTGCAAAGGTCTGCGGTTTACAACCCGGAACAATGGACTGGAGTATAAAAGACGCGCATATTTATGTCAATCAGATTGATGGTATAAAAGAGCAAATCAGACGCTTTGATGAAAACGGCGACCTGCCCGCTCCCGAGCTCTGGCTGAATCCCGAGGTTGACGATTTCTTTAAATTCGACAATTCAAAGGACTGCAAAGATGTTAAGCTGATAGGATATGAGCATATGGGAAAGATTTCGTTCCCCATTGCACAGTAGGTAGTTATATGAGTATTTCAATGATAGCAGCCGTTGGCAAAAACGGCGAGCTCGGCAAAAACAACGACTTAATCTGGCATTTTAAAGAGGATATGCAGTTCTTTAAGAGAACGACTATTGAATCAACGGTGATTATGGGAAGAAAAACCTTTGAGTCCCTTCCCAAAGCACTGCCGAAAAGGCGAAATATTGTTATTTCGGGTAACCCCGATTATTTCGCTGAGGGTGCCGAAGTTGTTAAAAGCGTTGAAGAAGCTGTTAACATAACAAAACATGAAAAGGTTTTCATTATCGGCGGCGCTTCAATTTATAAAGCATTCCTCCCCTGTTGCGATAATATATTTTTGACTGAAATCGAATCCGATTGTCACGAAGCGGATACATATTTTCCCGATTTTGACAAAGGCAAGTATTCGCGTGATGTTTTAAAAACAGCACAGGAAAACGGAATTTGTTTTTCATTTGTAAAATATACCAAAAGATAAAACCAAGAGGTTGATTCAATATGATACGGGGTTTAGGGACTCAAACAAACTCCAGGAGCGGTGCACAAGTACTGCTATTGGATGAAAGCTCCAACTGAGCTTTCGATAATTGAGAAAAAAGTCACCTTATGCGTAAAATTAGCCCTGCAAACACGGATGTGTTTGCAGGGCTGCTTTTTTGCTGACACCACATAAACAACGGCTCCCCCATGGAGAGCCGTTAATGTTTGCAAGTCCGTTTGCGCCAAAAACACCTTTTTTATATTTAATACAACCAAGTTTCAATATTGCAAAAAGAATTGCTCAATTTTATTAACTCAAAACAATTTTGTAAGGAAACTGCCTTTCAATCCTCAATTATTCTATCATTTTTTTATAAATTCAAATCCACTGAAATAGTATTCTCCGTCTGAGGATTTTTCAAAAGTATAAACAGCAGTGTTCATATCATCCCAGATATCGCTCAACACGTCTTTATCCCTGAAAGCGCCCAAGCCGTCTTCGTAGTATTTAAAATTGCTTGCGGCATATTCATTAAGATAACCGCTGAACTCTCCGTACTCATATCTTTTGTTGCTTGATTTATCGTTTTCATAATCCGTGTAATATATATAGGTAAAATCCTGTTTGCTGTCACTGTAATCCGTGTCAACAAATGCGCTTTTAAAGTACAGATTAATTGTGTCGCCTGTTTGTTCGGCATAATCAAATTTTTGTTCAATAAACGGAACATCTCCTCCGCCGCCATCATTTTGGATTACAATTAACTTATCTCCGTTAAGAGTTACATGGGGAAGAATATTACTCGAATAGCCGATGAAATCATAGTACTTATTGCTTTCATCATAGAGTTTAAAATCTTCAACAGTGTATTCGACATCGGGACCGACTATTGATTTAATCTGCTTGTTTAATTGTGAAGTTGTGCAATAGTATTTATTTGAATACTCCTGGTCACCCGTTAAGTACTGTTCTTTCATCTCAAATCCCATTGAAAGAATCATATCGTTGCTCAGTTCGTTAACGGAAAACTTACCCAGACCATAATACATCGGATACTGATATTCTTTAAGCTTTAACTGTTTAAACAGTTTTTCTGCCTCTTCATCATCAATTCTTTCAGTTTCTTCTTCGTCGGACTCGTCTTCATTAGAATCGGCATTCTCAATCAATGAGTTGACATCCGTGTAATCGGTCAATTCACAGCGGACTTCCTGATTCTCATCTGCATCATAATCGTAATATCGAACATATTCAAACAATCTCTCTTTTGATTCGTTTTCTGCAATAACCCTGATGAATTTATCCTCATCCTTATATATCCAGAATTCCTCTTCATCAACTTTGAATTGTTTAAAGAAATCGCATACTGCCGATTCAACCGAATCGTAATAATCATCAAATTTTAACTCTGTTTCAAATTCTCCGAGTGCAAAAAGGATATCTGCTCCTTCGGGAACGCCTTCAATGTTATAATCATCAAGATTAACATCAGAGCTGTCAATATTCATAGTTTCGGGAAGATTTTCGGAATAAACAACTTCATATGCTTCATTGAATTCGGCAAAAATGCTTGCACATTCTGAAAAAACTCCGTTTTCAATAGAATAGAATTGGCATCCGTAGTAGTATTCAACCTCATTGTACTTAAGGTTTTCATATACAACATAGGTTTTGCCGTCGTTATTAACTATGGACAGCGCACTGCTTTCAGGGCTGGTATAATCGTCAGTAAACACATCTATTCCGTCATCATCGGGATTAACTGTTCCGACAAGTTTAACATTTTCTTCTTTATCTTTTTTCAGCTTATTATCATATTCATAACAATCAATGCTGACCTTGGATTTTTTGCCGTTCTTTTTTGCATATGCAACGATGAATTCATCGCCCTTATTCTTATTGAGATTAACGGATTTTGCAGAATAGACTCCTGTCATATACTTTCCGGAGCTATCCGTTTGGGCAACACCGATATCATCAACTATAGTATCCTTTAGATATGTACTGTATGCTTTTCTGACATTGCTTTTGTTTGCAGAGCCGACTATTCCTCCTTTAAACAGAAAAACGGTAATTGTCGCCAGAATTGCAAGAATCAGCACCAAAAGTCCGACTATAACGCCTGTCGTAATTTTCTGCTTTTTTGAATCAGCATTATTCTGCTGCACCGAATTGTTCTGAATCGGATAATCTACAACCGGCGCACCGCAATTATGACAAAACTGTGCACCGTATCTGATATTTGCATTACATTTCTTACACTTCATATTCTCACCTTTATACATATTGCCCGCGGTAACAAGTAATTTATAATTAGAGTGATACATTATAATTCATATACACCTATCATTTTTAATAATAGCACAAAAAAATATCTTTGTAAACTGATAAAAACAGCGGCATATATTATGATAATACATAAAAACTATTCCCGGAGGTACATTATGTCGCAACGGGATAAGGATTACCCGGGATTATGCAAAAAATAAAATGCTCCGGATATACCGGGAGCAATCAAATGATATCCGCTTGCTTCAGGAAGGAATGTTCCCATCCGTGACACATGGGAAATTGATGAAAACGGAATTGTTTTTCATTTGTAAAACATACCAAAAGATAAAGAATAAAGAGGCTGATTATTCAGCCTCTTGCAGACTGTAGAAAAACCTCTTGAAGTTTGATTTCTTCAAGAGGTTTTTTTACAATGTTAGTAAGAAATTTGAAAAATGATAGAGAAAAGTTGGTATTAT
>CAJOEV010000057.1 GCA_905233545.1 uncultured Eubacterium sp. | reverse complement strand
ATTCAATTAATTATAATTATTTCATTATTATCCCCAGAGAAAAACAGACTTGTTCCCCGTCTGAAGCGCACCCCCCAAACAAAAAGGGGCTGTCGCAAATGAGTAAAAATCAGATGCGGCAGCCTTAAAAAAGTTGAAATCGTAAAAAGTCGTAAAAAGTGAAAAAAACCGGCTCAAGAAAGCCGGAAAGTGAATAACTTTAAACAGAGGTCGGGAAAAACCGGCCTCTTTTTCACGGTCTATTTAAGCGTTAATATTATGCAGTATCAAATAAAGATTTGCCGAACCTGTTGCAGTTGATTCTGTTGCAAAGTTTTTCAATATTAAAAGCAAATGCAATAAGGAAAAATTGAGTTTCAACTTTGGGTTTTCCCCTGGTAAGAAAACGCCTGAAGCCATAGTCCTGTTTGATTACACCGAAAGCTCCCTCAACCTGAATTGATCTGTTCGTTCTCAGCTTTATTCCCTCGTCTGTAGTGATAAGTTCGGTTGCTTTTTTGTTCTGTTCAAACAATTTATGTGAAACTCTGATTTTTCTGTTTTTTTGAGATGAGTGACATCGGCTCCGGTAAGGGCATTCTTCGCAGCTTTCGCATTCATATACATCCCTGCGGGTTTCATAATTGTTGTCTGTGACATACCTGCTTGTGTATTGATATATCATCCGTTTTCCGTTGGGACAGATATACTCGTTTTTATGCCTGTCGTATTCCATATGCTCGGGTCTGAATTTATCCTGTTTGTATTTTCTTGTTTTGCTCACTTCATAAAGCTGAGGCTTGATAAATGCGTTCTGATTGTTTTTATCAAGGTAGTCAAAATTTTCTTCGCTTGCATATCCGGCATCCGCAACGAGATTTTTAATCTTTACTCCCGTGCGGTTTCTCATTCGTTCGAGAAACGGTATCAGGGTCGTTGTGTCAGTCGGATTGTGAAACAATCCCACTCCTACAATATACTCGCTTTCAACCGCAATCTGCACATTGTAGCCAGGCTTCAGCTGGCCGTTTTTCATATAGTCTTCTTTCATCCGCATAAATGTGGCGTCCGTGTCGGTCTTGGAGTAACTTTTCCTTTTCCCTGCGATCTTCATGCTTTGCAGATATTCATGCCTTTTATCCCCGTATGTCATAAGCATTTCAACATCTCTCTGCAATTGCGTTTTATGTTTTCCTTTTCCGCGGACAAATTTAATCCGCTGCATATACGCCATCTGCAGCAATGCCTCAATCAGCTCTTCAAAGCATAAATCTTCGCGTAAGCAATACTGCTGCGCAATCCGCTTCGTCTCTGATTCGATTTTTTCTTCCAAGCGATTCAGATGTTTCTCAACCGCCTTTGACCATACAAAGGTGTATTTATTGGCGTTTGCTTCTATCTTTGTTCCGTCAACAAACACATTGCCGTATGACACTTCTCCCATTTCAATTAACTGTCCGACCAGTTGATAAAACAAATCCTCGATAACCGGCACAAGCCTCTCATTTTGAAATCGCGCTATTGTACTGTGATCCGGCGCCTCTTCATTGCCGAGTATCCACATAAATCTGATGTCGGTCTTACAGGCTGTCTCTATCTGTCGGGATGAATATTTGCCTGTGATATACGCATACACCAGCAGGATAAACATTGTTGCCGGATTTATTTTTCGCCATTTTCTCAGATACTCTTTTTCAAGCTTTTCATAGTTTAATCTGTCACATATTTCAACCAATTTGAATACAGGATCATCTTCTGGTATTTTTATTTCAAGATTTAACGGTAAAACAACTTGATTTCTGTCTGCAAACATAGTACAATTTACCTGCTTTCTTGTGTTTTTCTTTGCTATTAAATTATACTATGAAAGCGTTATCCGGACAACCTTTTTATCGGTTATCCGGATTTCTTTTTTCCTTTATCTCCGGGCTCACTTAATGCGACAGCCCCTTTTCATGGCGGAGAGAGCAATTTCAAGCTCGAACGTTTTGCAGGAGCGTCAAGTTCTTTGATATCAACCTGCTTGGTGCTGTTATTAAAATTCATGTTTATGAGAATGTAATCATCATAAATAACCACACTGTTCAGGAATCTGTCAACAACAAGTCTTCTTCCTTCTGATGAATCATAATCAACTTTTCTGAAACTCATAATGAAGAATCGAATTTCATCTTCAGAGAATATCGGTGCCTTTATTTCTTCTTTGGCTATGCTGATTTCAAGATTACTCTTTGTTGCTTCCAAATCTGTGAGACGCTGTTTTGTAGATTCCGTAACAATGCCTGCCTGGATGGCATCCACCATATTCTTTATGCCCTTTTCGGTTTCGGCAAGCTCTTTGCGTAAAACTGCCAGCTCGCTGCTTTCTTCCTTTTGTGCAAGATAAGCCCGCTTTGCGAATTCATCAACAAAAGCGTCATCAAATACGGCTTTTTTAATCTCCGATATTACTAACTCTTCTATACGGTCTTTTCTTATGGATTTGTGTTTTGATTTACAAGTCTTTTTCTTTTTTGAATTAACACAGCGGTAGTAATTATATGTTTTCCCTTTGGAAGCGCTTGTGCCGCATTCACCGACCATATATGTTTTACAGCATCCGCAGAAAAGCTTTGTTGTAAGTATATATCCGTCATCTCCGCGTTTGGCTGCCGGTGCTTTCTTATTCTTAGCAAGCTGTTCCTGAACTCTGTTGAATAAATCCTTGGGAACAATTGCAGGTATACCATCGGGAACGATTGTTTCATTATAACGGTATTCGCCGATATATTTACGATTGTGCAGTGTGCGTGTAATGAAATTGATATCCGGTTTCAGGGAAAGTCCTTTCTCCGAATAATACTGACTTATCTCTTTTATAGTCTTTCCGCAGTCATATTGTTTGAAAATATCAAGCACAATGGGAGCGTTTACAGGATCAATCTCATAACTCTGCTCGGGTCCTAACTTGTATCCGAATGTCATCGTGCCGCCGTTGAATTTGCACTTTAATGCGTTTTCCGTTAGTCCGCGTTTAACTTTGACCGAAAGCTCTGCCGAATAGTATTCCGCCATACCTTCAAGCACCGATTCAAGCAGAATTCCGTCGGGTCCGTCGGCTATGTTTTCGGTAGCGGAAACAACTTTGATTCCGTTCTTTTTGAGCTGATTTTTATAATGTGCACTGTCATAGCGGTTACGGGCAAATCTGTCGAGCTTCCATACCAGAACTATTTCAAATTTACCCTTTGCGCTGTCCTTTATCATACGCTGAAAATCGGGACGGTTATCATTCGTTGCGGTATGAGCGCGGTCAATATAGTTTTCAATTATTGTAATGCCGTTCTTTTCGGCATAAGCTTTGCATTCTCTTAACTGTCCTTCAATGGATTCTTCACGTTGATTATCGGAAGAATACCGGGCATAGATAACTCCGTTCACTTTGTCACATCCTTAAATATCCAAATCTCTCAAAATATAGTTCAAATCCCGCTTTCCATAAATAATTCGAAGCACGGTTACAGTTCTTTTGCTTTCATTCGGGTAGTAATACAGATTATAATTTCCTACAGTTACTCTCCGAACGCCCTGAACAATAATAAACTCATTTTCAACCTCTTCTGCCGATAGGGGAAACATACATATATTTTTGATTTCCGCTTTAATGCCGTCAAATAAATCTTTGGCAGCATTTGGATTTTTCAGATTACCCGCAATGTAATCAAGAATATCATCCAAATCCCTGCTTGCAGAATCGGTAAATTCATATTTGAACTCAGAAGCCATATTTTTTACTCATTTCTTCTATGATTTTGTTGCCGTCAACCGTTTTGCCTTTCTGCATATCATCGATTCCTTTGTTGACAGCACTGGCTTCATAAATCTTTTTCATCGTTTTTTCAAAATATTCAATATCCATAACAACAAGTCTGCCATAGCCGTTTTTTGTAACAAAAACGGGACCGTTATCTCCGGCGCAAAGCTGCTCGATGCGAACGGTGTCTTTTAAATCTCTCATAGGAACAATATTCATTGTAAAACCTCCAACTATTATTGTGACTAAATTATATAATATATTTAGTCTCTTGTCAATCGTTATTTATATTTTGTTGCATCTATGCAACTTTTGGGATTGCAGGGATCTGTTTTGTTGTATTTTTGCAACATAGCCGTTTTTTCGGCAGGTTAACTGTATAATTATAAAGAGAAGAGAAAACACATATTTTTATATGATTGTCACTTTTGCATTTTGCCTTGAATGACCGGCTGAAATATGCTATGATTTAAGTTGAATTATTTATAAAATATCAAAGTGGAGTTCACTTATGAAATACAGTATTGCCGTCTGCGACGATGAAGCAACCGAAATTGAATATCTCTCTTCACTTGTTGCGAACTGGGCGTCCGGAACGGGCAATGCTGTTACGCTGAAAGCTTTCCCAAACGCCGAAAGCTTCCTGTTTCAATATGAAGAATGCAAAGATTATGACATTCTGCTTCTCGATATAGAAATGGGTAAAATGAACGGTATTGACTTAGCAAGACAGATTCGGGAACAGAATAAAGATATACAGATTATTTTTATCACGGGCTTTGAAAAATATATTTCGGACGGTTATGACGTCGCCGCTCTGCACTATCTTATGAAACCCGTTAAGCCCGAAAAGCTCAGCGAAGTCCTGAGCAGAGCCGCGGATAATATCGGTAATTCTGCCCCGGCGTTATTCGTGGATTCCGGGGGAGAAAACATCCGCCTGCGGCTGAGCGATATTTTCTTTGTTGAAGCAGCGGGACATTCAGTGATTATCAACACATCCGATTCGGATATTACAGTAAATCAACCGCTGGCTTCTTTCTTCGGCAGCCTCGGAGACGGTTTTGTTTATGCCCACCGTTCATATGTTGTAAACCTTGAGCATATAAAACGGATTTCAAAATCGGAGATTCTTCTTGACAATGATAAAACCGTTCCCGTCTCAAGAAGAATGTATGAAGATGTCAACCGCGCCTTTGCGGAGTATTACAGGAGATAATTATGCCTTTATTTGACAGAGTGTTTTATCGCAGTATAGACAGAAGAATTGCGGCTTATCAGCAGGAACTCACGGAAAAGCACTGCGAGGAAGTTCAGAATATTTACAACACGATGCGTGGCTGGCGGCATGATTACCGCAATCATATCGCCGTTATGCAGGCGTCCCTTAAAATGGGCAATCTCGTCGAGCTTGAAAACTACCTCGGCGAACTTGATATTGATTTGAACACCGTCGATACGGTTGTAAAAACGGGCAATGTAATGGCAGACGCCATTCTGAACAGCAAGTTGTCTCTTGCTCATAAAAAGAACATATCGACCGATGTCACGGCAAGCGTGCCCAAAACGGGGATTTCCGACGTGGAATTATGTATAATTATCGGCAATCTGCTTGATAACGCAATGGAGGCGTGTCTTAAAATTGAAAATGAAGCCGAGCGTCTCATCAGAGTTTATATCGGCGTATTTAAGGAGCAAGTCTATATTTCCGTTACCAATTCTATGACCGGAACGCCCAGGCGCTTCGGCAAAACCTATAAAACCACCAAAGGCGATGAACACGGCTTCGGGCTGATGAGGATTGACGCCATAGTAAAAAAATACGGCGGATATCTCAGAAGGGAACACGATGAAGGCGTTTTCGGCACTGAAATAATGCTTCCGATTGCCGCTCGCGATAAAAATTGAACCATTCGTGCAAAAGCAGCCTCCGATGGTTGCTTTTTTGCTATACTTCATAATGAGGTGAAACGGAATGAAGAAAGAAAACAAAACACAACATTCCTTTATCAATAACACCGCGTATATGTTCAGAATTCTTATCGGGTGGGATAAGGCTCAGATTCCGATTAATATTGCAATTGCCGTTTTTGATGTGGTTTTTGAACTTAATGTGGTCGGTTTTGTTACGGCGCTGACTTATTGTCTTGAGAATCAGATGGGTATCAAATCAATTTTATTCGTCACATCGGGTGTCGCGGCTGTTGAGTTTATGTCAGTATTATTGAATAACAGCCTGGAAAGTCGGTTCAAGGTTCGACAGGCAGAAACCAACAGGAAACTGGATATCCTGCTTGCCGAAAAAATAATGAATATGGATTTTGATCTGATTGAAGGATCATTAGGCAGAGAAAAATATCAGAAAGCTAAAAATACACTGACTTATGACGGCCTCTACAACTATATTGACTATTACCGGTTTCTTTTCAGGGGTATTATTTTTATAGCGGTTTACGGAACCGTTACCGTAAAGCTCAATCCTTGGCTGATTCTTGTGCTGACAGGGCTTGAGGCATTGAAGCTTGTTTCAATGGCTGTTGAAAACCGGCTGATCAATAAAACAAAAGATCCGTTGGCAAAGGTTGACAGAAAGCTGAATTACATAAACAGGACATCCCGCGATTTTGCCATAGGCAAGGATATTCGCATTTTCAAACTGCGTGATTATCTTATGAAAATGAGCGAATATTTTGTCGGCGAGCGGAAGTTCTGGACAAGTAAAATGTATTTTTATTATTTCTGCTCGGATATGCTTGCTCTCGTTGTCAGTGTCGGAATTGAGGTCGGCATCTTTGCTTATCTTGTTTACGCGACGCTGAAAGGGGAGGTTTCAAAAACAGAGCTGGTGTTATTTGCCTGCACCATAACGGAATTCACCCACTGGTTGGGCTTTATAGGTGAAACGGTCGGCGAAATAATACCTTTGAATATGAAAACAGACAATCTCCGTGAATTTCTTGATATCAAAAACAGATGCAGACAGTCCGGCGGAAAAACCATACCCGAGGACACTCCTTTTGAAATTGAACTCAAAAATGCACTCGATTCTATAAAAGCAGTCAAAGAACGCACCGATGCTGTTGCGCGTATGCAAATCAGACATCCACGCTCAAAAGGCTTGGTTAAACTTCTTTATGAGCCTGATGGACAAGTTCGCAGTCTTTTAAATGTTGAAGATGGAAAAATAAGT
>CAJOEV010000056.1 GCA_905233545.1 uncultured Eubacterium sp. | reverse complement strand
TTGTCAAGTCTTTTTTGAAAACTTTTTTACTTTTTTTGCAAAAAGAAAAAGCCCCACACATTTTCTGTGTGAGGTTTTTCTTAACTTAATGACATTGGGGCGTTGCCCTCCCCTTTTTAATCCTCTCTGAACTGAAGCTCATAAAGTTCCTTATAAACACCCTTCTTTGCCATAAGCTCTTCGTGGGTTCCTTGTTCCGTTATTCGTCCTTCGGTTACAACCGCAATTGTGTCTGCATTTCTGATTGTTGAAAGACGGTGAGCAACAACAAGCGTTGTTCTTCCCTCGCAAAGTGCATCAAGCGCCTGCTGAATTAAAACCTCGGTTGTATTGTCAAGCGCACTTGTTGCCTCATCAAGAATGAGTATGGCAGGATTTTTTAAGAATACCCTTGCAATTGAAACACGCTGTTTCTGTCCGCCCGAAAGCTTAATGCCTCTTTCTCCGATTTCTGTATCATATCCGTCGGGCAGGCTCATAACAAACTCGTGCATATTTGCATTCTTCGCCGCTTTGATAACCTCTTCATCACTTGCGTCAAGACAGCCGTATTTAATATTCTCTTTAATTGTTCCCGAAAAGAGAAAAACATCCTGCTGAACAATTCCGATATTTTTTCTGACGGAGTCCATAGTTAAAGTTCTGATGTCCTTCCCGTCAATAAGAATGCTTCCGCCGTCATCATCAAGTTTATAGAAATTTGGAATAAGGTGGCAAATTGTTGTTTTGCCTCCGCCTGAAGGACCGACAAGCGCAATTTTTGTTCCCTGAGGGATTTTCAGTGAAATATGGTCAAGAACGCCTTTTTCGTCATTTTCAGTATATGAAAAACAAACATCCCTGAGCTCAATATCACCTTTTGCATGCCCTAAATCAACCGCGTCGGGCGAGTCCTCTTCCTCGGGAATATCCATAATGTCAACAAAACGCTTAAATCCCGTTGCGCCGTTTTGCCACTGCTCAGTAAAATTAACAAGAGTCTGAACGGGCTGAATAAACAGGTTAACCGAAACTATAAATGTTGAATATTCGCCGAAATTGATTTTTCCGTCATACAGAAAAAGTCCGCCTGCAATAAGAATAATAACATTGAAAACATCGGTTACGAAAGAGGTTGAAGAAAAGAATCTTCCCATTGCCTTATATGATTTAAGCGAGGCTTTAACAAACTTATCGTTTCCGACCTCAAACTTTTCGAGTTCCTTGTCGAAATTTGTAAATGCCTTTGTAACGCGGATTCCCGTTATTGAGCTTTCAAGCGACGCATTGATAACAGCGTTGCTTTCTCTTCTTTCGGCAAACGCTTCGCGCATTCTTTTTCTGTAGTAAGCCGAAACAATAACCAACAGCGGAACACATGCAAAAATTATAAGAGTAAGCCAGACATTGATTGTTAAAAGATATACAAAGCTTAAAACAATCATAATTGAGCTTGTAAGCAGGTTTTCGGGACCGTGGTGGGCAAGCTCAACAACCTCGAATAAATCGTTTGTCATTCTCGTCATTATTGAGCCTGTTTCGTGGTCATCAAAAAAGGAAAACGGAAGCTTTTCCAGATGTGTGAAAAGCTCTGTCCTCATCTGCGCCTGCATTCTGGTTCCGACAATGTGACCCTGATACTGAACAAAATATCTCAGAAGCATCCGCAAAACATAAAGTAAAAGCACGCCGATACCTGCAATAATAATCGCTCTGTATTTCTTGTTGGGAATATAGTCGTTGAGCATACTGTTCGTCATAACGGGATAAATCATACCGAGAAGCGATATGAGAACGGATGCCGCCATATCCAAAGAAAACAACAGCAAATGAGGCTTATAATATCCGATAAATCGTTTTAACATAGCATTATTTCTCCTCAGGGTATATTACACCCCAATCTTTTCTTAGTTTAGTCATGAGTTGCATAACATCTTCTGTTAATTCAAAACGCATTCTGTTCTCTCTGCCTGAAACAGCTTCTTCCATATCTTCAACCTCATACAAAAGAGGCGAAACGCTTTCATCGCTCATAACATCAATCGGCTGATTGGTATCAAAAAGATTTATTCTCGCCCTTGTTGCTCGGTTGAAATTATCGAATTCAACCCAACCGTTTTCAAATGAAGCAACCGCAATGCGCGGAAGCTTTGCAATAAATGAAAGCGAAACCGCAGCCATCTCATTATTACTGTTTGAGAGCAAAATAACCGCCTGCTCGTCAACTCCCGTCGGCGCAAGTCTTGCACTTGATTTGATTTCAGTAGCATTTTCGCTGAGAAAACGCCTTACAAAAGACAGTGCATAAACGCCTATGTCAAGCATTGTTCCGCCTGCCAGACAGGGACTGTAAAAACGGTTTGTTTCATCATAAATTTTCCTTGTTCCGAATTTAACATCAAGAAGCTCAAGCTTTCCGAGAGTTCCGTCTTCTATGTATTTTTCAACCGTATTAAAAACAGGCATATGATAAATCGTCTGTGCCTCGGCAAGAATTAAACCGTTTTGTTCACAGAGTCTCTTTGCTTTTTCAAGCTCGTCCGAATTAAGCGTTATTGCTTTTTCGCATAAAATATGCTTATTGTTTTCTGCAGCTTCGAGTATGTATTCAATATGATGATTATGAGGAGTTGCAATATAAACAATATCAACATTTTCATCCTCAAAAAGCTCTTTTGCACAGCTGCAGACTTTTTTTATCCCGTATTTGTTTGCAAACACCTTTGCTCTTTCGGGCGTTCTTGAATAAACACAATAAAAAGGCGTTCCCCTTTCAGCCATAACCTCTGCCATATCGCTTGCAATATCACCGCAGCCGATACACGCCCAATTATATCTGTTTTTTGCCATGCTTTGCATATTACTGCCTCCGGATTTCATAATAATTAAACGCTTGTATAATTGCCTTTATTATACCACAACAGCCCGCTCAATACAACGAATAATTATAGTGTTTTCATTTATGCTTTTATATGTTATAATCATTTAAAACATATGACGGATGGATAGTTTATGGATTGGATAGTTAAAAAATTCGATGAGCTTTCGGCAAAAGAAGTTTATGAAATTCTTCGCTCAAGAGGAGAAATTTTTGTTAAAGAACAAAAAATCTGCTGCACCGACCCCGACGGTGTTGACTATGAAAGCACACATATTTTCTGCTTTGAAAACGGCAGAGTTTCTGCGTATCTGCGCGCATTTCAATATGATGAAAACGCCGTTAAAATCGGAAGAGTTTTAACCCTTGTTCACAAAAACGGACTCGGAACAGAGCTTATGAAAACAGCAGTAAGTGAAATTCAAAAAAGATTCAAATGCGATAAAATCTATGTTGCCGCTCAGAAGCAGGCAGTCGGATTTTATGAGAAATGCGGTTTTACGGTAACCTCGGGCGAATACCTTGAAGAGGGCATTCCCCACCATGATATGATACTTACCCTTTAACAAAACCGCTTTTGCGTATGAGTTTTTTGCAATAAATTGTTTCTTGATTTTTCTTATGATATACTGTTTTGAAAAGGAAGGTGGATGATTATGGATAAAGTTGTTATTGATAATTCAAAATGTGTCGGATGCGGAAAATGCGTTATGGACTGCGTTGCAAGCTCACTGTATCTTGACGGAAAAAAAGCAAAGTTCAGAGAGGGCTGTATTGAATGCGGACACTGCTTTGCAGTTTGCCCGACAGGTGCAATCGATATGCCCGAATACGATACAAGTGAGAGTATTCCCGCTGTTTCAATGAGCGAAATCGACAGCGATATTCTTCTTTCGGCAATGAAGAGCAGAAGAACAATCAGACAGTATAAAAACATTCCCGTTGAACAGGAAAAGATTGACAAAATTATTGAGGCAGGAAGATATGCCCCCACAGGAGCAAACTCGCAGAATGTTGCCTTCACAGTTCTCGGCTCAAAGCAGGCTGCGCTTGAAAAGGAATGCGTTAAACTCTTCAGAACAGGCGTCGGCATAGGCTCTGTATTCTCAAAAAGCCTCAAGAACCAGAATATCGACGATAATTTCTTCTTCAAAAAAGCTCCGCTTGTTATTGTTGTTTCGGCTCATAACACCGTAAACGGAACTCTTGCAAGCGCATATATGGAGATTGAAGCAAACTCACTCGGACTCGGCGTTTTGTACAGCGGATTTTTCTGCGGCTGCACTAAGCTTAACCCGAAAATAAAAGCAATGCTCAATCTTCCGAAAGGACACAAGGCGGTCACCTGTATGATTATCGGCTATCCCGATGTTGAATACAAAAGGAGCGCTCCGAGAAAACCGCATAAAACCCAGACCCTGTAAGAGAGATTATGAAAAAGAAAACAAAATATATATTGATAAAAAATTCGGCGTGGGTGTTTCAAAAATCAAAAGCTTTGCAGGAATTAAAAAGAACTACAGCAGATTTGAAAAATTGCATATAAAACAAACAACGCCTGAGTCCTTATATGTGGACTCAGACAGAATTCTTGTTGCAACAGATGTTTGCGTATGTTATGTTTATCTCGGGCGGAGAAACAACGACTCAAACTGTATTTTTCAACTTTTTTCCTTTCTCTTTTTACATCACTTTCTAAACCGTTTTTCCGCCCGAAAATTAACCTTTTTTCTTGAAACAGACACTTGTATATGTTATTATAAAAGAGCAAAAACATATAAAGGAGAAAAAGTATGAAAAAAATAATTGCATTATTATTAAGTATCATGATGCTGATTGCAGCGGCAGTAACACCTGTATGTGTTCAGGCGGCAAGCGTCGGAAAGGTAAGCTCACTGAAAGCAACAGCATATTCACAGAGCGTTAAACTTAGTTGGAAAAGAGTAAGCGGTGCAACAGGTTATCAGGTCTATTACAGCGTTTACAAATCAAAGAACTACAAGAAAGCAAAAACCATAAGCAACGGTTTAACAACTTCGGCGACGGTTAATAAGCTTAAATCAAGCAAAACATACTATTTCAAGGTAAGAGCAACAAAGGGAAGCAAAAAAGGAAGCTTTTCTAAGGTTGTTTCTGCAAAAACACAGAAGTCGTTCAAAAGCAAGCTCCTTTCCTCTTCATGGAGGCTGGATTTCTATGACGTTGGTTGGCCGTATTCAATGAAATTCAAGTTTTATAAAAACGGAAAAGTATATACATCTATTAAAGATAAGAACGAAAGCAGTTTTCATAGCTACGATTATTCAGATTGCTTCACATATGAATATATCGGCAACGGAGAATATGCAATTGTCGATGATGAAGGAATATACTTCGGTGTGATAAGAAACAGCAGTAAAAGCGATCAATTAAAAATTTATGTTGAAAATGACGCACTGCGAACAATGTACAGCGTATAACAAAAATAAAAAGAACAGCCGTTTCGGAATCCGAAACGGCTGATTTTCTTTATTCAGGCTGAATTTCAATAACTAGCTGTTCGAGGTTTGCATAAACGGATGTAACCTCAAAATCGGCATATTCGGAAATGTCCTCGCCCTCAATATCATTTGTTTCAAGAACAATGTCGTCCAAATCCCTGTTGTCGTCAAACACTCTTACAAGAACATCGCCCTGAACCATAATTTCATCCACAAGAGTTTCAAGTGTCATAATTCTTCTCCTCCTATTTTTTATCATAATAAATCAATATTTTGTTTTAGTCAATGGTGTTTTCACTGTTTTTCTCCTATTAATAACAGTATGCAATTATTATAGCATGTATCTTCAAATAATAAAAGGCATTGAAATAAAAAACTCCCCTTGAAAAAATCAAGAGGAGTTTTCTGTTTTATTCACAAAGAAGTTTGCAAACCATATCAAGATTTTCGCGGATTTTCAGGTGTTGAGGACACTTTTTCTCACATAAACCGCAATCCTTGCAGTAGGCGAAGGTTTTGCCGTTGTTTTTAAGATAGTCGCTCATCATTTTCTTTGCATGGTCCTTCAAACCGTAAACATTGTAGTAGGTGTACATTTCAAAAACATGAGGAATATTTATCTCTGCAGGACAGGGCATACAATATTTACATCCCGTACAGTACAGCTCGGAGAATTTTTTGATTTCTTCAAGCGCATCTCCCAACATCTTCCATTCTTCAGCAGAAAAAGAAGTGTTATCAGAAGCAACCTTAATATTCTTTTTAATCATATCAATATCCTGCATTCCCGAAAGCGCGCAGTTAAGGTTTGGGTTGCCGAGGCAGAATTTAAACGCCAGCTCATAGGTTGCAACGCCCTGCTTACCGGTGAGCTTTGAATAAAGGTCGGTGGGTGCTGCAAGCCTTCCTCCGCAAACAGGTCCCATTGCTATAGTGCCAAGTCCCTTTTCATGAACATACTTTATCATTTCCTCATTAGAGCGGTCAAGAATATTATACTGACAAAGCATTGATTCCATTTTAACGCCCTGCTTTTCAGAGGTGTCAACAATATGTTTAATAACCTCGGGAGAATCATGAAAAGAGAATGAAATATGACGAATAAGCCCTTCTTCCTTAGCCTTTGCGGCGGTTTCAAGAAGATTGTTTTTAAGAATGAGATTGTCAAATTTATCGCGGTTAATTCCCCAAAAATGATAAAAATCAACATAATCCGTTTTCATTCGAGTAAGACTTCTCTCAAGCAGACTGCGATATTTATCGGGCGTTAAATCAGAATCCATAGGAACTTTTGTTGAGATAAGTATTTTATCACGAAAATCCTTTACTGCATGCCCAACTGCCGCCTCACTGTTGTGGTTGCAATAATGGGGAGCGGTGTCAAAATAATTAACGCCGTTTTCAAATGCTAACGCAAGCATTTCATCAACCTTATCCTGATGAACAAAGTGTTTATCTCCCTCTTGATATTCCGGCAAACGCATGCATCCGAATCCAAGCGCGGATATTTTTTCTCCTGTTTTACCAAAATCACCGTAATTCATATCAGATTCTCCTTTCGGGTTTGTCAGCTCCGACGATAAAATCAAAAAACTACTGACCTGATTTTCATTGTATCAAAACTGAAAACTCATGTCAATAAATCTGTACACAGATACAAAAGTATCAAAACAAAATCTTTAAACTTTAGACAAGATAAAATGAGTCAGGCATAAGGATTCTCATCTCAGCTATCGAAAAACGGTGCCAAAACGGGCGCGACCATCCGACTAACGGTTCCAAAAACTTGTTATCGGCTTGGAGCGCCGACAAATTTTGACCGTTAGGCAGTTCTTATTGCTCCCTTCATCTGCCACAGGCAGCGGTCGCAAACGAACCGTTTTGAATCCTTGCCGAATGGTAAAATTAAAACCCGTCCTTATGGACGGGTTTTCAGACTGTAGAAAAACCTCTTGAAGTTTGATTTCTTCAAGAGGTTTTTTTACAATGTTAGTAAGAAATTTGAAAAATGATAGAGAAAAGTTGGTAT
>CAJOEV010000055.1 GCA_905233545.1 uncultured Eubacterium sp. | reverse complement strand
TTAATTGTGATTTTTTCTTTATTCGCACAAAAAAACGACACTCAAGCGTATGCAAGTGTGTCGTTTTTTCGTTTTTATGTCATTAACTTAATGACATTGGCCTTTCGGCACCTTTTAATAATTTATCATATACTTATCAATTTCCCACTGTGAAACCTGGCGGCGATAGTCGTTCCACTCTGCTTTCTTTCCTGCGATGTAGTTCTTATAAACATGGTCGCCGAGAACCTCGCGGATGAACGGGTCTGCCTCACATTCCTTGATAGCTTCTTTAAGAGTTGTGGGAAGATGTTCAATCTGCTTTTTCTCTTTCTTTGAAAGTGCATAGATGTTCTCATCATTAGGATTCTGAGGAGTGAGTTCCCTCTTGATTCCGTCGAGTCCTGCTGCAAGGCAGAGCGCCATTTCAAGATAGGGGTTACAGGTCGGGTCGGGGCTTCTGAGCTCAATTCTTGTTCCCTTGCCTCTTGATGCGGGAATTCTTACAAGAACGCTTCTGTTTGAGGTTGACCATGTAAGATAGCTCGGTGCCTCGTAACCGGGAACCAGTCTTTTGTATGAGTTTACTGTCGGGTTTGCAAAAACAGTTAAACCCTTAACATGCTCAAGAATACCCGCTATGAAGCCAAATGCCTCTTTTGAAAGTCCAAGCTCGCCGTTCGGGTCATCAAACACGTTCTTGCCCGTTTTAAGGTCGTAAAGACTCATATTTGTGTGCATTCCGCTTCCGTTGATGCCGAAAATCGGTTTGGGCATAAAGGTTGCGTGGAGACCGTGCTTTGTTGCATAGGTCTTAACAACATGCTTAAAGGTCATAACTCTGTCAGCAGTGGTCATAACCTCGCCGAATTTGAAATCAATCTCGTGCTGACCCGGAGCAACCTCGTGGTGAGCTGCTTCAACGGTGTAGCCCATTTCCTCAAGCGCCAAGCAGATATCTCTTCTGCAGTTTTCGCCGTGGTCAATCGGGTTGAGGTCAAAATAACCAGCCTCATCATTGGGCTCAATAATCGGCTTTCCGTTTTCATCTGTTTTGAAAAGGAAGAATTCGCATTCGGGACCTACATTAAAACCGTAGCCCATTTCAGCTGCCATATCAATAACCTTCTGAAGAACATTTCTCGGGTCGCCTTCAAAGGGTGTTTCATTGTCTGATTTATAAACAGAGCAGATAAGTCTTCCTGTCTGAGCGTTGAGATGCTTCCTCCAGGGGAATGTTGCCCATGTATCATAATCGGGATGAAGATACATATCGCTTTCATCAATACGAACAAATCCGTCGATTGATGAGCCGTCGAACATACACTCGTTATTAAGTGCCTTTTCAAGCTGTGAAACAGGCATTGCAATATTTTTCATAATGCCGAACAAGTCCGTAAACTGCAGTCTGACGAACTCCACATTGTTTTCTTTAGCTTCTTTAAGTATGGACTCTTTTGTGTATTTTGCCATCCTAAACGCTCCTTTCTCTAACAATTCATTTTTTAAAAACGGCGTTCAGTTTTATTCCTGAACGCCTTGTTCTTAAAATTATATGCTTATTATAACACTTTATTTACTCTTGTCAATAATTAATTCATATCGCGGAACTCTTCATCAATATATTTGGTAAAGAGATTCTCTGCATACTTAACAGTAAGTCCCTGCTGAACCTGCTGGGAAGCAAGGTCATCGTTGTAATCGCAGAATTTATAAACGCTGAACTTATATTTTCCGTTTGACTGCTTGTAGAAATCAATAACGGGAGCAAGCTTTGCATTTGTTATTTTGATTTCGCCGTCAACTCTTTCAACGGTTATCTCAGCCATTCCGCCAACCATCTGATTGAGGTTAATCTGGTGGGAGATAAAGTTACCGATTGAATAATAAACAAGCATTTTTTTGCCCGTTTCGGCATTTGTAACCCATTCAACGGGCTGAATAACATGGGGATGGGTTCCGATAATAATGTCAACGCCGAGGTCGGAGCAAAGCTTAACATATTTCTTTTGAAGCTCAATTACATCGTGGCTGTTTTCCTGTTCCCAGTGGGGTAAAAAGATAACAACATCCGCGTTCTTTCTTGCTTTTTTAACCTCTTTTTTAACAAGGTCTTCTTTGAGCACCTTAACAACATAGCTCTTATTCTCTGGTACGCCGATTCCGTTTGTATGCTGGGTGTAGTTAAGAAGCGCAAACTTGATTCCGTTTGACTCAACATAGGTTATATTATTGTATTCATCCTGTGAGCCGTATGTTCCGATATGAGTTACCTCGGGGTGCTTTGCAAAGAATTCAAGCTCTTTTTCAATACCTGCAGTTCCGATATCCATTGAATGATTCGTTGCACAGGTGAAAACATCGAAGCCCGCATTAATAGCAGCCTCGCCAACTTCCCACGGAGTGTTGAAATTGGGATAGCCAGAATATTCAAAACTGCTTCCGCCAAGCATTGTTTCCTGGTTGATAATTGCAATGTCAGCAGGCTTGATATATTGAGTTATATCCTCATAAAAGCTGTTGTAGTCCCTTGTTCCGTCGTCCTTTTCACCGGCTGAAATAAGTGTGTTGTGAATAAGATTATCGCCGACAGCAACAATGCTTACCTTTGCATCATCACCGCTTTCGTCCTGAGTTGTTGATTCGGTGAACTGAGCCTCTGTTGCAGTCGGAGAGGTTTTGTCAATATTTTTTGAAACCTTGCCCGTAACAGCAAGAGTGCATACAACAACAATTGCAGCAATAACGGGAATAAGAACGGGAAGAAGAGTTTTTATATCAATCTTTTTCTTCATTTATTATCTCACCTTTAAATTAAGGACGACGATTATTCGTCGTCCTCTTCATCTTCGTATTCAATTTCAAATTCAAGAGTTTCGCCGCAGTTGGGGCATTCGATTCCGCCTTCAAGAACGGTGTCCTCATCAACGGAAATAATCTCTCCGCAGTTGGGGCACTCAATTTCAAATTCTTCATATTCCTCGAAATCGTCATCCCATTCATCGTCGTCATCGCCGTAGTAATCCTCTTCAAGCTCTGCGAGATCCTCGTCGATAGCTTCGATTGTATCAGTCTGATATTCAAGCTCTTCATAAACATCATCAAGGTCTGCATTCATATTCTCAAGAACCTCGATAATTGCCTTGAACATCTTTGTTTCTTTTTTATTTTCGTCGAAATCAAGTCCGTCGAGTAAGCCTTTAAGATAGCCTAAGCTTTCAATTGTATCCATATGTTTTTCTCCTTTCAGTCGAAAAAATTTAGAATTGAAAGTTGAGAATTGAGAATTTTGGGAGGGCTCCGCCCTCACCCGATTATAATCGGAGCGAAGCGACCCGAAATTTTCCATTCTCCATTTTCAATTTTCAATTGCGTTTATGCGCGCTCCATATATTCGCAGGTTCTTGTGTCGATTCTGATCATATCGCCTTCGTTGATGAAAAGCGGAACACGAATCTCTGCGCCTGTTTCAACAGTTGCGGGTTTAAGGGTGTTGGTTGCTGTGTTGCCCTTAACGCCGGGCTCTGTGTGAGTTACCTGAAGAGTAACAAAGGTCGGGGGCTCAACGCCGAAAACCTTGCCCTTATATGAAAGAATCTTGCAGACATCGTTTTCCTTAACGAATCTGAAGTTTTCGGGAAGGTCGCTTTCGGATACGGGAACCATATCAAAGGTTTCGTTATCCATGAAATAGAACATTCCGTCGTCTGAATATGAATAAGCCATATCCTTTCTCTCGATATAAGCTGTCGGGAACTTAGCCGAAGGGTTGTAGCTCTTTTCGGTTACTGCGCCCGAGATTACATTCTTAGTCTTAGTTCTTACAAATGCAGCTCCCTTACCGGGTTTTACATGCTGAAATTCAATAACCTGCAAAACGTTTCCGTCTTCCTCAAAGGTTACGCCGTTTCTGAAATCACCTGCTGAAATCATATATTTTTCCTCCAATGATTATTAAAAATATTTTACTGATATATTTTACATTATTTTAAGTAATAAATCAATACCCATTTTATATGAGTCTTTACCGTATCCCGATATTTGTTCTTTGCAAACATCAGTTATAACCGAAATGTGACGAAAGCCCTCTCTTTTATGTATATCGCTCATATGCACTTCAACAAAGGGAGTGAATTCGTTAACGCACTCGATTGCATCGCGGATTGCATACGAATAATGAGTGTATGCGCCCGCATTGATAACAACACCGTCATACTCATCCTTTGACTTATGGATTATGTCTATCAAATCACCTTCGTGGTTGCTTTGATAAAAAAACATTTCTGCGCCGACACTTTCGCCGTATTCCCTGAGATATGAGTTGATATCTTCAAGAGTTTCTGCTCCGTATACATCCTTTTTTCTTATTCCCGTCATATTTAGATTGGGACCGTTTAAAACTAAAATTTTCTTCATAAATTATCACCGCTAATATAATAATGGATAAAAATTGTTTAGTCAAGAGCTTAACCTTAGCCTAACACCTAACACCTAACACCTAACACCTAAAACCTAAAACCTAACATCATTTGACCTTTTATTTAAAATATGATATAATATTAGCCGTTTTGAGAGAGGAGGCGGATATAATGAAAAAAGTCATATCCTTCATATTGGCGTTTGTGCTGTTATTCTCCGCAGGCACATTTGTTCAGACAGACGCACTTGCCGCTTCAAAGATGTATGCTGAGGACAAGCTCCTTGAAATAGAAAAAACCTCCGGATTTGTTTCTGGAAGCACTGCTGCAGTTGTTGGAAACTGCTATTTATTCGTTGCAAAGGTATGTGAAAAGCTTTACGGCGTTACTTATGACGGCGAAGGTCTTTACGGAAACTACAGGTCCCATCACTATTCAGGAAATTACTACACCGTTTCAACCTTCACAACATCATCAAGAACTCCAACAAGCACCGATGTTGAAAACATTATTTCTTTCTTTGTTAACAACGCAACACCCGGTGATATTATTCATTTCGGCTCATACGACCAGTCATACAACAAAACCCATACAGTTATGATTCAGAGTATAAGCACTGAGAAAATGAGCATTTATCATTCAAATTATAATGTTGCTCAGCACAGCTCTTCGGATTGTCATGTTGATGATATCTATTGGGATTCTTTCAGGAAAAATCCAACCCAAACAATTAAGAACAACGACGGAACACTATATTCCTTTAACTCTATTTTCTATAACACAATGAAGGTCGGCGGAATCGGAATCACGATTAACCGATATAAGAACTACGAGGATAAATACTATGTAGTTCACGCAAGTGTTCCCGAAGTAAGTGTTTCAAGAACATCAACAACAACGATGGATGTTAAATGGAAGGAGCTTAAGGGAGCCGAAAAATACAAGATTCAATATAAGAAATCGGGCGACAAATCATACAAAACGCTTAGTGATAACTGCAAAAAAACCAAATACTCGGTTAAAGATTTAGAGGTCGGAACAAAGTACTATTTCAGAGTATCAGCTTGTTTCGGCACGAAATTCATGGACTATAGCAAAGCTGTTTCAAAAACGGCACTGCCCCCCACCCTTTCGCGTCTTGAATTCTCGCCCGCAAGCTCCGGACTTACTCTTAAATGGAATCCTATGAGCGATTTGACGGGAGTTAAGATTTATAAGAGCGAAAGCAAGAACGGAACATATTCAAAGATTAAAACAATCACTAATAATTCCACTTCTACATATCTCGACCAAAAAATCAAATACGGAAAAACCTATTATTATAAAATTGAAAGATATGTAAAAATCTCGGGTGAGGAGTATTCAACAACCTCCTCTGCAATCTCGGGAAAATACACTCTTTCAACCCCCGATATTTCATTCAAAAACAAAAATGCCACCTCCGTTGTAATTACCTTTAAGGCTAACGGAAAAAACGACACATTCCATTACTATATAACGGACAGCGATTCCAAAAAGTTTTTGACACTTACAAAAACAAAAGATAAAACAATAACCGTTGAAAATCTTAAATCCGGTGAAACATACAGTATTTCCTGCCGTCAGACTACCTCTGTCGGAAACGGTGAATATACAACTATGACCTTTGCTGCAACGCCGAAGAAAGCGGAAATAACCTCGGTGACGCTGAATCCAAAAGGCATTAAGGTTGCATATTCAACCGACGATGATGTTGACGGATATATGATTTACAGAAGCACAGCCCAATTTGGAAAGTATTCTCTTATCAAAACGGTTGAAAGCAAAGATACTGACAGCTATATTGACACCGATATTGAATACAACAAAGCGTACTACTACAAGGTAAAAAGCTTTGTTCGCCACGGCTCAGACGAAATTGTATCCGAGATTTCAGACGCTTCAACAAGAGTAAGAATGCTGCTTGCTAAGCCGAAGAGTGTTAAAGTTCTCAGAACAACTCCGACTTCAATGACAATCAAGTGGAAGGCGCTTGAAGATGCAAGCAAATACATTGTTGAATACAAGCGTGAAGACGGCGAATGGAAAGCTCTTAAAACAACAAAATCCAATAAAAAGATTATTGAAAAACTCAAAGTAGGAAAGAAATACTATTTCAGAGTTAAAGCCGGAAACAGCATCGGATGGGGTAATTTTTCTAAAGAGGCAAGCAATACCGCACTTCCCCCGACTCCGCCTAAACCAACACTTAAAAATATGGATAACGGAATTCGGGTTTACTGGAAAACCATGACGGGCGTTACGGGCTATAAGATTTACAGAGCAACTTCAAAGAACGGAAGCTACACCGCTGTTAAAACAATAACCAATCCGAAAGCGACCTGCTTCACGGACAAGAACGTTCAGAAAAACAAGGTGTATTACTACAAAGTTGCAAGATATGTTAAGAAGGGTGAAACCCAGTATATCGGAAACAAATCAAAGAGTTCACACCTCAAATACACTAAGTAAAGCGTTAAAACAACATCATATTCAACAAACAAAACGACATATTTTGTCAGTAAAATAATTATTTTAAATATTTTCAACATAATTTGATAAAACGCTTGACAACTATAGTCTATTTGTATATAATCTATGCGAAAATACAGAAGAGCAAGGAGGGAAAACATGAGTCAGGTAAGAGTTAAAGAGAATGAATCTCTCGACAGCGCACTCAGAAGATTTAAGCGTCAGACTTCTCGTGATGGCATCATCCAGGAAGTAAGAAAGAGAGAGCATTACGAAAAGCCTTCTGTTGCTCGCAAAAAGAAGAGTGAAGCAGCTCGTAAAAGAAAGTATAAATAAAACAAAGCAAGCACTTATTGCTTGCTTTATTTTATTCGTATTATTCGGTTGAGCTGCTTCACTCTTCGCGGGGTCCCCAAAAATCGTTAGATTTTTGGGGAGAGGAGAAACAATCGGAGTGATCATTAATAGTTTGCTTAATCAAGCATAAAAAAGTAAACTATTTCAATCACGGAGTTTGTTTCGACGAAGTGAAGCAGCTCGTAAAAGAAAGTATAAATAAGAAAATACAGGCTTTATGCCCAATGTCATTAAGTTAATGACATAAAAACGAAAAAACGACACACTTGCATACGCTTGAGTGTCGTTTTTTGTGCGAATAAAGAAAAAATCACAAT
>CAJOEV010000054.1:10078-17723 GCA_905233545.1 uncultured Eubacterium sp. | reverse complement strand
AATAACGAAAAATGAAAGGGAATTCTTCTCAACGGGCGTGTCAGGAGACGCGCCCCTACGGCACACCCAAAGGCGAAAACTGTAGGGGAGGGTCTCCCGACCCTCCCGTTGCAAAACACTCCCAATACAACATCTCACAAATGAAATCAAACGGGCGTGTCAGGAGACGCGCCCCTACGAAATGTGTTACAGGCAACGAAGCACGAGCCGCGAATGTTTGTTTTATCACAAAATACTTACATAAATTCCCATAAACATGCTTAAAATTTATGGTATATAACTGAATTCACAAATTGTTCATAAATCACTTGCTATATTATAAGTATTATGATATAATTATTTTGATAATGGAATATTGGGTTTTTATGCCCGTTTTTCAATCTCATACATATTTGGTTTTTGAAGAAAAATTTTTTGTGTATGAATTTCGGAAAGAAATTGACGGGGAATAAAGATGTAGTCAGTAAATCTTGTTCTTTTGAGATTTCAATCCGATACCACGAATAAGAATATATTGAACAGGAGGATTTTTTTATGAAAAAATTAAGCAAAAAATTCTTATCACTTTTAATGGCTGCAGCAATGGTTGTAACTATTATACCGATGGGTATGATTACAGCAGAAGCTGCAATTAAATGGACACCTCTTGCTTCTTCCGACTTTTCAAGTGTTAACAGTGTTTCGCAGGATACTGCATTCACGCCGAGCACATATAACGGAATGGGCAATCAGATGACATGGACTGCACATGATTATGGTAATGCTCTCAGCGTTTCTAACGGTGCGGTTTATATCCCTGACGGATATATGTATCTTTCGGGCTATTCGGGAGGAAGTGTTCCGATTACAGGTCACGGCAATAAATGGAAGATTGATTTCGGCTTCCGTTTTAAAACAACAAACAGCGGCGACGATATGTATTTTAAAGATGCAGATAACAGATTCTCATTTTTGAAGATGTATGTTTATGCTGATAATCTTTCAAACTGGAATGCAAAGAATGACGCGTACTGCTATTTTGCTCAGAATGCAAACGGTCAATGCTATTCTTGGAATCCAGATCCTGTTGTTGGTACTAAGTCGAGAAATACATCCGTAACAACTGGTAATGTAGACTTAACAACAGGCGTTGATTACCATTATATCGCTGAATTCGACGGTACAACCTTTAAAGCGTACATAAATGATAACAGCGGCAGAGAAGTTACTCATATTGTTACCACAACGGAATCAGATTTTATTTCAACTCTTAATAATATTTCATGGGCAACAATCAATGCTATCAAGCTCGGTGATGATGATGATAATATGTATTTCAAAGGTCTTGAATACAGAAACATCACCTTCTACACCGACGGAACAACCAATACTTCAAGTATGTCTGCTATAGATACACTTGCAGCTAAGATTGCTGACTATGAAGCAATTATGGCAAGCGGTCAGGTGTTCAAAAATATGGCAGCTGCCTACACTGCATATGTTGCTGCAAATAAGGCATATGACGCATATGTTTACGGCAGGGATACATCGGTAAACGTTGCTACATATGCAAGCAATCTTCAGACTGCAATCAATAATATGGAACCGTGGACGGGTTACACAGGTACATTTACACCGACACAAGGTACTTTTGCAAACGACTCACAACCTGCTTCATATTATAACGGTCATTACAGCAACCTGCTCTATTTGCCAACAGGACAGGGCAGCCATTCAGACAACCATGACCAGAACTATACAAGCGTATGGATTTCAACACCAAGCAAGGTTGTTGCACTTTATGACGGTGTTCATATAGCATCATATCCCGCTATGCCAATTGTTCATTCAAACGGTAGTAAAAAGCCAAGAGGATTAAGCTGCTTCTATATAGGCACTAATAATAATAGTAATAATGAACACAATGGCACAACAACTAATAATTATATATATATGGACTCTCCATGGCATTACGGCGGTGCAGGAAATTATGACTTCACATGGAACGAAGCTCAATCAGGTGGCGATGTTCCATCTTATTACAGCACAACAACAACTTGGGAAATGTGTAACAACAACAACAGCCATTTAACAGGTCATATCTGTATCAAGAACGATAATATAAACTTTAGTTCAGGTGAGTATTATAAAACATTATCGGGAACTGTATATTTTGAAGGTAGAAACTTTGACTCTGCCTTACATACATATACTTCGCAGAACCTAAATTATATTACAGTGGTTAACTACAAGCCTGTATACGACCAGATTAACAGCAGCACCAATAAGGCAAAGCTTGCCGATGTTGCAAACTATAAGCAGGGCGGACTTTCTTCCCTTATGGCAGCATATCAGGCTGCTCAGAACTTCAATCCGAACAGCTACGATTATTCAAGCTCAATTCCTGCACAGTATAATACTGATATGAATGCAGTTGTATCTGCATTTACAAGTGCATCAACAACAACCGATAATGCTGCATATGCAACAATGAGAAGCTATTTAACCAACGGTCTCAACACAAAGAGCCTCGGCTCTCTCGGCAGCAATCTCACTGCTCAGCAGATTTATACCAACGGTTCTATCAACAATACAAATGTTGCTAACTACGACCGTTTTGCTGCTGCTTATGCAGACGCAGTTTCTCATATGGCACTCCTTGCAGGCGGCGAAGAATATGGTCATAATGCAACTACAACGGGAAGAACTGCTGCTCAGATTAACACCGAACTCAGCACAGCATATAATCTTCTTGAAAGAAAGAGTGCTGCAGCAACTCCGACAATCGGTCAGCTTTCGGGTCAGAACTATCTCGGAATTGGCGACACTATCAGCGTTGCTTCCTCGGAAGGCTCAATTTCAGGTACGGTTACATATAAGATTTACTATGATGTTAACGATACCTCGGGCTCTGCGAACACAACAGCAACCTTTGCATACGGCTCAAGCGCAAACGTCAACGTATTCCCGGATAGCTCGCACAACAAAGCTATCGTGACTGCAAAGGGTAACGACACTGCGGACGGCGCAGCAACCGAAACGGTTGAAAGAACTTTCTACCGCATTCTTGCTCCCACCTTCACGGGATATTATAATCCCACATTAGTTGAAATTCCTGCAGACGGAATAGTAGACAAGGACGCAATTCTACAGGCTGCAAAGAGCGCAACAAATGACGACGCTTCAATAACGCTTCAGTACAGCTACAACGGCGGCGAAAGCTGGGACGACGATATATCCTTAGGTCAGATTGACGCTCTGTATCACGACGGCGCATATGCTTCCGTAAGCACCGTTACAATCAGAAGCGTTGTTAAGAGCGGCGGAAATGTTATCGCTCATTCGGGAACTGCTTCTGTAACTCTTGCGCGTCAGGCTGATTTCGGCATCTATATTGAATCTGCAGGAAGCACTGCAAAATTCTTTGACGCGGGCAACACAGGCGCAGATAAAATTATTATCTATGATACCGAAAACTACAGCGACGATATAGTATTCACCCTTCAGGCAGACGGCGTTGCAGTAAGCGGTACGGGTGAAGATACGGACGGCGTATTCACCTATGATAAAACAAACGGCATCGATTTAGCAGGCAGCAGCAAGGCTGCAGAAGCTATCAACGGCGCTGATTATGTAACAATCAAGGCATATTCAAGAGATGTTAAGTCTGGCAATTATGATACATATGCAACTGCAACCTTCTATAACGAAGGCAAGTTCGATAAACTGATTTATCACGAATCCTTCAACGGAACCGCAAACGGTTCAACCTACACAACAAACGACCCGAAGGGAATTAACATCACCAAGGGCGATTACAACTCTGCAGGAACATCAATCAATGTTGTTGCAAATGCAGGTGACCGCAACGGCTTTGCAAAGAGCGAAAGCGGCACATCAGCCGATATGAGAAAGAACGCTCTTAAGATTTCGGGAACAGATACAAACAACAGCAAAGAGGCATATGCAAAGCTTGCTTCAAACCCGTTTGCAAACGATTTAACCAAAGCATTTGTTAAGGAAAACGGTGTAACAATCTCCTTCTGGAGAGCTGTTGAATCTACAGGAACAACTAACAAAGAAAATATTGACAGCGGAACTTTAAAGAGGGACGCTATTGCATTCAGAAGAACCTCAGCAGGTACTGAGGGCGGTAATATCTACGGATATTATATGATTGAATGCACAGGTAATATGTCTTACACAAAGACTCAAACCGATTATTTTGATATCGTTCCCGGTGAATATGATGTAACCCAGAACTCACTCAGCAAGTATTCGGGCTATTGGCAGCATGTTGCCGTAACAATCAACCCGAAGGCTGCAACAGTTGAAGAGGCTATAACCGTTTATATCGACGGTGTTCCTCATCCTGCAAGCACAAGCTACAGCCAGAATTATGATATTTCAACTTCAATTGATGCTTCGGGCGGCGAATATGCTGCGGCAAGCGATACAGTTGCAAAAACAGTCGGCGATTTGCTTGATATGATTTGCGACAGCGGAACGTATATCTGCCTTGCTCACGATAACTTATGGCAGTCTAAAACAAACGACGTTTATCTTGATGATATCCGTTTCTATGCAGAGCCTTTAACTCAGAAGGAAATCTGGGATACCTATTATGATGAGTATTCTGATGCAAACAATCTTGAAGGAAACAAATCTTCCGTAACCCACGACCCGACAACTATTACTGTTTACAAGCTTAAGAGCGCTACAGACGGTATGGCTGCAGGCTCACTCGTTGGTCAGGAATTCATTGATTACTACAATGTTCCTTCATCAAACTACACCATTGAATACTATTCATACGGAACAGGTTTACAGATTTATCATTCAACAGATAATATTAACTGGGAAATCGTTGGCGACAATCAGGGCAGAGTTGCTTATCAGAGCCACGATCAGTTCGTTAAGGATAACGGCAACGGAACATGGTCTTCACTTGAATACCACACTGCTTTGAGCGAGGTTCTTACTTCGATAAGAAACGCAAGTGACTACAACAACAGCCAGAAGGGTGCAGGTCACCTTGTTTGGGCTCCCCATGTTTCATATAACTTAACAACTAACAAGTGGATGATGTATGTTGCAATCTCCTGCTGGAGCGGTGCAACCTCGGCAATCATTTCTATGGAAAGCGCCGACGGAACACCCGAGCACTTCATTGCAAGAGATTCCTCAAACAATCAGGCATACAGCGTTATTGTTAAGTCAAGCGGCAGACCTAATGCTATCGACGCTTGCACATACTATAAGCATAATGCAGACGGCAGCATCGATAAGGATACCCTTTATATGGCATACGGTGCATGGTCACAGGGCGAAGCTAAAACCGAGGACCTTTGCACAATGCAGCTTAATGCAAACGGAACTGCACAGTACGGTGCAAGCGGAATAATCACATATTCAGATGCTATGAGCGCAGAGGACGGAACAAGAATCTGTGCTTCACAGCCGAGCGAGCCCGACGGCGTAACCGGTGAGGGTGCATTCATAACATATCACAACGGATATTATTATCTCTATGTTGCATACGGTGTAAACGATTATAACTATGTAACAAGAGTATTCCGTTCAACAAGCCCGACAGGTCCGTTCGTTGACTATAACGGTGTTCAGGCAACAAATTCAGAAGCCGTTCACGGAACTCAGATTATGGCTCCGCACTATGTAACAGGCGATAACTACATCTATATGTCAACGGGTCATGATTCAGTTTATAAGGCTGTTAACAATAACGGCGAGGTAATAACCATTCATTCGGCTCATGCCCGTCCTGTTTCAAACAATGCAAACGGCTATAAAGAGCTTCCCGATTATGCAATGGTAACCCGTCAGATTGCTCTTGCAGGTAGCGTTACAATCACTCATGCAATGTTCTACACTCAGAGCGGTTGGGCAATCTCGATGCCTGAGCAGTTTAACGGAACAGATACTTCACACGCTATTACAGCAACCCAGCTTGACGGCTTGTATAAGGCTTCAACCCTTCACGATATCATCGACGAAGGACTTACATATTCTGAAAAGGTTTATTCGAATTCAACATATTCAACCAACTGGGATTTCTCGAATTATATTTACTTCTTGGCTAACGACGCTACAAGCGGTGAAATCTACGGAACAGGCGAAGGCTTCTTACCGCTTGACCTTAAGTATGAGCTTTCATACGACACAGGCGATGCTGCAACAAGCACAACAACATATATAACCATTAAAAACGGTTCAGGCGTAACTGTTGCCGAAGGTGTTGTTGCAATGCATAACGGAACTCCCGAGCTTTCATACTTCAACATTGAGCAGGGCGATTTCGGCGGCGGAGTTGAAACAAGAGCAAGCTCAACGGTTTGGTCGGTTAAGGTTGACGACCTCGATGCTTATGCAGACTTCAACGCGCTTGATTCTGCATACGCAGAGGGTGACGCACTTCTTAAGAATCTCGACGGCAAGGCTGCTCAGTACAACGCAACTTCTGTTCAGAATCTTATTGATAGATTGGCTGAAGCTAAAGCAGATGTAGCAGTAAGCACAGCAAAGAAAAAGCTTGTTCCTGCTTCATCACAGTCTGCAATAAACACAAAGGCAGATAATATCACTGCTGCTATCGCAGGTCTTACTCCTGCTACCTCAACTGTAAGCGAAGAAAACTTCAGCACCTATGAGGCTGCAGTTTCGGCAATCAACAATGTTGACCCCGATGCTTACGAAGAGATTAAGGATGAGGCTGCACCGAGCGGACATATTGCAAGTGCAATTTCAACTGCAAACACTCTTGTCAGCGACTCAACCAAGACCTACGAAAACGATTACACAATTAATGTTATTGACGGAACGGCTGATCAGGAAAGAGTTGATTTAGCTGTTAATACAATTCTTGATGCTCTCAGCTACTGCACAAAGAGATATGCAATAACAGCTGATTCAGGTGTTGCTGAAATAGGAAGCAAAAACGGTGAATATTCAGAAGGCTATGCAACCTACGGAACATCAATGACCTTCAGAGCTGCAAGCGAGGATACTGCTTGGTATCTTGAAGTAACCTCAAACACTTCTCATAAGAAGCCCGCTTTCTACGGCTACGGAAAGTCAATCACCGTTAAGGTAACAGGTGCTCTTAATGTTACAACTGCTACAAAGAGCGGTGAACAGAAGAGAGTTAAGTTTGTAAGACACTACAGCGACAGCACTAATGAAAAGGCTCCAATTCAGAAGATTGATTATGTAAGCGCAGGCTCATACACACTTCCGAGTGCTGAAAACACTCCTGCATTTGCATGCTATAATTTCTATAAGTATTATATAAACGGAACTCCTTATGATGCCGGCGCTGAAGTAGATATCAGCGACGATACTACCGTCATTGCTATGTATAATTACGATGAATCTGCTACCTTTGCTATCAATGCAACGGCACTTTCAGGCGGAACAAACATTAGCGGTTCATACGATTACAACGGAAGAATTGAGCTCAAGGGCGGAACCAATGCATACGGCTGGTCGGTTGACCTCGGCGGCGGAAACTACAGACCGTTCTGCGTAGGTGCTAACACAGTCTACTTTGCAAGCGAAACACTTACACTCGTTGCAGAGAATGAAGCAACCTTCAAGGCTCACGGATATTCACTTCCGGCGAATCAATCCATGCATTGACGATGATATC
>CAJOEV010000054.1:4918-10052 GCA_905233545.1 uncultured Eubacterium sp. | reverse complement strand
TTGTTGCAGTTGCAAACGGCAAACAGCCGGGCGGCGCAGCTGCTACTCCTGTTGTTCCCGAGGATTATCAGGTTACAGTAGAAAATTCAGGACAGCAGATGGGATATGCAATCCTCAGAGCTAAGTCAACCAAGTTTGTCGGAGCTAACCAGATTGCAATTTCGGTTAACAATCTTCCTGAAGGATATATCTACAGAGGATATGTAATCTACGACAACAACGGCGCACTCGAAACTGTTTACACAGATGTTGTAAGATAAAAAAATCAAAGCCGACCCTTCGGGGTCGGCGATTTTTTTATTTAGGTGTTAGGTGTTAGGTGTTAGGTGTTAGGGGTTAGGTTTTAGGTGTTAGGTTGTAGGGGAGGGTCTCCCGACCCTCCCGAATTAATGGGCGTGTCGGGAGACGCGCCCCTACAGAATGCATTACGGCGAAGGGCGTGTCGGGAGACGCGCCCCTACAGAATGCATTACGGCGAAGAATCGTAGGGGAGGCTCTCCTGAGCCTCCCTTAGTCTAACACCTAAAACCTAACCCCTACAACCTTAAATTAATTATTGCATTGAAATAAACTCTGTGATAAAATAAAGTGATATCGTGGGATCTGTGAAAACAGCCCGCAAATAATGAATCAAGAGGTAAGCTTATGGAAAAACTCAAGGTCGGCATTATCGGTGCCGGAAGAATCGGTCAGGTTCACGCAAAATCAATTACATACCATATCCCTCAGGCAGAGATTGTTGCAATTTCAGACATCTTTGTTGACGGGGCTAAAAAGGTTGCCGAAGAGCTCGGCATTCCGAATTATTACCAGGATTATCACGAGATTCTGAATAATCCCGAAATCAAAGCAGTTCTTATCTGCTCATCAACTGACACCCATGCAGACATTGCTTGTGAAGCTGCCGAAGCAGGCAAGCATATTTTCTGCGAAAAGCCCGTTGATTTAACTATCGCAAAGATTAAAAAGGTTATCGATACTGTTGAAAAAGCAGGGGTTAAGCTTCAGATTGGTTTCAACAGAAGATACGACCATAATTTTGCCTACATAAAGGACCTTGCAAACAAGGGTAAGCTCGGCGAGCTTCAGACAATTAAAATAACTTCACGCGACCCCGAACCGCCCCCGGTAAGCTATGTTAAGGTTTCAGGCGGAATCTTCCTCGATATGACAGTTCATGATTTCGATATGGCTCGTTTCATCGGCGGCGAGGTTGAAGAGGTTTATGCAAACGCGACCGTTATGGTTGACCCTGCAATCGGCGAAGCAGGCGACGTTGACACTGCTTTGGTTGCTCTTAAGTTCAAGAGCGGCGCAATCGGTGTTATTGATAACTGCCGTAAGGCATGCTACGGCTATGACCAGAGACTCGAGGTGTTCGGCTCAGAAGGTCAGGCAAGCGCAGCCAACGACACTCCGACAAATGTTTCCTACATCAATGAAAACGGCAATGTAACCGACAAACCGCTTTATTTCTTCCTTGAAAGATATATGAAGTCCTTCGTTGACGAAATGACTGAGTTTGTTGATGCAGTTGTTAACGACAAAGAAACCCAGACAACTGTTAACGACGGTCTTGAGGCTCTTCGCCTCGGTCTTGCTGCAAAACTCTCCGTAGCAGAACACAGACCAGTTAAATTGGATGAAATAGAAAAATAATTTTTGTTTTTATTAATTGAAAATTGAAAATGGAGAATTGAGAATTGTGGGCGGGACACCCGCGCCCGATTAGAATTGTAATGAAGAATAATATTATAGTTGAAAAATCGTTCGAGTTTTCTAAGAAAATTGTTGGGCTGTATAGTCAATTGACTCAAAGAAATGAATATATAATGTCCAAACAATTAATGAGAAGCTGAACAAGTATAGGTGCTAATGTTTTTGAAGCTCAAGATGCTCAAAGCCGCAACGATTTTATTTCAAAACTAAGTATCTCTCTTAAGGAAGCAACAGAAACAAAGTATTGGCTTAAACTTTTGTATGAAACTGACTATATTTCAAAAGATGAATTCAACTTACTTTTTGATGATTGCTGTGAGATTCACAAAATACTTTCAAGTATAATACTTAGTGCAAAGTCAGGTTAATAATTGACCGAACGAAGTGAGAAACCAAAATTCTCAATTATCAAATCTCAATTCTCAATTTAAAAGAGGTAACGAAATGAACAGAGAAAGATTAACAATGTCACAGGCGCTTGTTAAGTTCCTTGATAATCAGTATATCGAGGTAGACGGCGTCGAATCAAAATTTGTATCGGGAATGTTCGGAATTTTTGGTCACGGCTGTGTTGTCGGAGTCGGTCAGGCTCTTGAACAGGGCGGTCACAACCTTAAGTTCTATCAGGGCAAAAACGAGCAGAATATGGCTCTTGCCGCTGTTGCGTATGCAAAGCAGATGGACAGAAAGGCAATAATTCCCTGTGTTTCATCAATCGGTCCCGGTGCAACAAATATGGTAACTGCGTGCGGCTGTGCAACCGCAAACAGAATTCCGCTTCTTGTTCTCCCCGGTGATACATTTGCATGCCGTCAGCCCGACCCCGTTCTTCAGCAGGCTGAGTTTTTCGACGGCTACGGAAGAACTGTTAACGATGCATTCAAGGGCGTTTGCCACTATTTCGACAGAATTGAGCGCCCCGAACAGCTTATGACCGCTTGCATCCATGCAATGCGTGTTTTAACCGACCCTGCAGATACAGGCGCAGTTTGTCTTGCAATGCCCCAGGATGTTGAGGGCGAGGCATATGACTATCCCGAACACTTCCTTCAGAAGAGAGTTTGGCATATCGACAGAAGACCGATAAGCGCCGCTCAGCTTGAAAGAGCAACCGCACTCATCAAAAATGCAAAGAAGCCGATTATCGTATGCGGCGGCGGTGTTCGCTACAGTGGTGCTGAAAAAGAGCTTCTTGCTCTTGCAGAGAAGTATAACATTCCTGTTGCCGAAACTCAGGCAGGCAAGGGACTTATTTCCTGGAATCATCCGCTTAATCTCGGCGGAATCGGCGTAACGGGAGGTAAGGCTGCAAATGTTATCGCAAAAGATGCAGACCTTATTATCGGCGTTGGAACAAGATTTTCAGACTTCACAACCGCTTCAAAGTGGCTGTTTAAAGAAGACAGAAAGGTTCTCGGAATCAACATTTGCCCGTTTGACGCATACAAGATGGACGCTGAGGCAATTGTTGCCGACGCAAGAGAAGCTGTTTCAGCTCTCACTGATTCACTTGACGGCTACAAGACCGCTTATACAGATGAAATCGCAGCTGCAAAAGCGGATTGGGATGCAATTGTTGATGAATACTATTCAACCGAGCTTGAGGGTGGTTTAAACCAGACTCTTGCACTTGGAATTATCAATGAGTTCATGGGCGACAACGATATTGCTCTCGGCTCATCCGGCTCACTTCCCGGTGATATGCAGCGCCTTTTCAGACCGAAAAACCGCGGAACATACCATATGGAATACGGCTATTCAAATATGGGCTACGAGGTTAACGGCGCTCTCGGCGCAAAGCTTGCAAATCCCGATGCTGAGGTTTACACCTTCACGGGTGACGGCTCCTTCCTTATGGGTCACAGCGAGCTTTATACCTCGCTCCAGGAGGGTATGAAGATTAATGTCTGCGTATTCGATAACCTTGGATGGGGATGCATTGAAAACCTTCAGAACAACCAGGGAACAGACACCTTCGGAACTGTTTTCCGCGCAAGAAATCCCGAAACGGGAATGCTCGACGGTGCTGATATGACCGTTGATTTTGCAAAGATTGCGGAAGGCTACGGCGCAAAGGGATATTCAATCCACAATTCAGCCGAGCTAAAGGCAGCTCTCGAGGATGCAAAGAAGCAGACTAAATCAGTTGTTTTTGATATAAAAGTTCTTCCCAAGACAATGACTCCCGGCTTTGAAAGCTGGTGGCGTGTCGGCGTTGCAGAGGTTTCAAAGAGCGAAACCGTTGCCGCAGCATATAAGGATATGCAGGAAAATATTGCAAAGACTTTTGATTATTAATAAAATTGAGAATTGAGAGTTGAGAATTGAGAATTATGGTTACTCGCTTCGCTCGGACAATAAAATGCCGTGCGCAGCACCCGAAATTCTTCATTCTCCATTATCCATTCTCCATTTCCTGAAAGGAGAAAAATATGTTAGATCCAAACAAAGTAAAACTTGCTATTGCGCCGATTGGCTGGACTAATGATGATATGCCCGACCTCGGTGCTGAAAACACATTTGAGCAGTGCATTTCAGAAATGGCACTTGCAGGCTTCAAGGGCTCTGAAATCGGAAACAAATATCCCGCAGACCCCGATGTATTAAAGCCCTATCTTGATATCAGAGGACTCCAGATTTGTAATGCGTGGTTCTCATCATTCTTAACCTCAAAGCCCTATGAGGAAACAATCGAAGCTTTCAAGGCTCATGCGGATAAGCTCTACAAGCTCGGCGCAAGAGTTATCGGCGCTTCGGAGCAGGGCAATTCAATCCAGGGCGATTTAACAAAATCAATCCTTGATGAAAAGCCGTACTATACCGATGAGCAGTGGGAAATCGTTGCAAAGGGCTTCAACGAAATGGGCGCTTATGCAAAATCAAAGGGTATGTTCTTCACGGTTCATCATCATATGGGCACAGGCGTTCAGACTGTTGAAGAGATTGATAAGCTTATGGAGATTACCGACCCCGAGCTTGTTTACCTTCTCTTTGATTCGGGTCATCTTACATTTGCAGGTATCGACCCCGTGCCCGTACTCAAGAAGTATGTTAACAGAATTAAGCACGTTCACCTTAAGGATGTTCGTCTTGATGTTTATAACAATCAGGTTGTTCCTCAGCATATGAGCTTCCTCGACGCTGTTCGCGCAGGCGTATTCACTGTTCCCGGTGACGGCGATGTTGACTTCAAACCTATTTTCGATATTCTTTCAGAGAATAATTACGAAGGCTGGGTTGTTGTTGAAGCAGAGCAGGACCCCGCAAAAGCAAACCCGTTTGAATACGCTGTTAAGGCAAGAAAATATATCAAAGAAACAGCAGGACTGTAAAAAAAAGATGCCCGATTGGGCATCTTTTTTAATGCAAAATGAAAAATGCATAATGCATAATGTCGGGGCGCAAAGCGCCGATT
>CAJOEV010000054.1:0-4846 GCA_905233545.1 uncultured Eubacterium sp. | reverse complement strand
AATGAAGAATGAAGAATTTCGGGAGATTCCCCTACTAGGGGAAATGTCACCATAGGTGACAAAAGGGTCTGGCGCCCGCTCCAAGGGGCTCCGCGACGATTGTTTTGTAGGGGAGGGTCTCCCGAGCCTCCCTTTAATACTACTTGTTTTTCTTTTTTTCTTTCTTATCTGACTTGTTTATATCAATTCTTTCAACAGGAGTCCAGAGATGAATTCTTCCTGTGTCATTGAACGCCTTGAGCGTCATAACCGTAAGCGGAACAATGAACATTCCCATAAAGCCGAAGAGCTTGAGTCCGAAATACAGTCCCATAAGTGTAACAAGGGGATGAACGCCGAGACTGTCGCCGACGATTTTCGGCTCGATATACTGTCTGATAACCGAAATGATTATATAAATTGCAATAACACCGATAGCCTGCTTATAGTTGCCCATAACAAGCGAAATCGCTGCCCAGGGAACAAGCACACCGCCCGAGCCCGCAACGGGAAGAATGTCGAAAATTGCAATCAATGCGGCAATAAGAATGTAGTAGTTATTCTTCATTATTCCGAGCATTGAAAGAACCGAAAAGCCGAGGAAAAGCTCGAAGAAGGTTATGAGAAGAATCAAGCCGTATGCCCTTGCCATTTTGAGAATGGTTTTTGAGAAAACCTGCTTGATTTCAAAAAGAACATTCTTTTTACCTTCGGGAAGCTGTTTCTGAATAAAACGGACAATGTAGTTATAATCCTTCGTGAAGAATATCCACGCGATTATGCCGATAACAATTCCAATGAGAATCGAAGGAATGTTTTTAACAACACCGTAAACGCCCGAAAATCCGGAAGTAAGAGTGCTTTTGATAGCTGAGAAGTTAACTCCAAGCGAGGTTGTTGAATCGCTTAATAAGGAATCAAAAAGATTGCTCAGCGAATCGGCAAAGGATTTATATATTGCGTCGGGTAAAAATTTTGCAATCTCAAGAATTTTGTTTTCAAGCGTTGCAAGAAACGTTGGAAGGTCGTTCATCTGGTTTGCAAAATACTTTATGAATTCGCTTATTCTTGAAACAATTTCACTGATTATCAGAATAAGGGGAATCAGTACCACCATGGTTGTCAGCGCTACTAAAAGAATGCTGAAAAAGGTGTGACCTTTTTTATTCGTTTTTTTGTCTATTTTCCTCAGCGGCTTCTGAAGCAGAATGGCAAGGAAAAAGGTAAGCAAAAATGGTGCTGTAACCCAGAACAGATATTTAAAAAATACATAAATCAGCGAAAAAATTACTGCCAAAAAAGCAATGTTGATTAAAAATTCTCTTCGCTTTTCAACCTTTGGCATTTTATATCTCCTTTAAATGAGAAATTGGAAATTAGGAATTGCGGGAGGGTTGCGTCCTCACCCGATTATAATCGGAGCGAAGCGACCCGAAACTCCTCATTCCTCATTACTAATTTCTAATTCTAAAGTAATAATATCCAATTTTCAATAGAAAAGTTATTAATATTTGTTAAATTTTAAAAAACTTCAAAATAGGGGTTGTTTAATTAAATAAATGATGTTAATATATGAAAAGTGTTTTTCACAGTAAAACAATTGTCTTTGGGTGGTGAACAGTTTGGGCGCAAAGTATTATCTTGTTGATTCTTCAATTTTGCCCGAGGTCTACACAAAGGTTATTTCAGCCAAAAACCTGCTTATTTCGCAGAAGGCGAAATCCGTTTCAGAGGCTGTCAGAATGGCGGGCATATCGCGCTCGGCGTACTATAAATACAAGGATTGTATTTTTGAATATAATACTCAGGGCGAGGAAACTGCAACGATTAATGCAGAGCTTGAGGACAGCGCAGGTGTTTTGAGTTCGGTTGTAAGCGAGCTCTATCTTTTCGGGGCTAACATCCTTTCGGTTAATCAAAGTCAGCCCGTTAACGCCGTTGCAAATGTTTCGATAACGGTTCGGCTTCCCGAAAACGAAAGCAAAAACGAAGAAATAATCAGAAAAATCAGTAATTTAAATGGTGTTAAATCGGCAAGTATAATCTGATTTAGGCACGCATTACAGCGGAGGAATATAATATATGAAAATAGCAGTTATGGGATACGGAACAGTCGGTTCCGGTGTTGTTGAGGTTATTGAAACCCATGTCTCTTCAATTTCCAAGGGAACAAACGGCGAAAAAATGGAGGTTGCAAAAATTCTTGATTTGCGCGATTTCCCCGATGATTCCCACGCAGCACTGTTTACAAAAGATTTCAATGATATTTTAAACGACCCCGAAATAAAGGTTGTTGCGGAAACAATGGGCGGAGTTAATCCTGCATTCGATTTCACAATGAAGCTTCTTAAAGCGGGCAAAAGCGTTGTTTCTTCAAACAAAGAGCTTGTTGCACAAAAGGGACCCGAGCTTCTTCAGATGGCGGAGGAGAGCGGTTCAAACTATCTGTTTGAAGCTTCTGTCGGCGGCGGAATTCCAATTATCCGTCCTATGTCGCAGTGCCTTGTTGCAAACAATATCGAGGGCATTGCAGGAATCTTAAACGGAACAACCAATTTCATTTTAACTAAGATGATTGAGGACGGAATGACCTTTGCCGATGCGCTGAAGCTTGCTCAGGACAACGGTTTTGCAGAAAAAGACCCGACAGCTGATGTCGAGGGGTTTGATGCATGCAGAAAGGTTTGTATTCTTGCTTCTCTTGCTTTTGGAAAGCATGTTTATCCGAATCAGGTTGAAACCGAGGGCATTTCTAACATAACTCTTGAGGATGTTTCATATATTGAAGGTGCAAACGGTGTTATCAAGCTTCTCGGTCAGATTAAAAAGCTCAGCGACGATAAAATTGCAGCATTCGTAAGCCCCGCAGTTGTCTGGAACGGCTCTCAGCTTGCTTCTGTCAACGGAGTTTTCAATGCAATTCTTGTAAGAGGCGATGCTGTCGGCGATGTTTGTTTCTACGGTCAGGGAGCAGGCAAACTTCCGACTGCTTCAGCAGTTGTTGCCGATATGGTTGACTGTGTTAAGCATATCGACCGCAAAAAGTTCTTCGGTTGGGGCGAAGGCGCAGAGGATTATGTTGTGGATTATAAAGATAGCATCGAGATGCCTTTCTATGTTCGCGCAAAAGCAACCGAAAACAAGGTTAAATCCGCTTTCGGCGAAGTTAAATTCCTCAGCAGAATCGGTCAGCCGAGCGATGAAAAAGCATTTATCACCGATAAAATGACGCAGAACGAACTCTCAAAACGCCTTGAAGGCTTTGAGGTTATTAATACAATTAAGGTAACAAACTATTAATTAAATGAGGAATTAGAAATGAGGAATGAGGAATTTCGGGTCGCTTCGCTCCGATTATAATCGGGTGCGGACAGAGCCCGCCCACAATTCCTAACTCCTAATTCCTAATTCCTAATTGATAATAAGGAGGACATATGGCACTTATTGTTCAGAAATTCGGCGGGTCTTCCGTTGCAGATGCAAAGCGCGTTATGAATGTTGCAAACATTGTTGCAAAAACATACAGAGACGGTAACGACGTTGTCGTTGTTGTTTCGGCGCAGGGCGACACAACGGATGATTTAATCGAAAAGGCAAAAGAAATCAATCCTTCGGCTCCGAAAAGAGAGATGGACCAGCTTCTTGCAGCAGGTGAGGAAATTTCAATTTCACTTCTTGCAATGGCGCTTGAATCACTCGGATGTCCCGCAATCAGCCTTCTCGGCTGGCAGGCAGGCTTCAACACAAATTCGGTATATGGCTCCGCAAGGATTAAAAACATCAGACCAAACAGACTTCAGGCTGAGCTTGCAAAGCACAATATTGTTATTGTTGCGGGCTTCCAGGGCATCAACAGATATGATGACTTAACAACCCTCGGAAGAGGCGGCTCGGATACATCCGCAGTTGCAATTGCAGCGGCACTTCATGCGGACAAATGCCAGATATTTACCGACGTTGAAGGCGTTTACACAGCAGACCCGAGAAAGGTTGAGGGCGCAAAGAAGCTTAAGGAAATAACATACGATGAAATGCTTGAGCTTGCAACTCTCGGCGCACAGGTTTTGAATAACCGCTCGGTTGAAATGGCTAAAAAATATTCGGTTGAACTTGAGGTTCTTTCATCTCTTAATCCCGTTCCGGGAACAATTGTTAAGGAGGTAACAAAAATGGAAAAAATGTTAATTCGCGGTGTAACCAAGGATACGGATGTTGCGCTTGTTTCAATCTTAGGCGTTGCGGATAACCCGGGCGTTGCATTTAAAATATTCGATAAGCTCTCAGCAAAAAATATCAATGTTGATATTATTCTTCAGTCCTTTGGACGCGACAATACAAAGGACATCGTTTTCTCGGTAAGCAAGGAAAACGGACCCGTTGCAGTTGAGCTCCTCAAGAATCTTTCACTGCTTGACGGCGCACAGATTCTCTGCGACACAAGCGTTGCAAAGGTTTCGGTTGTCGGTGCAGGAATGGAATCCCACCCCGGAACAGCAACAAAGATGTTTGAAGCGCTTTATGACAGAGGAATCAACATCAGAATGATTTCAACTTCCGAAATCAAGATTTCGGTTATTATCAGTGCCGACGAAGCAGACAGAGCAGTATCTGCAGTACACAAAGCGTTCATACCGAACGATTAATAAAAAATCAGCGCCGACCCTTCGGGGTCGGCGATTTTTTATTTAATGCAAAATGCAAAATGCAAAATGCAAAATTTCGGGTGCTGCGCACGGCGCCCCATAACAATTAAGAATGAAGAATTAAGAATGAAGAATGAAGAATTTCGGGAGATTCCCCTACTAGGGGAAATGTCACCATAGGTGACAAAAGGGTCTGGCGCCCGCTCCAAGGGGCTCCGCGACGA
>CAJOEV010000053.1 GCA_905233545.1 uncultured Eubacterium sp. | reverse complement strand
AATTGTGATTTTTTCTTTATTCGCACAAAAAACGACACTCAAGCGTATGCAAGTGTGTCGTTTTTTCGTTTTTATGTCATTAACTTAATGACATTGCCCAACGGGTCTTTTTTTAAAATCCGCACATCCGCCGAGGCTGAAGATAACCTGCTGTTACATGCAGGTGGGTATCACCCCAAATACTAATGGGCTCCCAACGTCCTCAAAAGAGGGAGGTCTGCTCGCCATATCCGGAGAATGATTCCCTTAATAAAAATTGTTCGGGTTATTTAAGCACTCGGTTGTCGAGATGCGCAGATCGTCATCACAGTTATTCTTATCAAATCAAAAATTCGGCAAGTCCGGTTTTTGATTTGTTTTTATTTACTGCTCAGGTTCAAAGTATTCAACTTCGTATTTTTCCTCAACCATTCCCATAAGAATATCAGAAACCTGTTCGTATTCCATATCGTCCCTGATTTCTTCAAGATATTCGTCGCCGTTGTCATCTTCAACAACCTTAAGAATGATTACTTCATAATCGGCTTCAACGATTTCTTCTTCGTCATCCCTGTACTCAGTTATTGCAACATAAACATCGTCGTCTGTTTCATATCTTTCAAGAAGCTCAAAAAGAATTTCATTTCCATCCTCATCGGTAACGGAAATAATATCGGGCTCATAAATTTTTTCATTATCCATACTAAAAACCGTCCTTTAGTTTGTTTTGCATAATATGATGTTCAAATCACCATATTTTCTCTGTCTCTATTATATATTTTACACTAAAAATAGTCAATAGCAATTATTGGTATGTGAAAAACATACAAAAAAATTAAAAAATGTTGAAAAAAACTATTGACAAACACCAAAAGTTATGCTAATATGTAGTTGAACTTAAGAAAGGGCTTAGGAAATAGAAAAATTTCTGCTAAAGTCGGGTTCAAATTTAATAAAGGAGGTCAAATTCCCATGAGACTAGAAATTGACAGTTTGGCCACCTGTAGAGTATCCCAATAAATAACGGATTATGTGAGATCGACAGAAGCAAAACGGAATTGCTTACGGATCATTGAATTAAATGTTGTGAAAAATCGTTATAGCAGGGTTGGACATAATACTTGCAGGTGAAGTATTAAAATTGAATAGTAAAGATATATAGATTATTTTCCTGCTGATAATCGGAGCAAAAAAGCTCTGAAAAAAATAAACGAACATTAACAACTAAATACAAAATTGATTAATTGAAAAGAGAAAAAAATAAGAGATAAAAGAAATAACAATTAATCAATAAGAGGTAAACTCCAATGGGCTAGATAAGCTTATTAAATAAAATTATTAGAAAACAAACAAGTATAATAATTGAGGATAGTCCAATGTACAGTTAAACACAGCTCCCGACTAATAAGTCGGGAGCTTATTTTTTGTTTTCTATTGCAATTAATTAGTATTTATTTTATAATTTCACCGAGGTGATTTATATGACCAAGGTTTTACAAATAGGCGAGGGCAATTTTTTAAGAGCTTTTGCTGAAGATTATATTCAGAAAGCCAACGAAAAAGGCTTGATAAATAAGGAAGTTATTATCTGCCAGCCGAGAAGCAACACAAAGACTATTAACGCTCTGAAAGCTCAGGGCTGTGAATATCATGTTACTTTAGCAGGAAGATTCGGCGGCGAGGTTGTTAATGTAAGAAAGAAGATTAACTGTGTTTCTCAGTGTATTGATACGCAAAGCGAATATTCAAAGCTTGAGGAGCTTTTCTGCGACGAAGAATTAGAGATAATTATTACTAACACTACCGAAGCAGGTATATGCTTTGATGAGAATGAAAAGCGTGATGATGTTCCGAATAAAAACATTCCTGCAAGGCTGACTAATCTTTTATATAAAAGATATAATGCAGGTTTAAAGGGTCTTATATTCCTTCCTGTTGAGCTTATAGAGGATAATGCGGACACGCTCAGGAAATATATGCTTGAATATTCAAAAATCTGGAATCTTGATGAAAACTTTATTGATTATATCAAGAATGATTGCTCTTTCTGCAATACCCTTGTAGACAGAATTGTAAGCGGTCACAAGGAGGACGACGAGGATGTATGTTCTGTTAATGCAGAACCTTATGCAAGCTGGGTAATTCAGGCTGACGAAAGACTTAAAAAGGCTTTTCCTCTTGACGGATTCGACGGAATTCAGTTTTCAAATGACCTTGCACCGTACAGAACAAGAAAGGTACGCATACTCAACGGAACTCATACGATGAGCGTTTTAGCAGCGTATATGTGTGGAATTGATATTGTTCGCGATATGATGAATAACGAGCTTTTTGCTGAATATATCAATCTCGGACTTGAAGAAATCAAGCAGACAATTAATCTTCCGAAAGAGGAACTTGATTCGTTTGCAAACAGCGTTTTAGAGCGCTTTAACAATCCTTTTATTGACCATAAGCTATATGATATTTCACTTAATTCAATGGCGAAATTCGGCACAAGATGCCTTCCGTCAATCATGGATTATATGAAGATTAACGGTAAAGCTCCAAAGATTCTTTCTTTTGCATTTGCGGCGTTGATTGCATTCTATCTCAAAGAAGGAACGGACAGAGAATACACACCTAATGATTCAGAATGCATTATATATGGCAATTACGGTTGTGATCCTGTAAGAGAAATTCTTTCGGATGAAATGACTTGGGGTGAAAATTTATATGATAATGAAATGCTTTATAAAGCTGTTTTCAACAGTTATGAAAGCATAAGAATTAACGGAATAGAAAACGCTGTAAAAGAGGTAGTTTATGGCTAAGTTTTTTAAAATAAATGAAAAAGATAATGTTGCAGTAGCCCTTGTGAGCGTTGACAAAGGATATTCGGAAAACGGTGTTACTGCGCTTGACGACATTCCCTTCGGGCATAAAATTCTTCTTACTGATTTAAAACAGGGTGAGAATATTATTAAGTATGGAAATCCGATTGGTCACGCTGTTTCTGATATAAAGAAGGGAAGCCATATTCATTCTCATAATATTGCAACAAATCTTTCATCCGTACTTGATTATGAATTTTCAGGCGACAATGAATACAAGCCCGAAAAAAGCGATTTAACTATTAAAGCATATAAGCGCAAGAACGGTAAAATAGGAATAAGAAATGAAATATGGGTTGTTCCTACAGTCGGATGCGTTAATAAAACAGCTCAGCAGCTTGCACAGCTTGCAAATGAAAGAGTAGGCGGCGAATGTGACGGAGTTTTTGCATACACTCATCCCTTCGGATGTTCGCAGCTCGATGAGGATTTAGAGAACACTCAAAAGGTTTTAGCGGCGCTTGTAAATCATCCGAATGCTGCGGGCGTTCTTGTTGTTTCACTTGGATGCGAGAACAATAATCTGAAAGAATTCAAACCGTTCTTAGGTGATTATGATGAGAACAGAGTGAAATTTCTCGTAACCCAGGATGTAGGCGACGAGCTTGATGAGGGCTTAAAACTTATAAAGGAAATCTATGACGAAATAAAGTTTGATGAGAGGGAAGAGGTCGGTATAGAAAACCTTGTTGTCGGCTATAAATGCGGTGGCTCGGATGCGTTCAGCGGTATCACCGCAAACGCGCTTTGCGGAGCGGTTAATGAAAAGCTGACAAAGCTTGGCGCTTCCACTATTTTAACCGAAGTTCCCGAGATGTTCGGCGCTGAACACTTGCTCATGAAAAGAGCTGAAAACAGGGGAGTGTTCGAAAAAATTGTCGCTATGATAAACGGTTTTAAGGAGTACTATTTTTCCCACGGAAAAGAGTGTTACGAAAACCCGTCACCCGGCAATAAAGACGGCGGAATAACAACGCTTGAAGAGAAGTCCCTCGGTTGTATTCAAAAGGGCGGAAACTCAATTATCACCGATGTTCTTGGTTACGGTGAACCCTGCAAAACGAAGGGCTTAAACCTGCTGACAGGCGTTGGTAATGACATTGTTTCAACAACGAATCTTACTGCTTCGGGTGCTCATATTATTCTTTTCACAACGGGACGCGGAACCTCGCTCGGAGCACCGGTTCCGACATTAAAAATTTCGTCAAATACAGGCTTATCTGTTCGCAAACCTAATTGGATTGATTACAATGCAGGAAGCCTTGTTGATTATCAGAGTGATGACGTCAGTTCCGATATTGCTCAAAATAATGATTTTGATTTGCTTTCCGATGATTTGCTAAACCTTATAATTGAAACCGCAAACGGAAAACTAACAAGAAACGAAATTAACGGAATAAGGGATATTTCAATCTTTAAAGATGGAGTAATTCTTTAAAAATGCGCCGAATTTTTCGGCGTATTTTTTTACAATTTAATTACAGTTAATAGTGTAGATGAACAATTTTATATATTATATTTGGTTATAATTACAAAATATTCATATTTTGTTCATTTTTAATTGACTGGCTTAATTATATATAATATAATTAAATGTGAATTAAAAGATATTAAGGAGGTCTTTTTATGAAAAAGAAATTTGGTAAAAGAATAATCTCGATTCTTTTATCTGCAATGATGGTCATCACAATGATACCCACCTTTGCTATTACTGTGTTTGCAGACGCAAACGGCGGTATTAAATCAGAGTATTCATATTTAGTAAGCGGTGCAACATTGCAGAGCGATGTTACCTCGAGTAATGTAACTTGGGACAGCAATAATAATTCTGCAGGTTTTGCATCTTCTTCTTATGTAAAACTCAATGACAAACCGTTAAGCGGCGTAACGGCAACAAGCGGCTTTATTGTTTCATACGAGATTAATGCCGGTGATTTAGGTGCTGATACATGGGCAATGAATTTTGTTGGCGGCACTAACAGAATGACTTTTGTAAATGGAAATAGCGAATGGGATCAAAGACCATCACTCGTTATTACAAACGGTTCTAAAACTCGTATTTATAAGGGTGTGTTTACGGACACAGCTCATTTGTCAACGACCTATTCAAAGAACAGTAACGACTGTCTTTGGTGGGATACTTTCAGAATGACCTATGTCATGAATACTGACGGTTCACTTGACCTTATCGTTAAGGACCTTACCGACAACAGCGACAGTTTTACAGTAACTTACAAATCTAATTACGGTTCAACTTCCAACGGCGGTGGAATGACTGATGCTGAGGTTGCTGAAGCTGTTTCATCACTGACTGATTACTATATCGGTGCAGGCGATAATACCCTTTCACATGATTATACAGGTAATATCAAGAATGTAAGATTCTTTGCTTCATCAGAGGCAAAGGCTCTTCAGCTTGCAATGATTGATTATGAAAACAAGATGGCTGACGGAAAGGTTTATAAGAATCTTTCTGCAGCTTATAATGCATATCTTGATGCTAACAAAGCTCTTGATTCTTATTTCTACGGTGATTCAAACAACACTGTAACTTCTGCAAACCTTACCACTCTTACATCTAATCTTACAACAGCAATCGGCAATATGACCGAGTGGACTCAGCAGGGAGCAAAAGTTACAACTAAACATGGCGTATTTGCCGGTGATACCACAAGTGGTGCAGAGTCTTATCCAACTAGCGATGGCGGCAGTGCCGGTTATTATGCTTCAGCTCTTCATAATTTGCTTTATGTTCAAACAGGTCTCGAGAAAACCGGAACATATTGTCAGGCTTATACAGAAAACGGTAGTGATCCGAAAATTAAGAAAGAGTTATATTATCCAGATGCCACATTATTGTATGTTGACTCAAACACCAAAGCAACATTCCCAATAATGCTCAGAGTTTATTGCGACAAACAGAATAATAACAGATGGGTATTAACTGCTTATCAATGTACGGGAACTGCGGATACAGATCCGGTTGAAACGAGATGGTCGCTGACAATGAAAAACGGCGGTTATTATAAATGGTTCGGTGGCGGAGATAACCTCGATTTTGCGTGGTCATATCACTACGGTGCTTCCGATGGTACTATGTTAAACTCAACAAGTTCTAATAATTCAAGCTATAGCTCAAGCCATACTTTGCAAACTGCATATAAAGGAAATTGGATTGGTTCTGGAGCTTTCAAAAAAGATAAAACTTTTGCAAACTATATTACATATACCGGTTCAATGGATGACGATACTGCTTATGCGGAAATCCTTCCTGATTTCCAGGTTAACTGTAACAGTGAAAACTCATGGAAAGTCGGCGATGGATTGAGCGGTGAAGTTAAGGGCGGAACGGGTAACAGTAACGGTTCTAACGGAAAGATTCATGTTATCAACTACGGTCGTCTCGTTCGCAAGATTAACAGCTACAGCGGCTCTGCATTTGGAGTTGATATTTCAAAATATACTCAGAACAGAAAGAACGGAAGTAATAAACACGTTTCTGATTTCTTTACTGCGTTTGACGCTATGACAAGCTACGACCTTCATAGTTATTTCACATCTTCAAATAATTGGGACGGATGTCAGAGTGCTATGACATCTGTTATTGACGGTATGAACAATCAGTCTATAACTGCTGATGTTGATAACTACAGTGCTCTTCGTGCTGCAATCACATATGAAGGTGTTATAACTAATCTCGGTGATAATACTGTACACAGTGTAAGAGAAATGGCTGCGATTACAGATGGTGCTGATACATATTCAAACTTTACAGCATTTGTTGATGCATACGACGCTGCAACTGCTCATATGGCAGCGCTCAACGGCGGAAATTATTCAACCGATTCAACTGCTTCAGACCTTGCAACTGCACTTATTGATGCTTTCAACGCTCTCGGAATTAAGGGCGCTGAGGCTCCGACTATTACAGGTAATACTTTTATCGGTAAGAATGAAACTGTTACTATCACAAATACCGACACAAACGGCGCAACAGTTCATTATACAATAGCTTATGACGGTGAGGAAAACCCGAGCGTTAGCGGAACCCTTAGCAACACATCTGAAACAATCAGTGTTTTCGGTGGTTCTGATGAATATGGTACTGCTCTTGTTAGTGCTTGGGCTGTTGCTGCAGGTTCTGATTTAACCTCAAGTGTTGAGCATTTGAATTGTGTTAATAAGGATTATGAAGCAGACACACTTGTTTATCAGGAATCCTTTGACGGTGCATCAATCGACGGAACTGAATTCTTAACAGGCAGCACAAACGGTAAGAACGGAACTATCAAAAATAACGGAACTGCTCATATCGAAGCGTCTGCAGGTGCTGATTATGATAAGAGAACCAATGTTCTTAAAATTGACGCTGCAACAGCTGCTTCAAGAGGAAACTATGTTCAGCTAGTTAACCCGCTTTCAAGCTCAATTAATAAAGCTTACGCCAAGGATAGAGGTGTAACAATTTCCTTCTGGCGTCATATGAATGCCGACTGCGCTGCTTGGCTTAATGCGGTTAATTTCACAAGCTATGATACAGAGCATACTGAGAACAGATTCAGATATGCAACAATCACTGCAACCGGAAGATTAACTTTCGTACAGAGAGATAATGATAACGGTAACGGTGTAAACGGCGGCTGGATGGATTATTTCCCGTATGATAACGATATTACAAACCATTCTGCCTCAAGCAACACAGGCTTCTGGACAAATATTGCTTTAACTGTTGACGCAAAGGCAGCAACAGTTGGCGATGCATTCAAAATATATATCAACGGTGTACCGCATGATGTTCGTTCAACCGACCTTGCAGAGATTGTAAGAAGTAAGGGCGGAGATTACAGCTCAATGAGCGACAGTGAAGTTATTTCAGCTTTCCTCGAGTTTATAACAGATTCAACAACTCATTTTGATTTCGGATACGGCGGATATGATGAAAGAGATAAGAG
>CAJOEV010000052.1 GCA_905233545.1 uncultured Eubacterium sp. | reverse complement strand
GACAAGGTTATTTTCGGAACTTTCAAGGAAGAGGTTTCGCTCTATGTTGATGAAGCGCATCCCGATTTAAAGAGGAGCGCAACAATCAATGAGGTTCTTGATTTCTACAAAGCAGCAATGACCGAAAGAAAGAATTTTAAGGTTAATTATATTGCACTGCAAATCCCCTATAATATGCCATACAGAATGGTTGTTAATCTCGGAACAGCAAAGGTTATAAACTATGCACACAAGCATAATATAGCTGTTCAGTACTGGACAATTAATAATGAAAAACAGCTAAAATATCTCTCATCAATCGGCGCTGACTGCATTATGAGCGACTATCCCGACAAGCTTTATTCAATAATACACGAATAATTATCATAAACACAAAGCCTCTTATCATACTATAAATTGGTGATAGTATGAATAAGAGGCTTTTTAAAAATCAGATAATAGGTTTTATTTTTGTATGCATTTTGGGAACGCTCGGGCATTTTGTTTTTAAATGGAGCGGTAAAAATCCAATTGTCGGTTTGTTCTTCTCGGTTAATGAAAGTCCATGGGAACATTTGAAACTGCTGTTCTTCCCATTTCTTGCATTCTCATTCTACACAGCCTATAAATTCAAACAGGATAAATTCAACATTTTCTTTGCAAACTGCGTTTCAGTTTATCTTGGTATGTGGAGCATTCTTTCGTATTTCTACACATTTACATCTGCTTCAGGTAAACCGAGTGAATTCATTAATATCAGTTCTTTCTTTATCGGCGTTTTGATAACATTTGTTATCAGCTATTTTCTTATCAACAATTCAATCGGTAAAGGATTGCCGAATTCGTTTGGATTGATAGTTCTGATTCTGACTTCTGCAGTGTTCTTTTTATTCACCTTTAAGCCGCCGTATATACCGCTTTTTCTTGACCCGCAAAGTATGACATACAGTTTCTGAATAAATAATTATTTCGCTCTTGACATTGCCGCCTTCTTTAGTTATAATACTTAACGCAGAGAAAAAATGGCCCGGTAGTTCAGTTGGTTAGAACGCTAGCCTGTCACGCTAGAGGTCGACGGTTCGAGCCCGTTCCGGGTCGCCATTTTTTTTGCGCTGATATGGCTCAGGCGGTAGAGCGCATCCTTGGTAAGGATGAGGTCGGCGGTTCAAGTCCGCCTATCAGCTCCAAAGATTTCAAACAGACTTCAGTCTGTTTGGAATTTTTTATTTTAGCGGACTTGAAACGAACTCCAAGAGCATCGCATAAGTGATGCGATTGGGAGAACAGTCCGGTGGACTGTTCGATAGTTGAGAAGAAAGTCCGCCTATCAGCTCCAAATGAATGAGCGCATCCATACCAAGGATGCGCTTTTTTATTTTTTCAAAAACAGCTCATTCTTTTCACATTCCCAAATACAGATATACCCGCTTGGTATCTTTGCCCAGAGATTGCCTGTATCAAGAAGCTTTGTTCTTTCAACAGTAACCTTAGTTCCCTTTTTGAGATATGCGTTTCCGCTCTTTTTTGTTGCACACTTTCTGCCGTTTTCAGTAAGCTGGCTAACTTGTTTTCTTCCGCTCTTTGAGCCCCATCCCTTATAAACGCCTCTTACAGCTGTGAGCTTATAAGTTCCTGTCAGAATTTCAGGGTGTATTGCAATATTCTTCTGGTCAATGGGACGAAGAAATCCTTCAACTCCTTTCAGCGTGTGAACGACCATGTGCATTGCTTTTTCGCCGTAGTTTTCATCATAGGTTGTTATTGTACTTGAGGTCTGTTCCCCCGTTGCCAGTGCAATATGGCCGTATTTAGACCTTCCGTTATAGCCTATTCCCCATACGACAAGGTCGCCTCGCTGGGACTTAACTCCTTTTTTATACTTTATTCTTGTAAAATAATTCTTCAGATAAGTTTCATAGAAATCATCATAATAACAATGAGCGTCCCCTATTGACTTCGGTTTTACTCCGATTACTTTATCTATATAGAGCTTCGCAAGGTCAACGCACTGAACGCCGCTCGCGCCGTCATAATCAGTTTCCTTGTTAAGATATTTTTTTATAAATTCATTATAAGTCATAATTCTTCCTCCTGTTAATATTATCTTTTATTCTATTATATTCATTAAAAGGAAAAAAATGAAAAAGCCGTTTTGAATATTAATACTCAAAACGGCATATAATTATTGAATTATTCCTGATTCTTTGTTGTTTCTTTTTTCTTTTCCGAGGTCTTTTTTGTTGTTTTAGCTTTCTTGGTTGTGGTTGTTGTTTCGGGAGGAAGAGTTGTTGTTTCCGCCTCGGCAATAAGACCCGTTTTTGCTTTATGGGTTATAACAGTGTCTTTTCCGTAAAAGCCCATTTGTTCAAGAATCTGAAGCACTTCAAAATTCAGGAAATCACTGTTAGCGCCTTCATCAATAATCGTGTAGGCAGTTGTGCTCTTATCCTCGTATTCAAGAGCCTTCTGCAATCCCTCGGTTCCCTTAACTTCTGTTCCGTCAACAAAAACATATGTATCCTTGACAACAATGGTGCCCTTATACATATCTTCGATTGAGGTTGTAGCTTCAGTGGTCGTTGTTTTCTTTGCTTTTGTTGTTTTGTTATTATTAAGAAAACTTATATTACCCGTAACATACAGAGCTGAAAAAGCACCTGCAAGAATTACTATTATAACGAGAACTGCAATCAAAGGTCCGTGACTCTTTCTCTTTTTTCTGAAACGGTGGCGCGTAAGTGTCGGAGAATCGTCATCGGTATGAGTTTCGTTCATTTCAACAGCAACCGCTGACTCTTCATATGAAGCATCCCCTTTCTTGTGCACTACAAGAGGATTATCAAGCTTTTCAGGCTCCTGAGTTACAATTTCTTCGTTTTCTATAATTTCATTCATATTATCATTGCTCATATTATTCACCTGCAATATAATTAATTCTTATAAATCTTAACATATTTCGTCTTTCTTTTCAATATTATATTGAATTTTGAAATACTAATTGTTATAATAATTCTATAAATAATGGCAAAATAGGATGAATATCATTCATTTTGCACTGTTTTACGGAGGCACGATATGAAAATACTAACCTTTGATATCGGCGGAGATTATATTAAGTACGGAATATGCAATGAAAAATTCAAGCTTCTTGAAACGCATAAGGTTCCGACTGAGGCTGAAAAAGGCGGTCAGGTTTTAATTGAGAAGATTATTTCAATTATTGAAAGCTTTGATAAAATTGACCGTATTGCAGTTTCTACCGCAGGTCAGGTTGACAGTAAAAACGGAATCGTTGTTTATTCAACCGCCAAAATCCCCTATTATACGGGTATGATGGTAAAAAAACTCATTGAGAATAAAACAGGTATCAAAACCTTTGTTGAAAACAACGTTAACGCTGCGGCAATCGGAGAAGCTGTTTTCGGCGCTGCAAAAGGCGAGAACAATTTCATCTGTCTCACCTACGGTCACGGTATCGGAGGCGCACTGTTCATTGACGGCGAGGTTTACAAAGGCTCCCGTTCTTCTGCAGGTGAAATCGGTCATATGATTATTCACACAGGCGGAAAGCAGTGCAACTGCGGCGGTGAGGGATGTTATGAATGCTATGCTTCTGCAACCGCACTTATCAGCTCAGTTAACAAGGTTGTCAAAGAGCCTCTTGATGCTTTTCAGATTTTTGAAAAGGAGAATCTTGAAAAACCGGAAATCAGAAGTGAAATCGATAAGTGGATTGATGAAATTATTGCAGGTCTAATAAATATCATTTACATTTTCAATCCTCCGCTTATTGTTCTTGGCGGCGGAATAATGAATGAAGACTATATAATTGATTTGATAGACAGAAAAATCTATAACAGGCTTATGGATAATTTCAGAAATGTCAACATTGTTCGTTCAAGGCTTGGTAATAATGCAGCTCTCCTCGGTGCAGCATACCAGGCAGCAAAACTTTAACAGCAACACAAAAAACAGGGCTTTCGCCCTGTTTTTTTATGTTATATCAACTATTGCCTTATAATCACCAAATACCCATGAATCCTCGTTATTCTTTATCTTAATATTCAAAGGATATTCATTATTTTCCGACTTCTCACTGACATCAACCTTGAGTTCAAGCTCAATATCCGAAGCAATAATATCATTAGGCATTATAACAGTTACATAATACTTATCAAGGTTTCGAACATTTGCTTTCTGACTACTCTTAAGCCCTTCAACAAGAACATCACTTCTTCTTATTGATATTGTTCTTTTTGCATATGAATTACTAACTCTTATATTTGCAGTAATTGTTTTTAAATCCTTGTCTCCGCCTATCAGTGTTATTCCTTTAAGCTTGCTGACATCTAAATTATAAATATTATCTCCAATATCAACAGTCTTAAAATCAATTGTTCCTATATTAGCGGTTTTAATATTTGCACTGTCAAGAATTCCGGCTTCAAGTTCTTCCTTTTCTTGTCCGTCAACTGAAAAAACTATTGAAACGCTTCCTTCGTCAATTCCTTCGGGGTCATCATTATAATCCACCGAAATCGGGAGAGTTACTTTCTTAAGAACCGGAATAGTTACGCCTATTCTGTCTATTTCAGTATCCTTGTCTGTTCTTGAACAAACCTTGAGATAATTCTGCTCGGAAGTTATTCCCTCAAGTTCAATAAGACTTTCGGTTTTATATTGCTCTTTAATACTTTTCTTGCTACCGAAATCAACGTTTAAAGACGCTTTGTTAATCTGTTTTACTGCTGTATTAGGTCCGCTTACAGTAATCTTGTCTTCGCTTAAAACCGGTGTACCGAAAACATATCCTTCGGCAACATTATTTTCATCATATTCAATATTCAAATCGAATGTTTTCGTTGTATAAAAATCATAGTAGGCTTTTATTGAACTCGGTTCAACTTTCTTTACTGAAAAATCAAGACTGGAATTATTGGAAACGATAATAGGAACTCTTGTAGAACCGACTTGCGAAGCGTTTCCTGTGTCAAGCTTAACTTTCAGATTGTTCTCATCCACTTGCCCGAGAACATATTTTTTTCCGGAAATCTTTACCGTTAATTCAACAGTATCCTGTGGATAAAAATACTGCATATTAACCTCGTCTGAGGCTTCCTCAGCGGACTTAATATTATATTTTAATTGAATGGTTTTTTCTTCTTCATCACCTATATTGACTGAAGTTACCGTCCAGACAACAACGGCAAGAAAAAGAGAAACGACTATTAGATATTTATCATTAAAGATAAGTTTTCTGAGCTTTCCTCTGTATTTCTTATTAGCCATTATCTTTTCATCCTCCTAACGAATCTCTTAATTGCAGTATCCTTTGAAGTGGATGGATCGATAACAAATTCATTTGACAAAATATCTCTTAATTCACCTGTTGAAATACCTGACTGGATTTTGCCTGAAAAAGCAACACTGATTGTGCCTGTTTCCTCACTGACGACAACAACCAAAGCATCGCTTTGCTGAGTTACTCCGATTGCAGCTCTGTGGCGTGTTCCGTAAGATGATGAAATATTTGTATTGCTTGTAAGCGGAAGAATGCATCCTGCTGCGTAAATCTTTCCTCCTCTTATAATCATTGCTCCATCGTGAAGCGGTGATTTAGGAAAGAAAATATTTTCAACAAGTTCTCTTGTTGCTGTAGCCTGAACAAGTGTTCCGCTTGAAATAATATCACCAAGCATTGTTTCTCTTTCAAAAACTATCAGCGCACCTGTTTTAGTATCGCTCATATTGGCGCATGCCTTACAAACAGCTTCAACAGTCTTTTTCATTTCAGTGACTTCAACAGCTGCACCCGAATCAAGAACCGCCATCAGATTGCTCCTTGCTGCGCCCTTGCCCATTTCTTCAAGAATGTTCCTTATTTCGGGTCCAAAAAGAATAACAATGATTATCAGGATATTTGAAAAAATACCCTTCATAATAAACCTTGAAGCAGACATTTCAAGCGCATCAACCACACCATACAGAAGAACAAGGAATAAAAGTCCCTTGATAAGCTGCATAGCTCGTGTATCTCTGATAATTCTTATTACCATATAAATAACAATCGCAACAAACAAAATATCAAGAGCATTAATTATATTAAAGCTCTTGAAGAGTCCGCCAACCTGATAAAAAAACGTTGCAATTGTTTCGCGAAAGCTTTCAATAAAGCTTGCTTCTTTTGCTAACTCAATCGGCATTTTCGACATTCCTCATAAATTTATTAAATATATAATAGCATAAAAACTATTATAAATAAAGCAATTTTACAACTTTTTTACAACATTCATAAATCTATAACAATCTTTTTCTGTGTTAAATGGTCCGACGCTGATTCTTACTGTTCCCTGTTTTATTGTATTGAAATGTCTGTGTGCAAGATAGGAACAGTGAAAGCCCGCCCTTGTGCAGATATCTTTATCGGCGAGCATCAAAGCCGTTTTTTCGCTTGAATAATCGCCGAGGTTAAAAGAGATAATCGGCATTGATTTATTCTTTTCAGGCTTCGGAGTATAAAGAGTTATTTTATCTGTTTTGCTCAGTTCGTCATAAAGGAATGAACATAGCTTCAGCTCATGTGAATAGATATTGTCCATGCCCATGCTTTTTATATAACTGATTCCCTCACCCAGTCCTATTATAGCCGGGTTGTTAAGAGTTCCGACCTCATATCTGTCAGGTGAAAAATCGGGAGCAACAGGACTGAGTGAATTGCTGCCCGTGCCGCCTTCAAAGAGCGGTTTCATTTTAATGCCGTTTTTAATTGACATAAATCCGCTTCCCATAGGCCCTAAAAGGCATTTATGACCCGCACAGCAAAGAATGTCAATATTGTCCCTTTTTGCGTTAATATCGGCAGCTCCTGCACCCTGAGCACCGTCGACAATAAAACGGATGTTTCGTTTTCTGCAAAGCTCCCCTATTCTCTTTATCGGGAACGTTACGCCGAAAACATTACTTGAATGCATACAGATTATCAAGCTTGTATTGTCTCTTATAAGGGATTCAAAATTATTTACAGTTTCATCATCATCAAAAGAATACTTTGCAATATCATAATCAACTATATCGTCGAGAAAAAGAGAATGAACAACTCTGTATACACTGTTATGCTCAAGGGAAGAGATAATTATATGGTCACCCTTACTAACACTGCCCTTAATTGCCATATTCAGCGCTTCGGAACAGTTTTTAGTAAAGATGATGTTTTCACTTTCAAAGCCAAACATATCCCCTATCTGACTTCTTACGGAATAAATCATTTCGGATGTTTTCAATGATTGGGAATACCCGCCTCTTCCGCTGTTGAAAGAATAGTTTTTTAGTGCATTGAATGTGTTTCTTAAAACATTATACGGTTTCGGATAACTCGTTGCACCGTTATCAAAATAAATCATTCATCCTCAACCCCGAGAATGTTTATGCCCGAATTATCAAGAATATGAATAATTTTGGTTTTATCTTTAACATTTGCCTTTAAAACATATCCGCAGCCGTCACCTGCTTTTGGATTCGGCAGCCGTGAAACTTTTGTTATTATACCGTCTTTCAAAAGTAGTTTATGCGCTCTCTGGGCGTTTGTTATCGACCCGAGCTTTATTACAAAAGACATAAAAATCACCTCACTTTTTCATACTTTATAGTATGAGAAAAATAAGGAGATTGACACCGCTCCGATTCACCAAGGTGTTATATACCTAAAACATAACAAGTTAACAGCTAAGCGCTATAAAAAAAGAGCCTTTCGGCTCAATGTCATTAAGTTAATGACATAAAAACGAAAAAACGACACACTTGCATACGCTTGAGTGTCGTTTTTTTGTGCGAATAAAGAAAAAATCACAAT
>CAJOEV010000051.1 GCA_905233545.1 uncultured Eubacterium sp. | reverse complement strand
TTTCCATCATCTTTCATCACCATAGTTATTATACCATATTTTCCCTCCTCAAACAACAAAAGCCCACCCTTTCGAGTGGACTTTTTCGACAGTCTGACGCTCCTTTTAGGAGCGTGTTTTTATTTTGAATTAACTATTTCTTCAACTTTATCCTTGTTCATATAAAGCGTGCAGCCACCGATGTGGTCATCCTTGAGCAGACCTTCTGTCTGGAGCGCTCTGAACAGCGGTGATTTCAATGCTTCGCGCAGTGATGTATCCTTGATGTTTATATCGGAATAGGGTGAAAACGGACAGGGCTCGGCTCCGCCGTGTGAATTGATATGGAAAAAGCCCCTTCCTGCGGCAACGCATCCGCCTGAACTTTTTTCATCACCGGGAAATGCAATGAAAACCATTCCTCTTTTTCTGCGCCTTAATCTCTTGATTGCTTTTTGCATATATGCCTGCTCTTTTTCGGTAGGAGCAAGGTGAGTGCTATCCTCGGTTACGGGAACAAATTCAACAAAGATAACCGCCTTGCATCCGAGGTCATAGAGATTATCGAGAAATTCATCGGAATAAACCTCGTTGATATTCTCGGTTGTAACCGTAACGGAAGCGCCGAAAACCATTTCCTTTTCTTTGATGTTGTTCATAGCTTCGGTTACCTGAGCATAAACTCCGCTTCCGCGGCGTTCATCAGTGAGCTTTTCATCGCCCTCAATGCTGATTATCGGAATAAGGTTTCGGTTTTCATCAAGAACATCAAGATATTTTTCGTGAAGATATGTTCCGTTTGTAAAAATCGGGAACAGAATGTTTTTATGTTCAGCAGCCTTTTTGATAACATCATATCTCATAAGCGGTTCGCCGCCTGCAAGCAGAATAAAACTTATTCCGAGTTCATCCGCTTCGCTGAAAATCTTATCCCAATCATCACCGCTGAGCTGATCAACGGGTTTGCTGTCACAGCATGCATTGTTACTTCTTGAATAACATCCCGCACAGTGAAGATTGCAGGAGGAAGTTATGCTTGCAATCAAAAACGGGGGAATGTGTTCACCCTGCTTTTCTGCTGCATAGCGTTTTTTTGAAGCAGCGCGAGAAGCTTTTGAAAACTGCTTCATAAATTCGCTTTCTTTTTTGTTTTTTGCTGTTGCACGAAGGGAGTCGGTAACAACTCTTACAACGCCCCTCGTCATATATCTCTGAATATTGAATGCCATTTTTTTAACCTCAAAATCATTATTCAAACTTATGAATTGTTAATAATAACGCCACGATTAGATTTTACAAAATTAAATCAAGTACAATTTAATATAAGAATATCACAGATTAGTTAATAAATCAAGAAAAATATATAAAATCAGTTGCTTCTGTTGTTCATAACATAGTAGTTGTTTAAGCAATCCTTTTGCTGAGGTCCTCCCGGTCCTGATTGAAGCTTAGGATAAACCTGATATTTCGGACGCCATCCCGTGTTGCCCCAACGGGTTATCGCGCCGTCTTTATCACAGTAGTTCAAGTCGAAAACGCTGTTCCATTTGCTGCTGCCGAGCCCCGTTCCCTTGTGGCTCAGCGCATCGTAGGCGTAGGTTTCCATTTTATTTTCTTCCCACAAATCCCATACCGTCTGCGCCGTTATAATTGAGCGTTAAAACGCCTTTTTCACCGTCGTTAAGAGTGTTTGAAATACCTATGGGGTCGTATTCATAACGGCTGTTGACAACAGCCATATATGCAAGAGCTATAACAATAAAGCATAGTAAAGCAATCAAAATTATTCTTATTGCCTTTTTCACTGTGCTTTTCTTTTTTGTTTTACTGCTCATAACTACCAGCTCCTTTATTTCTATACTATCAATAATAAATGCTATTTTCAACTTTTTGCAAAAATCTTAAACAGTGGCGAATTTCTGTTAATTCTTTTGCAGTTTAAAATGCGTTTTTGTTTACATACTCTGTTGACTATGTTATGCTGAAAATAACAAAACACTTTCGGAGTGATAATATGAAAAAGGAAAAGAAAAAAGATATGGTGAGTGTATTTTATATCATTGTTCTGGCTGTTATTGCAATACTGGGCTTTGCTTTGCTTGAACTCGGAAAAAACACCTTGCTCGGATGGGGAATTGTTCTTGCCGTGCTTGCAGGGCTGATTGTTCTTGAGGTATTCGTAACAAAGAAAAACGGCTTTTTCATTCATCTTCTGACATGCGTTTGCTTTGTCAGCATGATATCTGTTGCATTTGCTGTTTCTCAGCCTCCGTTTAAACAGGTCCCTGCGGTTGATGTTAAAAATCCCGAAGTTACCGATGTTGTTTCGGTTAACGAAGGCGATTTGACAGGCGTTTTCACCGAGGACAAAAAAGCTGAGGTATATGCAGGAATACCGTATGCTGCTCCGCCCGTAGGTGACCTGAGGTGGAAGGAGCCCCAGCCTGCCGAAAAGTGGGAAGGGGTTAAGGCGTGCGATACCTTTGCGCCGATGAGTATGCAAAAGCGCGACAGCGAGATTATGAATTCATTAACTCAGATTGTCGGCTACCGTAAGTTCAATATCAGCCTTAAGGATAACTACCGCGAAGCTGTCAGCGAGGATTCGCTCTATCTCAATATCTGGAAGCCTGCAGGCAAGGTTGAAAACGCACCCGTTTTGTTCTTTATTCACGGAGGCTCACTGACAACGGGTCAGCCCTCCTTCAGCGAATACAGGGGCGAGGACTTAGCAAAAAAAGGCATTATTGTTGTTAATTTCGGCTATCGCCTTAATGTTTTCGGATATATGGCAAATGAAGAACTTGCAAAGGAAAGCAATAATAACACAACGGGCAACTACGGACTTCTTGACCAGATTGCAGCGCTGAAATGGGTTAATGAAAACATTGCTTCTTTCGGAGGCGACGCTTCTAAAATAACCATTGCAGGTGAATCTGCAGGTGCTTCAAGTGTCGGTGCGCTCTGTGTTTCTCCGCTTGCAAAGGGACTTTTCAGATTTGCAATTGCCGAAAGCAGCGGAATCACTCCAAAGGTTCCGTATCACACCTTCAGAACTTTTGCCGACGCACTAAAGGAAGGCAAAAAGACCATGAAGGATTTTGATGCAAAAAGCATTGATGATTTGAGGAATATTTCCGCGGAAATGCTTGTTAAAACAACGGCAAACAACAGCGCTATGACCGTCGACGGTTATGCAATAACCGAACAGCCCTATCTGACATATGAGAAAAACGAAAACAACGAACAGGCTCTTTTAAACGGCTATAATGCCAACGAGGCGGATGTTTTTACTCTATTTAATGAGGTCAATGAAAAAGAATATAAAGACGCGTTGAACACTCTGTTCGGAAAGTACGCAGATGAAGCGCTCAAGGCTTATCCTGCAAACAGTCATCCGCTTGAATTCAAGCTCGCTGTTGAAAAGGGAGGAAGCGCAAAGGGTGTATACAACCATGTTCTCAGCGGAACCTGGTTCGCATACAGCCATAAAAAATGGTCGGATTATATGGCACAGCAGAACAAACCCGTTTATTTCTACTACTTCAGCAAGGATAACGGCTCACTGCGTTCATATCATGCGGGCGAGCTTCCTTATGCATACGGCAATCTGTGGAGGAGCGCAAATAAATACAATGACGCTGATTTTGAGCTGTCTGAGCAGATGCAGAATTATTGGGTTAATTTTGTTAAAACGGGAAATCCGAACGGAACTGATTTACCGCAGTGGAACAGATATACAAATGAGCAGAACAAAATTCTTCAATTTGACACTGAACTTAAAATGATAGATGACCCGTATTCAAAGCTGTATCCGATTATAGACAAATATCAAAACGAGTGATTTTTGAGCAGATGATAGTAAAAATCCCGCATAGGAATTCGTACCTGTGCGGGATTTTTTAATGCTTTTTAAAAACATTCTATTACATCGGAATCAGATTTAACAAATGCTATAAATTCATCGATTTCGGCTGTAACTTTATGGAAGCCTTCGGTGAATTTTTCTTTTGTTTTGGTTAATATCCATTCGCCCTCGGGAAGATATACCGTTTTTTCGGTTTGCCCTTTTCTGACGATGGGAGCAAATAATATGTCGTCGCCGAACATATATTGCTCACCGAGTTTGTAGCAGTTTTCGTCCTCGGGGAAATCGAAAAACATCGGGCGCATAATCGGATAGCCCTTTTCGGATGCAATTTTCATATGCTTTTCAATATATGGTCTGAGGCGTTCTCTGAGAAAAACCAAATCTTTAAGAATTTCGAAATTTCTCTCGCCGAAGCTCCAGATTTCGTTCGGGTCGCCCGAAGCTTCTTTGACATCTCTTTTCTTTTCGCCGTGACGGTTGCGATTGCCGTGAAGGCGCATAACGGGGCAGAAAACTCCGTATTGGAACCAGCGTACAATCAGCTCTCTGAAATCGTCGCTGAGCGTATCTGCGCCCCAGAATCCGCCTATATCAGTGTTCCACCAGGGAATACCGCAAACCGACATATTCAGCCCTGCTTTAACCTGTTCGCAAAGGCTTTCGAAAGTTGAAGGAATATCACCGCTCCACACCAAAGAGCCGTATTTCTGTGAGCCGAGATAAGCGCATCTTGTCAGCGTAACCGGCTCGTCATCTCTTATCTGCTTAAATCCTTCATACGCCATTTTTGAGTAGTAATAGGGATAAATCAGACCGTATTCATCACCCCTGCCGATATGTAGAGTTAAGTCCTTGAAATGCTCGGGATGAATTTCGGGTTCAGCCTCATCAAACCAGAGCGCATCAACGCCGTTATCAAGATAGTTTTCTTTAAGCTTAGCAAAAACAAACTCCCTTGTTTTCGGGTTTGTTACATCAATTTCAGCCTGAGGACCGTAGAAATTGAAAACCTTTCCCGTGCCGTCCTTTGTTTTAATCAGCATATTGTTTTTTAGCATAAAATCATAGTTTTCACTGTTTTCGTTTATGGTCGGCCACATTGAAACAACAAGCTTTGTTCCCATTTTGTGAAGCTCGTTTGCCATTGCTTTAACATCGTGCCAGTACTGCGGGTCAAACTTATAATCGCCCTGCTCGGTCCAGTGAAAATAATCGCATATGATTGCTGAAAGCAGAATGTTTTCTTCTTTATATCGCCTTGCAACCTCAAGCAAATCCTCCTGGGTTTCGTATCTGAGACGGCTCTGCCAGAAGCCTGTTGCCCAGTGGGGCATAACGGGTGCGTGCCCTGTCAGGTCTGCAAGCGTTTTTGCAACCGATTTCGGATTTCCGAGGATAACAACATAGTCGATTTTTCTTGTTGCAAAAGAGCTCCAGCGTGTTCGGTTGTTTGAAAGCTCAACATTTCCGATTGAGGGATTATTCCAGAGAAAACCGTAGCCAACGGAGGAATAAACAAAGGGAATTGAACACTTTGCGTTGACATGGCGCAAATCAAAGGAGCTTCCTTTTAAGTCGAACTGACCGCTTGCTTCATGACCGAGTCCGTAAAAATGCTCGTTTTCATTCGGCTCAAAAGTAACCCTTGAATAGTATGTTCCGTTATCGTTGCTCTCATAAAATCTGAAACCTGAATCAAATGCAAGCTCGTGCTTTTCTTCAAGAAACGGAGCGTCGTTTTTATAAAAAGTAACCTTGCCGCGGCTTTCAAGCTTAACCGAAAGAGCGCCGTTTTTTATTACAATAAAGTGTTCGTTTTCGCTGATTTCAAAATCAAGTGCTTTCGGTATTAATGTGAAGTTTTCTTCATGGTATTCACCATTCGGAAACGACTCAAAACGAAGCGAATTTTCGGCGCATGCAGTGATACGGATTAAGTCTTCGTTTCGTTTATAGATTATTTCATTGTTCTTGACGGAAAGATTGTCCATTTTTGCTCCTTTGTCAATCAAATTTTTACTTTTATACCTATAAAATATTATATATTTTATTATCACAGTTGTCAATTTAAATATAGAGGGTATTGACATAACTTTCTTTTTATTATAAAATACAAAGTGAAAAATTTTTTAATTTTATGGAGGTAAAATTATGCAAAAATCATTTAAAAAGGTAATCGCATGTTTACTTGCAGTACTCATGGTTGCCTTCTCAATGCCTTTCTCGGCATTGGCAGCTGTCGGAGATTATAATCCCGACATTCAGCTTCAGTTTTCATCATTTTTTAATGCTGAAGACGAAACAGACCCAACAGTTAAAGAGGCTTCATCCGCAACATGCTATGAGGCTTCAGCATTAAAGGCATTCCCGATTCAGTATGATGCTGAAAACGGAACCCTTAAAGCAACAAAAGAAGACATCAACACCTACAATACCTATTGGGAATCAGAAACTGTTGATTCGGATTGGAATCTCGGTGAAGGCGATGTTTTCGCAGTAACAATCAGATTTGATAATGTTGATATTGCTGCATCAGGTAATGTTAACATCAGATTTTCAGACAACATCACTCCTGCAGGCCTTTATTCCTACAAATCAGGTAAAACAACCAAATATGCTTTTGGTGTTGCTCCCGAAGACGCAACCGAGATTGTAGGATTTAAGAGCCCTGTTGCAAAATTCTCAGCAGGCGATAAAGACGGCACAAGCCTCTATCCCGGAATGAACGACACCTTAATCGGTGACTTAAGCTGCATCCAGGCTGACCCCGCTGCTGTTGCAGACGACGGCTGGAGCGACGATATGATGACCGCGACTCTTGTTTGCTCAGGTGACCATGTTGACGTTAGCTCAGTAGATGCTTCAAACGGCTTCTTCAATATTGAAGACGGAACATACAACGAAACCAATGGCTACACCTACAACAACAAATTCATCGTTGCAACATTCGTATTCCAGATTACAGGCGAAGGTCCGATTCAGTTCGCACTTCAGGATCCCGACGGATCAATTGATGACGAGCTTAACGGTGCTTCATTCTTCGCAAAGAAGAGCGAAGGTCTTGCTAAAGCAAACGCAACAACCTATGCTCCCAACGGAAGCAACCCCGGCTCAATGAAGATGACCTTTATGGGCAAGAACGAAAATATCGTAACCGTTACATTCAAGAATGAGGACGGCAGCGTTATTTCTTCGCAGACATATGCAAAGGGCGCTGAATTAGTTGCTCCCGATCTTCCCGAAACAGTTGTAGGCGAAACAAATCATACAACATATGCATGGGATTCTCAGCCCACTGAAACTGTTGTAGGAAATGCAACATATCAGGTTGTTTCTACAGTTGCTGACCATGATTTTTCAATCGCAAAAGTAACTAAGAAGCCCAGCTGTACCGAAACAGGTATAATGACATACACCTGCAGCGTTTGCGGTGCAACAACAACAGATGAAATTGCAAAGAATGACCACACACCTGCAACAGCAATTATAGAGAATAAAGTTGATGCAACCTGTAAAGCAGCAGGCTCATATGACGAGGTTATTAAATGCTCGGTATGCGGTGATGAAATTTCAAGAGAAACCAAGACAATTGCTCAGCTTGAGCATACTCCCGGCGCAGCAACCAGAGAAAATGAAGTAGCAGCAACATGTACTGCAGCAGGCTCATATGATGAGGTTGTTAAGTGTACGGTATGCGGTGATGAAATTTCAAGAGAAAGCAAGAAAATTGACGAGCTCGGACATAATTATGAAGCTGTAGTAACCGCTCCCACATGTGAAGAACAGGGCTACACAACATATACATGCTCAAGATGTAAAGACACTTATACGGGCGACTATACAGATGCAACAGGTCATACACCTGCAGCAGCTGTAAGAGAAAATGAAGTAGCAGCAACATGTACTGCAGCGGGCTCATATGATGAGGTTGTTTATTGCTCAGTATGTAAAGAAGAGCTTTCAAGAGAAGCAAAGACCATTGATGCAACAGGTCATACACCCGGTGAAGCTGTAAGAGAGAATGAAGTAGCAGCAACATATGATGCAGAAGGTTCATATGACGAGGTTGTATACTGTTCAGTATGTAAAGAAGAGCTT
>CAJOEV010000050.1 GCA_905233545.1 uncultured Eubacterium sp. | reverse complement strand
TCAGCAATCTTTACTACACCCAGCCCTGCGCCGAGCTTGCTCAGCTTCTCTGTGAAAAAACAGGACTTAAAAAGGTTTTCTTTGCAAACAGCGGTGCCGAAGCAAATGAATGTGCAATCAAATTTGCAAGAAAATATTCCTTTGATAAATACGGCGAAGGAAGAAGCACGGTAATAACACTTGGCGATTCCTTCCATGGAAGAACAATAACAACCCTTGCGGCAACGGGTCAGGATGAATTTCACACAATCTTCCACCCCTTCACCGAAGGCTTTAAATATTGCCCTGCCAATGACAGCGAGGCGCTGAAAAATATGATTACAGACGATGTCTGTGCGATTATGTTTGAATGTGTTCAGGGCGAAGGCGGAGTTAATAATTTAACAGCTGAATTTGTTGAAACAATCAAAAAAATTGCTTCTGACAACGACATTCTGATTGTTGTTGACGAAGTTCAGACGGGTAACGGAAGATGCGGAAAATACTTCTCATATGAGTATTTCGGTATCAATCCCGATATAGTTACAACCGCAAAGGGACTTGGAAACGGACTTCCCATCGGCGCTGTTTTATTCGGCGAAAAATGTGAAAACACACTCACCCCGGGTACTCACGGCTCAACCTTCGGCGCAAATCCGATTGCCTGTGCAGGCGCAATCAGCGTTGTTAAAAGAATTGATGAAAGCTTTTTGAAAGAGGTCAACGAAAAAGGCGAATACATAAGAGGAAAGCTTTCTGAAATCAAGGGTGTCAAGAGTCTCAGCGGACTTGGACTTATGATTGGTATTGAAAGCGATAAAAACGCTTCGGACGTTGCAAAGAAATGCCTTGAAAAAGGACTTCTTGTTTTAACCGCTCATCATAATAAAATAAGACTTCTACCCGCGCTCAACATCGGCTATGATGTTATCGACGAGGGACTTAACATACTCAGGGAGGTAATTGAAGATGAAACATCTGCTTAAACTTCAGGACTTATCCAAAAAAGAAATACTTGATATATTAAACCTTGCCGACCAGCTCAAATTCGAGCAGAAAAACGGCACTCCCCACCACTATCTTGAGGGCAAAACTCTTGGTATGATTTTCCAGAAAAGCTCAACAAGAACCCGCGTAAGCTTTGAAACAGGAATGTATCAGCTCGGCGGTCAGGCGCTCTTCCTCTCATCAAGAGATTTGCAAATCGGAAGGGGCGAGCCTGTTGAGGATACTGCAAGAGTTCTCTCACGCTATCTTGACGGAATTATGATTCGAACCTTTGCTCAGAAAGAGGTTGAGGATTTGGCTGAGTACGGCTCTATTCCGATTATAAACGGACTTACTGACTACTGCCATCCCTGCCAGGTGCTTGCCGACTTAATGACAATAAGAGAGTATAAAAAGAGCTTCGACGGCTTAAAGCTCTGCTTTGTCGGCGACGGTAACAATATGGCAAACTCACTCATCGCAGGCTCAATTATTATGGGAATGGAATGCGCCATTGCCTGCCCCGAAGGCTATGAGCCCGATGCCGAGCTTGTTAAATGGGCAAAAGAAAAAGGCACCCTCACCGTTTCAAGCAATATTGAAGAGTGCGTTAAGGATGCCGATATTCTCTACACTGATGTCTGGGCTTCAATGGGTCAGGAGGAAGAAAAGGATGAAAGAGAAAAGATTTTCAAAAACTTCCAGATTAACGACAGCGTTATGGCGCTTGCAAAGGACGACGCAATGGTTCTTCACTGTCTCCCCGCTCACCGTGAGGAAGAAATCACCGCAAAGGTATTTGAAGAACACGCAGACGAAATCTTCGACGAAGCCGAAAACAGACTGCACGCACAGAAAGCAGTACTTGTTAAATTGATGAAATAAAAAAGAGCCGAGAGGCCAATGTCATTAAGTTAATGACATTGGCCGTCTGGCTCTTTTTTCATAGTGAATAGTGAATAGTTAATAGTTAAAAGATAAAAGTTGCGGTTACTCGCTTCGCTCAAACAATAATTATAAATCGGAGCAAAGCGACCCGAAATTTTTCATTCTTCACTCTTCACTCTTAACTTATCAGTCGGCAGCTGTGCAAGCACTATTGCCCCGAATATCAAAACGCATCCAATTGCTTCTTTAAGGCTGAGTTTTTCGCCGAGGATTATCCAGCCCGCAAGCACCGAAAAAACGCTTTCAAGGCTCATTATAAGCGACGCAACGGTCGGGTTGACGCCCCTCTGTCCGATAATCTGAAGCGTGAATGCAACTCCCGAGCTCATAACGCCGGCAAAGAGAATTGATATAAGAGCCTTGCCCGAAAGCGCAACTGCAACGGCGGGAATAACCTTTGTGAAATCGCCCTGCATATCAATGAAAAACATCGGAAATGCGCTGATTATTCCCACCACGAAAAACTGCCTCGAGCTCAGACGAACAGGGTCAACCTTCTTTATCATAAAGTGGTCGATTGTTAAAATATGCATTGCCCATACAAGCGAGCCGATGAGCGTGAGAATATCTCCGCCCTCCATTCTGAACTCGCCGTTTATGCAAAGCAGATAAAGTCCTATAAGAGTTATAAAAACTGCTGCCCAGACTATTTTAGGGCATTTTTTCTTTATGAACAGTCCTAATATCGGAACAAGAATAATATAGCATGCCGTTAAAAATCCAGCCTTGCCTGCGGTTGTTCCGTAGTAAAGACCAACCTGCTGCAAAACGGTTGCAACGGTTAAACATAGTCCACAGCAAACACCTGCAATTCTGAGGGTTTTCTTCTCCTCATCGGTTTTCGGTTTTCCGCCGCCGTAAAAATTCGTCTTTTCGCCTATTTTTATAACAGGAAGAAGAATTACCGCGCCAATAAAATAGCGAATACATGTGAAGGTATACGGTCCTGTTATGTCCCCGCCCTCGCTCTGAGCAACAAAAGCCGTTCCCCAGATTAAAGCCGCAAATGCGAGGAGGAAGAGATTAAGTTTAGTCTGTTTGTTTGTCATAGTTTCTCCTGAGCGGGTCGCTTCGCTCCGATTCTAATTATTGTTCGAGCGCAGCGAGTAACCGCAATTCTCAACTCTCAATTCTAAATTCTCAATTAAAAACAGGGGCAAGCCCCTGTTTTTATTCTTCGTCAAATTTTAATATTGCTGAAATAACCGTGCTGTATCCCTTTTCAATCATTTCGGGATTTAGTATGTCGTAGTTATCTCTTGTATTATGATAATAGTATGCGGGTGACGGGTCCATTGCAGCAAGTGAGGTTGCGGCAATGCCTGCCTGAGAAAATGCGGCAGCGTCGGAAGCGCCCATAAAGATGCTTGCTATCTTCATATCCTCGTTGCCTGCTTCCTTGCCTGCTTCAAGAACAAGCTCGGAAAATTCTTTATCGTTTTTGACAAGAGAATTCATATCCTTTGCATAAACGTTGAGGAAGCCCTCATCGGCAAGTGTGTCAACACAGAGAACGGCGGTTTTAACGTCTGAATTAGCATATTCATCCTTGTGAGCCTTTGCCCATGCCTTTGTTCCCTTGAGTCCTGCTTCCTCACCGTCGGTGATAAGAGCAACGACCTCTGTGTTCTCAAGCTCTACTCCTGCCATATCAAGCATACGAAGCGCGCTTACCGCGGCATATGTTCCGGTCAGATTGTCGTTTGCACCTGGAGCAATTGTTTTGAAATCAACATAGAAGAAAAGTGTTACCATTGCAAATGCAGTAATGCAGTGGAAGAAATAGCTGTAGTTCGTCATAAAGTCGCCGAATGCGCCCATATCAACAAAGCCTGCAATAAAGCAGATGATTGCAATAATTGCGGAGATTATGAGCGAGCCGATTGTAAGCGCCATTAAGGGGAACATAAGATGAATTTTCTTTGTGCTGTAGCGGGTGTGGCGCCATTCATAAGCAGCGTCAATATGACCGCAGATAACTATTCTTTTCTTAATTTCGCCCCTCGGCAGACGCTTTGCATAGAAATTGTGCGCGTCCTTTTTCTTATAGAAAATATCACAGAAGGGTTTATATAATGTGAGCTGAAGTCCTGCAATAAGAAGCGAACAGATAACAATTGCACCGACAATAATCTGCGGAACAAAGAAGTCATAGCTTCCAACATTTGTAAAAACGTTTAAAAATGTTAAGAGCATACAGACGTTTATTGCAATAAATGTAAGAAGCGAAACGGTTTTTGTAAAGTGAAGAAATGCTTTTGGATTCATCTTGTATTCTTCAAAGCCTGTTTCGTCACAGAAAGTGTCCATTTCTTTTTTAATGTGTTTCTGAGCTGCAAGACAGTTTTCGTTGCCTGATTCACGGGGTCCGTATCTCTTGATAACATTTGTTATCTCGCGCACCGACCAGTCAACATTTTCTTTAATCACTGCCTTTGGAAAATCACTGAATTTCATTGTTTTTTCTCCTTATGCTTGTATTTATCATTTAATTCAACCTCAAGGTAAGGATTCCCATGAGTGAATTTGTATAATATTTCAGCCGAAAGAAACTTGTTTTTTGCAAATGCAATACTGTCTTCGGCATAGTTTATTCCCTGCTCTTTTAAAGCGGGCTTTTTTGAATTCCATCTCTTTTTAAAGCTATTATAATCGCGCTTATCCTTCGGGAGCCACGCAACCTCGCTCAGTGCAAAAAGTCTTGGGAACATCTGCATTTCAAGCTTGCGCCTGTCGCATATCCACTCGCTCCAGAATTCGCCCTCAACGCCGAGAACATTTGAAAGATTCTCGCTGTTGACTCCGAATTTTGCGGGGTCATAATTATATGTTCTTCCTATCGGATACTGAGCATATGTCATATCGAAATAAAAGCTTTGATGATTTGATAAAATCATACTGCCGCCCGAATTAACATATTTTTCGGCGTTTTTATCCCGTCTCGGCGTCCAATACTGAACAACAGCCTTTTTATCGTTTATATCAAGGTTTTTCGCGCTTGCGATTTCATTCCAGCCAATCGGGATTTTTCCCTTTTCCCTTAGAAATGCAAAAACTCGGTTTTCAAAATAACCCTGAAGCTCGGTTTCGTTTTTAAGATTGTTTTCTTTGATAACTCGCTGACAGTTTTCGCAGAGCTCCCATTCGCTGTGGGGTGCTTCGTCACCGCCAATATGAATATAACCAGATTCGAAAAGCTCGCATACCTCGCCGAGAACGCCGAAAACAAAATCAAAAGTTGATTCCTTGCCGACACAAAGGGTTTTGTTGCCCCTTTCCTCATTAAGAATCTTTCTTCCGAATTCCCAGGAAAAATGACCTATAACCTTCTGCTCTTTCGGAAAGCACATAAGCTCGTTATACGCTGCCATTGCAGAAAGGCAGTGGGCAGGAAAATCTATTTCGGGAACAATTGTTATTCCCATCTCCTTTGCATATGCAATTATATCCTTAATCTGCTCTTGAGTGTAAAATCCGCCGTGCGCCTTCTTTTCATATTTGAAGCTCTTCCAACCGCCCGTCTGGGTGTAGGTGCGCTTTGAGCCGATTTCGGTTAAAAGCGGATATCTCTTTATCTCAAGTCTCCAGCCGTGGTCATCGGTAAGATGCCAGTGAAGAACATTGAGCTTTTCAAAGAACATATAATCAATGATTCTTTTAATCTGCTCTTCGCCGAAGAAATGGCGTGATTCGTCAATATTGATTCCGCGCCATGAAAAATACGGCTCATCCTCAATCTCACAGCAAGGTGCTTTGCCCTTGTCAATAAGCTGTCTGAGGGTAATAAAAGCATAATATGCGCCCGTTTTTGTTGATGAAAAAGCTTTTATTTGTGTTTCAGTAATACTAAGCTTATATTCCTCTTCTTTAAGCGTTTCATCAGTATTAAAGCTGATATTTGCGCTATCTGAAAAAGTGAAATATTCGTTTACAAGAGGTAAATCGAAATCACTGCTATACTCTTGGTTTTTATCAAAAACAAAAACGCCGTTTTTTTTGGTTGCACTCTTCGGGTAAGGAATAATATTTAACATAATTTCATCCCTTTTTATTGACCGAGCACAGCGAGAAACCGAAAACTCGGAACTCGTGGCTCGAAACTCGCAGCTTTATTTAGCAACAAATCCTATTTTCTTCATTGCCTTGCCGAGTGTTCTTCCTGCAACACGGGAAGCAATATCTGCACCGTTTGTCCAGCACTCTTTCAGGTATGCCTTATCCTTCATAAGCTCGTTATACTTCTTCTGAACGGGAGCAAGCTCCTCAACAACAGCCTCACCGACTGCCTTCTTGAAATCGCCGTAGCCTTTGCCAGAAAAATCGTGCTCAATTGTTTCAAGGCTGTCTCCCGTAATAACGGAATAAATTGTCATAAGGTTGTTGATACCGTCCTTGCCTTCTGCATAGCGAACGCTCATCTCGCTGTCGGTTACTGCGGATTTGAACTTCTTCATAATAACATTCGGCTCATCGGTTAAGTAAACCGTTCCCTTTGGATTCGGGTCGGATTTGCTCATCTTTGATGTTGGATTCTGAAGGCTCATAACCCTTGCGCCTGCCTTGGGAATATACGGCTCGGGAACTGTGAAAACATTTCCGTAAATACCGTTAAAGCGCTCGGCAATATCCCTTGCAATTTCAAGGTGCTGTTTCTGGTCTGCGCCAACGGGAACAACATCAGCCTGATAGAGCAGAATATCCGCAGCCATCAAGCAGGGATATGTAAAAAGTCCTGCGTTTACATTATCACTGTGCTGAGCCGACTTATCCTTGAACTGAGTCATTCTGTTAAGCTCACCGAACTGGGTGTAGCAGTTGAGCAGCCATGCAAGCTGGGAATGCTCGGGAACATGACTCTGAATAAAAACAATTCCCTTATCGGGGTCAAGTCCGAGAGCAAGGAGCATTGCATAGAGCTGAGTTGTCTGCTCTCTGAGCTTTGCAGGCTCCTGACGGACTGTTATTGAATGTAAATCGGCAACGCCGAATACTGTATCAAAATCCTGCTGAAATGTCGGCCAGCCCTTCATTGCTCCGAGATAATTTCCCAGAGTGGGTATTGAGGTCGGCTGAATCAGCGATAAGCTTCTCTTTTTTCTTTCTGTTGTTTCTGCCATTTGTTTAACTCTCCAATAGAATTAGGTGTGGACGGAGTCCACCCTCAACTCTTCACTCTTAACTCTTCATTCTTCACTCGTTAACGGCTTTTGCCATTAGTTTTACGCCCTTAACAATATCCTCATCCCTCGGAGTTGAGAAATTAAGGCGTATATACTGACACGGTGCGGTTTCATCTATCATAAATGCTGTTCCCGGAACAACCGCAACCTTATATTCAAGCAGTTTTTTAACATACTGCATCATATCAATTTTATCATCGAGCTTTGCCCAGATGAAAAGCCCGCCCTCGGGACGAACGTAGCTTATGAAATCAGAGCAGTATTCATCAAGGCAATCGCACATAAGATTCAGCTTTCTGCGATAGATTTTCTGAATTTCCTTTATGTGTTTATCCACATTATACTGCTCAAACCAACGCTGAACAATCATCTGATTTAAAACGCCCGTGTGAACATCGGAAACCTGCTTTGCAATGGTATAAGCAGGAATAATCTCATTCGGAACAGCTGCATAGGCAACTCTTATTCCCGGGGCGAGAATCTTTGAAAATGAACCCGCATAAATAACAATTCCGTCTTTATCAAAACTCTTGATTGTCGGAAGGCTTTTGCCCGCTGTTCTCAGCTTGCCGTATGGGTCGTCCTCAAGAATTATAAGGTTATTATCCCTTGCAAGCTCATACATTCTTTTGCGCTTTTCAAGACTCAGTGTTGTTCCGCCGGGATTCTGAAAATTCGGAATGGTATAGATAAATCTTGCATTCGGATTTTCCGCAATCGCCTTTTCAAGTTTTTCCATATTCATTCCGTCGTCATCAATGCCGACGCCGACAATATTACAGCCGTGGGAACGAAAACAGTTCAGCGAGCCGATAAACGAAGGTTCTTCGCAAATAACAGTGTCCCCTTTTTCAGTGAGAACTCTCGTTGCAAGGTCAATTGCCTGAGTTCCGCCCGAGGTTATGATGACATCACTGTTGTTGAAATTAATACCTTCGGTTTTATACAGCCATCTTCTAACATAGTTTCTGAGAGGCTCATAGCCCTCGGAAACGCCGTAAACAAGCGCTGAAACAGGGTTTTCATTTAAAATCTGCGAGGAAAGCTGTTTAACTTCCTCGCAGGGAAATGCATCTGTATCGGGTGAGCCGCCCGCAAAAGCAATCATCCCGGGCTGACTTGTCACCTTCAATATTTCCCTCGTTGCCGAGGGCTTCATATTCGAAAAATTATCTGATAATTTATAACTCATTCGGGTAACTGGTCCTTACCTTTTTCTGCTTCCTTTAGTCCGAGCTCATCCTTGATTCTGCTTGTTGAAACACCCGGAGTTCTGTCGAGATAAACAAGCTCACAATAGTCCTTGAGATAATCAAACTTATCGCTGCCCTTCCAGTCGGAGCCCATAACAACAACATCAATGTGATAATCCTTGACATCGCTCAGCTTCTGTTCCCAGTTTTTCTCGGGAATAACAAGGTCAACATATCTGATTGCTTCAAGCATCTTTTTTCTTGTTTCATAGCTGTGGTATGCAACCTTGCCCTTTTGGGCGTTGAACTCATCCGTTGACAGCGCAACAACAAGATAGTCACCAAGCTCTTTTGCTCTTTTTAAAAGATTTATATGACCGTAATGGAGCAAATCAAATGTTCCATAGGTTAAAACTCTTTTCAACTTTACTCACCTAATAATTCTTTTATAAATTTTGTAAGATTATCGGTGTTGCCCGTTCTTACATTTTCAACATACTTTTCCTTGAATATATAAAGTGAATTGAAATCATACTCATCATTATTAATTGAAGAAATAAGCATTTGGGCATCGTCAAAAACTGCACCGGGCATTTCTTCATAAAGATTGACATTAAGTCCCCTGTCCTTCTGATACTCGTTATAATCGGGAACAAAGAAATAAAGAGGCTTCATCATAAGCGCTGCTTCATATGCACACGCGGAATAGTCGGTTATAACTACATCGGCAAGCTTCATAAGGTCGATTGATGAAAAATCGCCGTTGGGAAGATATTTTTCATCCTTTTTAACCTTTGAAAGCGGATGTGGGCTTATAATAAGCATAAATTCCTCATGGTCCTCAAATTCGGTTTTGAGAACCTGAGTTATGTATTCCTCTCTGTCCCTGAAGGTCGGAACATATAAAACAACCTTCTTATTGCTTGCACCGGGATTGTTATAGTAAAACTCACCTGTTTTGGCAATACCGTCGGTTATGTAGTCAACTCTCGGAAGCGGACAGATTTTAATTCTGCTCTCATCAACATTGAAGGCTTCCATATAGAATTTTGCAGTTTCCTTACTCGGAGCAATAACATAATCATAATTCTTATGCATTGAAAGGGCTTTTGCGAGTTTTTCATCCCTTCCCTCTTTTGTTCCGATTGACTGCCAACCGAATTTCTTTGTTGCGCCGAGAGCGTGCCACATCTGAATTATGGTTATGCTCTTTCTGTGGTGAATGCAGGAAACCGTAAGCGAATATGTATCAACAATCGCAAGCTTTGAGGTTGCAAGATAATACAAATCACCGATAACACCGAAAGCGTATTTGATTTTTGCAGCAACTCCGCTTTCAAGCATTCTGAGTCTGAAAACCTGCTGGATTTCACCGCACTGCTCATTTATTGCACTTTCAAGAAGGCGCATATCAAGGCTCTTTTCATTGCTCTGGCGCGAGAGATATACTATTCTTTTTTTAGATTTTAAAAGTGTTAAAGGCGCATAGATTACTCGAAGAATAATCTTTAGAATGCGGATAAGTATAATTTTCATAATTTATCAGCCATTATTCATACAAAGGATATTTTTTACAAATTTCGGCAACGCCGGAAGTGATGTACTCCTTCTTATTGTCGAAATCTTTAACTGCAAGATCAATAAACTCTGCTATCTTATCAAAATCAGCCTCATTAAGACCTCTTGTTGTTGCAGCGGGAGTACCGATGCGGACACCGCTTGTTACGAACGGTGAAAGAGGCTCGTTTGGAACTGTGTTCTTATTAAGAGTGATGTGAACTTCGTCAAGTCTTGCCTCAAGCTCCTTGCCCGTTACATCGGTTCCTCTTAAATCAAGGAGACAGAGATGGTTATCGGTTCCGTCCGAAACAAGATTCTGACCTCTTGAAGTGAGTCCTTTTGCAAGAGCCTGAGCGTTGTTGATAACTCTCTGCTGGTATTCTTTGAAGTCGTCCTTAAGCGCTTCGCCGAAGCAAACAGCCTTACCGGCGATAACATGCATAAGCGGACCGCCCTGAGTTCCGGGGAAGATTGCGGAATTCATTTTTCTTGCAATGTACTCATTATTTGTTAAGATAAGTCCGCCTCTGGGACCTCTTAATGTCTTATGGGTTGTTGTTGTAACAACGTCGGCATACGGTATGGGTGACTGGTGAAGTCCTGCAGCAACAAGTCCTGCAATATGAGCCATATCAACCATAAACATTGCGCCGTTTGCGTGGGCAATATCAGCCATAGTTTTGAAATCAATCTCTCTTGGATATGCAGAAGCGCCTGCAACAACAAGGCGGGGCTTGTTCTTGATTACAAGTTTGTTGAACTCCTTCATATCAAGATATCCGTTGTCATCAACACCGTAGGGAACGAAGTTGAAATATTTACCCGAGATATTAACGGGTGAACCGTGGGTTAAGTGACCGCCGTTGTCAAGGCTCATGCCCATAACCGTGTCACCGGGCTGAATCAGTGCAAAATATGCCGCAACATTTGCCTGAGCACCCGAATGGGGCTGAACATTGGCATAATCACAGCCGAAGAGCTCACACGCTCTTTTGATTGCGATTTGCTCAACAACATCAACATACTGACAACCGCCGTAGTAGCGCTTGTTCGGATAACCCTCTGCGTATTTATTTGTTAAAACCGAACCCATAGCAGCCATAACCTGGGGCGAAACAAGGTTTTCGGAAGCAATAAGCTCAATGTTCTCGCGCTGTCTGCCGAGTTCAAGCGCCATTGCATCTGCAACCTCACTGTCGGTTTCTCTTACCTTACCAATTGAATCATAATAATCTGAGTACATAATCTCTTCCCTCCTATTTATATATAAATTTTAATATTTATATAATAGTTCCATAGTATAATACCACAGTCAACAAAAATATACAACCTTTTATTTAAAAAATTTATATTATTTATAATATGAAGCTCGGAAAAGCCTCCCCTGTTTTCTGCTGAGCGCCTGATAAAAAAACCAGCCTTTCGCCCAATGTCATTAAGTTAATGACATAAAAACGAAAAAACGACACACTTGCATACGCTTGAGTGTCGTTTTTTGTGCGAATAAAGAAAAAATCACAATT
>CAJOEV010000049.1 GCA_905233545.1 uncultured Eubacterium sp. | reverse complement strand
CTGCTTCTGCCAATCAATATATTTCTTCTGTGTAGGTTGTCTGTCAAATACACGGGAGAAATCAACATAGATTAAAACATCGTGTAAATGATTTGCAGCACCGCCGAGAATGTTTTTATTGTTTTCAATAACCTGCTGAATTTGATAAAACAAAGCGCAATCATCCTGCGGCGGAGAAGCAGGATTGATACACTTCTTTGTTGCGTTTTCGGACAGGATAAACTCATAAACGCCATCGCTATTAAGCTTAGCATTACGCATTATCATACGAGCCGACAGCTCATAAATCTTGTGTTTCATAACGAATTACTCCTTCACAGATGCATTTTAACACAAAATGAAAAGTATTTCAATAAATGAATACTGCTCCCACAAATTTGTGCTTCTAGCAGTATATCTTTATTGAAAGGAGGGGAGCACCCTATGTAGCGACGCTACAAACTATCGTTAAATGTATCAAAAATATTATTTAGGAGGTTGAAAAATGAAAGCATTTAACAATTTGAAAATTATCGGAATTGATCACGGTTACGGTAATATTAAAACCGCTAACTGCTGCTTTCCGACAGGCGTAATTGTCAGCGACACAGAGCCGGCATTTACCAATGACCTGCTTATCTGGAATAACCGCTATTATTCCATAGGCGTTGGTCACAAGGAATTCACGGCGAACAAGTTCACCGATGAGGACTATTATGTCCTTACCCTTGCTGCTATTGCAAGAGAGCTATACCGTGAACGAGTTACTGAGGCAAAGGTATTCATCGCCGCAGGCTTACCTTTGACTTGGGTAACACAGCAGAAGCAGGAGTTCATTAACTATCTGCTTCAAAACAGAACAGTAGATTTCACTTTCCGAAAAACAGATTACCACATTGAAATAGTCGGTGCCGATGTATTTCCGCAGGGCTTTGCCGCTATTGCAGAAAAGCTCGGAGAATTCAAAGGCAGCACAATGCTCTGTGATATTGGTAACGGAACAATGAATCTGCTGAAAATTACTGACCGCAAGCCTGATATGCTCTGTATGTTTACGGAAAAGTACGGCGTATACCAATGCACCCTTGCAGTCCGTGAGGCGATGATGAGCAAGTATCATACCAATTTGGATGACAGCATTATTACGGAAATACTCAAAAAGGGTACAGCAGATATTGACAGCGGTTATATGAGCGTTATAACATCTTCTGCAAAAGCGTACACTGAAGGCATCTTTCGCAAGCTGCGTGAGCATGATTACAACCCGAAGCTTATGAGGTTGTATGTTGTCGGCGGTGGAGGCTGTTTAATCCGCAATTTCGGAGAATATGACAAAGACCGTGTTGTAATAAATTCCGACATCTGCGCAACGGCAAAGGGCTATGAGTATATTGCATATACCAAGCTCACAAAGAACGGAGGTCTTGTATGAGTATTAAAAATCTGAAAATCCGTTTTAATCTGGACAAGGAAGCAGACAAAACGGCGTATGATTATCTGCGAAGCACCGACCTTTCTATCAGCAGGGAGGCAATTCACACCATTAACGAATACCTTGTTTTATCAGAAGAAAGAAAGCAGGAGAACAGATTTCTTAATGCCGTAACTGCTACGATTCAGGAAAATCTGAAAGCATTAGTACCTTTGCTCAATTTACTCAGTATGACGCAAGCCGTTCAGCCTACGGTACAGACGGTAACTGTACCGCAGGAGAATAACAGTCAAGCAGATGAAAACATGATGGATTTCCTTAAGAATTTTTAGGGTACACTATTGCTGTAACAATGCCGTCATAAACACAGCAAAATGATACCACTAAAATCAGCAGAGACAAACATCATCATTTTTGACAGCAGAAAGGCATCAATTATGGCGCCGCTTAATTTCAGAGGTTTGGAAGAGCAATGATAAGAAAGAATGAGGCACGGAAGGAGTTGTTGACAGACACTCCGTGTCTGTGTCTCATACTTTATCAAGCAGGGCAAAAATATATATTTTTGCCGCACGCCGCAGAGCATCGTGCATTTCTTTAGGGAAATCCTTTCCCTAAAACCCTTTGTGCTTCAAACGACACACTTGGCTAATGTACTCATTGGGTGTATTATATTAGCAGAATAATGAATGTTGTCTGTAAGGAGGAAGTATATGAATAATTCAACTAATGTTCCGCCTCGCCCTGCGTTTGAATTGTTCAAAAGCAATGTGTGCCATAAGCTTAAAGCACTCGGCGATATCAACTTTTTGATTGATACAATAGAAAGTAAGGACATTATTGACTATTATAACAGAAGCTGGTATCCCGAATGTCTGTATCTGCTTGCTATGGTGGACTATATCAGCCGCGAAAACGATGTGCCGCTTTGTGAGGAATATAATCAGTATCGTAAGTTAAAGCTAAATGATACAATTTATCCTTCAAGCGTATTAAGCGCTACGGCAGCATCAAATAATAACGAAATCATAGAACGAGCCTTAAAGAACGCTATTCCTGAATTTTTGCAATTCAATATCGTTGAAGGCGATGTTCGTAATGTCGTATAATTGTTTAATATTTGCACGATACTATAGGTTTTTATAGCAGTATTGAGTAAAATATAAACAACAATTGACAAACGGTCGGTATACCGATATAATGGTAATAGAAAGTGAGATGATAAATTATGAGTTTACAAACAATATTAAACAATAATAATATGTCTATGTATCGTTTATCACAAATAAGCGGCGTTCCTAAAACAACAGTTATAGATATTTGTTCGGGTAAAAGCTCTATTGAAAACTGTAATGCAAAAACAGTTTTGCAATTATCAAGAGCGCTTAACTGCTCAATGGAAGATATTATGCAGGCGGCTGATTCAAACAATCATTATGAAACAGCATTGCCAAAGTATTTGAAAGCTTCTTTGGATAATATGAAAAACGCAATCAAAATGAAAGCAAGTGGTCAAAAGTATCTTCGTTATGATTGTGATTATTGCGAGCTTCAAAGCGATATTAATACAGCCGAGGTCAGTGGAGAGATATCCCCCGACCAAGCGTGGTATTTACGTAGCAAATATCTTGGACTAGTAAAGGAGGCGATATAGTTGGCTGTTGATTTTACTAAGCTTGAAAAAAGGAACAAAGCATACTCCGGTGCTAACGGCGGTAAAATTTCCGTTATATATGACGGTGAGTTGTATATGTTAAAATTCCCTCCCGCAGCACCGAGAAATGATGACTTGAGTTACAGCAATAGTTGTATTGCCGAATATCTTGGATGTAAGATATTCAAATTGGCAGGCGTTCCTGTTCAAGAGGTAATTCTCGGAACTTATACAACAAATAAGGGCGTAGAAAAAATAGTCGTTGCCTGCAAGGACTTTGCTATTAACGGAAAGGTTTTACAAGATTTCGCATCCCTGAAGAATCAAATCATTGATTCAGAGGGTAACGGAACAGGAACCGAGTTAAGCGATATTAAAGAAACCTTTGAGGAACAAGCTGCCATAGATCCGATTCAACTGAAAAGACGATTTTGGGATATGTTTATTGTTGATAGCTTGATAGGAAACTGGGATAGACACAATGGTAACTGGGGCTTTCTTTATGACCCGATTACGGACAAAATGGAATTAGCTCCCGTTTACGACTGCGGCAGTAGTTTGTATCCGCAAGCTGATGAGAAAATGATGGAAATAATAATGAGCGACCCTGATGAGATGAGAGCAAGAGTATACGATATGCCTACCTCATCCATTAGAATAAATGGAAGCCGTATCAATTATTATACCTTCATTACCTCTCTGCAGGATAAGGATTGCAATGCTGCGCTGAAGAGAATTATGTCTAAAATCAATTTAAGAGATGTTTATAAAATAATTGACGATACCCCGTTTATCGGCGATATCCAAAAAAAGTTTTATAAAACAATGATAAAAGAGCGCTATGAAAGAATTCTTGTTACGGCACTCAAAAAGATTCGCAAGCGCGAACGTGAGCAAGAACAAGAAAGATAATATCAACACACAGAGCCGATGAGCGTAAAAGTTCATCGGCTCTTTTTGCATTTATGGAGGTAAATTTATGGATAATAAATCAAAACAAAAGCAAACGGGAATATATTTCACGGTTACGGAAAAAGAAAAACGCAGAATAAAGCGTAATGCTGAATGCTGCGGACTGAGACAAAGTGAATATATCCGTCAAAGGGCGTTGGGCTTTGCACCGAAAGCGGTGCCACCCGACGCCTTTTATCATTTCTGTGAGAAATTGGATATGCTGTGCGAAGAACCGTTTTCGGCGGAGGTGAATCAGAAGTCTTTATCATTACTTGCAGAGATTGAGCAAGCGTTAGTGCGCCCAGATAAGGAGGTGATGCCGTGGCAACCACAGGCTTCTGGCCCGTCAGAGGGAGGTTAAAGGATGTCTTAACCTATGCTGAAAACCCTGACAAAACTATGGAGCAGAAGTTTCTTGATGAGGACTTATTTGCAACGCTGAAATATGCTTCTAACAGCGAGAAAACCGATGAGCAGATGTATGTGTCAGGTATCAACTGTTCAAAGCACCGAGCTTATGAGGAAATGTACGCTGTTAAAAAGCGTTACGGAGAGCGTGGCTCCGTCGTTGCTTATCACGGATATCAAAGCTTTCGTGCAGGAGAGGTTGCTCCGAAAGAAGCACACGAAATCGGTGTTGAAACTGCAAGGCGTATGTGGGGCGACAGGTTTCAGGTCGTGGTTACTACCCATTTGAATACCGATAATCTTCATAACCACTTTGTTATTAATAGCACTTCTTTCAAAGACGGTAAGAAATACCGCAACAAAATCGGTGACCACAAGGAGCTTCGCAGAGTATCTGACGAAATATGCAAAAGCCGTGAGTTATCCGTATTGGAAAACGCTCCGTTTTACGGTGGGGATAAGAAAGATTACTGGCTGAAAAAGAACGGTATCATTACACACCGAGATATGCTGCGTCACGATGTGGAGGAAGCGCTTGCAAATACTGTTTTCGTTGCTGATTTCAAGGCATATATGGAATGTATCGGCTACCGGTTTGTCAGAGATTTCCGTTATGAGCACCCTGCGGTTATCACTCCCGATTGGGAAAGGGCTGTTCGTATTGACAGTCTTGGTAAAAACTATACCAAAGACGCTATTAAGGAACGGTTAGACCAACACCACAAAGAGGTCGGCTTCCGCTTAATACGTGCGCCTGACAGAAAGCCAAGACAGTATTTCTTCCTGATTTATCGTTACAGGAAAAGTGAGCCTGATTTAATTACGGCGCTATTTGAACTAATGCTAACCATAATTAAAATGTGCAGAGGCGATAACGTTGACCGAACTGAGCCGCTTCCCATCTCGCCTGAAATGCGAGTTGAGGTGCAAAAACTGGATAATACGCTTGAAGAATACCATTTCCTCCGTGAACACAACATTGTGACCACGGAGGATTTTTCTGTTTGCAGAGAAAAAATTGAAAGCCTGATGAATGAGTATATTGAAGAGCGTCAGCATATACGCAACAAAATCAGGCGAGCAAAAACTCCGGAACAGGAGCGCATACTCAAGGCGGAGGGCAAGGAGCTTACAGCTGAGTATATTACTCCGTTAAGAAAAGAGCTGAAAATATGTGACCGCATAGCAGAAAGAACACCAAGGCTTCAGGAACTTATGAAGCAAGAGGTCGCTCTTGAAAGCGGACACTTCCCAACCAAGCTCAAAAACAGACGAAACAAACAAATTAATTTTGACGAAAGGAATAAAGAACGATGAAAAATATTTCAATTAACAAAATCCACCCGTTTGAGGGACACCCTTACAAAGTCCTTGATAACGAGGAAATGAACAACCTTATTCAGAGCGTGCAGATGCACGGCATTATGTCGCCGCTGATTGTGCGACCTCTTGAAAACAAAACCGATGAATATGAAATCATATCGGGACACCGCCGCTTCCGTGCGGCGCAGAAGGCAGGACTTACCGAAGTTCCTGCCTATATTTATGCCGTAAACAGAGATGAAGCGGCAATTATGCTTGTAGACAGCAATCTGCACCGTGAGCATATTCTGCCAAGTGAAAAAGCATTTGCCTACAAGCTTAAAGCAGAAGCACTTAATCATCAGGGTAAAAGGTCTAATTTAACTTCGGAGCAATTTGCACCGAAGTTATCAACCGAGGTTATTGCCGAGCAAGAAGGCACAAGCAAAGATACGGTAAAAAGGTACATCCGCTTGACCTACCTTATTCCCGAACTGCTTGATTTGATGGACGAGGGCAAGGTTGCGTTTTCTGTAGGTGTTGAGCTTTCGTATCTTGATGATAATGTGCAGTATGCGCTCCTTGAAATCATTGAACGGGATAACTGCACGCCGTCATATTCGCAGGCATTTCATATGCACAAGGCAATGCGTGAGGGCAGGCTGACAATGGAGTATATCGAAAATTTGATGTCGCAGGAGAAAGCCAATCAGCGTGAAACGATAAAACTTTCCTCCGAGCGTATCCGTTCCTATGTGCCGAAAAAGTACAACGCTAAACAAACCGAGGACTTTATTATCAAAGCCCTTGAGCATTATCAGCGTTATCTGAAGCGACATCGCGAACAGGATTGGGGGGCACGATAATATGGCAGAGATTAACAACAACCTTTTTGCTGTTGAAGCACCTCAGCAGATTACGTTTTCCATTGAGGATAACAACACCGTTTACGATGTCAGCGCCGACTTCTCGCTTGAAGGCAAGGAATCACTACTGACACAGTTAAAGAAACTGATTTTGGAATCGGCATAATTGAAAAATGTGTACAGGGAGGAGTATATTTGGGGTGTGAGAAATACAACTCTTACACCCTTTATGCTACTCTCGGTGCACAGAAAGGAGTTAAAATGTTAAGAACCGAGAAAACAAACAAAATCACTGCATTATACTGCCGTCTTTCTCAGGATGACGGCATTGATATGGAGAGTAACTCCATATCGAACCAAAGAAAAATATTACAGGAATATGCCGATTCTAACGGCATAACGAACACCATGTTCTTTGCTGATGACGGTTATACGGGAACGGATTTCAACCGCCCTGACTTTCAACGTATGGAAGCAATGATAGAACGCGGCGAAATCGGCACGGTTATTGTAAAAGACCTCTCTCGCTTTGCCCGTAACTATATTGAAGCCGGCAATTACCTTGAAGTGAAGTATCCTTCGCTCGGTGTTCAGTTTATTGCTATCAAAGAAAATGTTGACACCATTAAGGGAACAGGTATGGAAATGATGCCCTTTTACAACATCTTCAATGAATGGCACGCCGCTGAAACAAGTAAAAAGATACACGAGGTTTGGAAGATTAAAGCGTCAGAAGGTAAGCGTGTTTCTTCTGCCGTTCCCTACGGATATATGAAATCACCAGATAATCGTGAACAATGGATTATTGACGAGGATGCTGCTAAAGTCGTTCGCCACATATTTGATTTATGCCTACAAGGTCTGGGTATCGGTAAAATTGCTTCGAAGCTTGAGTGTGAAGAAATACTCAACCCTACTGCGTACTGGCTATCAAAAGGCGAGAAAACAAGAAATAACTTGAATGTACCACCCTGTCGCTGGTGGGCAACAACTGTCAGAGGTATATTGGAAAACATCCAATACACAGGCTGTACAGTTAATTTCAAGACAACAACCGTCAGCTACAAGGTGCATGACCGTGTTTACAATCCCAAAGAGGATTGGCAGATTATTCCTGACACTCAGGAGGCAATTATTGATATGGAAACTTACAACAGAGTACAGGAAATACGTAGCCATCGTCGCCGCAACACCTCAACAGGCAGAAAAAGCATTTACACAAGTAAAATGTTCTGCGGCGACTGCGGTGCAAAGATGTATTTCTGTGCAGCAAAATCCATACCCGACAAAAATGTATTCTTCCGTTGCTCCGAATACAAGGAAAACAGAGGCAAATGCTCTATTCATCACATCCGTGAATCTGCAGTAAATGAAATTGTAACCAGAGCCGTCAAAGAGGTTGTGAAGTATGTTACTGAGTATGAGCCGGTTTTCCTTTATATGTATGCTAAAAAGCATAACGAGGAAATGCTGACGAACATCAAGCTGACAAAGTTGCGAATTGAGCATTCCGAAAAGCGCATACAAGAACTTAACCAACTGATTATGAAGGTGTATGAGGATCACGTCCTCGGTAATTTGCCTGACGCGAGATACACAATGATGGCGACTAATTACGAAGCAGAGCAGGAAAAGCTTGCAAAGCAGATTGAAGCCGACAAAGAAGCTCTTGCAAAAGCAGAGCAAACTGCCGTTGATGTTAAATCCTTTTTGAAGGTTATTCGTAATTATACTGACATTGAACAGCTTGATGAAAAGACGGTTAATACCCTCATTTCAAAGATTGAGGTGTTCCATAAAGTAAAAATTGACGGCAAGTATCACGTGCCTGTCAAAATTCATTTTACGGCAGTCGGCATTATTGATATTCCGAGCGAAAA
>CAJOEV010000048.1 GCA_905233545.1 uncultured Eubacterium sp. | reverse complement strand
CCTCTTTTTCAGCGGCAGCGTGGAGGAATTCAACAGCGGTTAAAACACCCTCGGCATCCTCGCCGTCAACTCCTGCTTTTCTTCCGCCCTGAGCGCCGATAGCCATATAGAATGCCTGATAGCCCTGAGCGCGAAGCTCGTCAAGAGTTATATCCTTGCCGACCTCAACACCGCATTTAATCTCAACGCCCATTTCTTTGATTATGTCAATCTCGGCGTCGATAACGGCTTTTTCAAGCTTGTAGTTCGGTATACCATAGCGAAGCATTCCGCCGGGTTCTTCGTTCTTTTCAAAAACGGTTACATTAAGATAGCCTTTTTCAGCAAGATAGAACGCGCAGGAAAGTCCTGCAGGTCCTGCACCGATAATTGCAACCTTTTCGGTGAAGCCCTTTTCTCTGTCGAAAACGCCGTCAACGGTAATCTTCGGAATAACCTTCTTGGGAATAAGTCTTGTTTCGTTTGCAATATCGCGGTGAGCGAGGAATTTTTTAACATCGTCGATTGCGATTGCCTCGTCAACAGTTCCCCTTGTGCAGGCTTCTTCACAGCGCTTGTTACAAACATGGCCGCAAACTGCAGGGAACGGATTTTCCTTTTTGATAAGCGCAAGCGCTTCATCATATCTTCCCTGAGCTGCCATTTTAAGATAGCCCTGAATTGCAATGTGGGCAGGACAAGCGGTCTTACAGGGTGCTGTTCCTGTTTCGTGGGTGTTTATGCGATTCTTATCGCGGTATTCCTCTTCCCACTTTTCGGGTCCCCATTTAACCTCATCGGGAAGCTCCTGACGGGGATATTCAATCTCGCCCTGTTTTGTGCAGAGCTTCTGACCGAGTTTGAGCGCACCTGCAGGGCAGTGCTCAACGCATCTTCCGCAGGCAACGCAGTTTTCTTTCTTAACCTTTGCAACATAAGCGCTGCGGCTCATATTCGGGGTGTTGAAAAGCTGGGAAGTTCTTAAAGCATAGCAAACATTTACATTACAGTTGCAGATTGCGAAAATCTTATCAGCGCCGTCGATATTGGTTATCTGGTGAACGAAGCCGTTTTCCTCGCCCTGACGGAAAATTTCAAGGGCTTGTTCCTTTGTTATGTAGTGACCGCCCTTCTTGGTTTCAACAACGTAATCAGCCATATCGCCGATTGCAACGCACCATCCCTCGGGGTCATCCGCACAGCCTTCATCATAGGTCTGTCTTGAATAACGGCAGGAACACGGAGAAGCGGCATATTTGCCCTCGTACTTATCGAGCCAATAGGAGATTTTTTCAACGCCGATTGCCTCGTTTTCCATTTCAATTGCCTTTTCAACGGGGATAACGTGCATTCCGATTCCCGCGCCTCCGGGAGGCACCATCGGGGTGATTTTTTCAAGCGGAAGCCTTGTCATTCTCTCGAAGAAACGACCAAGCTCGGGATGCTTATCAAGAAGCTCCTTATTCATATTTGAAAATTCGCCCGAACCGGGAACGAACATAGGAAGAACCCACTGCTTTTCGTGCTGGGGGTTTTCATAGTTCCATTCAATAAGTCCGTTTTCACTCATCTGAGCAAGCAAATCCTCGAGATATTCATCGCTCATATTCATATTTTTAACGAGCTTTTTCATATCCGCGAATGTTCTCGGATGGCGCTTTTTCATTCGCAGAGCAACCTCAGCCATTTCATCTGTCGGACAAATGGTTGCAACTGCCCAGTACTCGGGGTCCTGCTTGGTTATTTTCTGAGTTCCGAGCACAATCTGAACCCTGTCGGTAATCATTCTGCCGAGCTTCATAATCGGCTCGCGAACAGGAATTGAATCATCGTAGGTCCATTCGGGTGCATAGCCTAACAATTTATCTGCCATAACTGCTACCTCACAATAAATTTTTCACAGGATTACTCCATTGTTAATATTTTAACATTTTGACAGATTTTAGTCAATATATTAAACATAAATATATAGAATATTTATTTTTTGACTTTATACTAAAAAAGTAAAAGCCCTTGTCAAAAGACAAAGGCTTCTGGTCTGCCCGAAGGGATTTGAACCCCCAATCGCTTGAATCGGAATCAAGTGCATTATCCAATTATGCTACGGGCAGATGCAATAATGATATTATAGTTATTGTTTCATATATAGTCAAGAGATATAAAAACAACATACAATGCATTATGCATTTCCTTTAATTATTAGTACTAATATTTTATTGACTGTTGTATTGAAAAATGCTACAATGGAGGTGCCAAATAATTACACAAACGAATATTTTAGCAGAAATATCCGTATGCTATTTTTATCATTTTTGATAAAAATGCATGCTCTTATTTGCATATGGTGTTTCTGCATTTATGTGTAATTGTTTGGCGACAGTTGGAGCAATGCGTTTTTTGTGCGTAGCTTCGGCTGCGCATTTTTTTATTTTGAAAGGAGTATTATTTATGGGAATGGTAGCATTGAAATGCCCCGGTTGCGGAGCAGACATTGAGCTTGATGACAGCAGAGAATTTGGTTTCTGTAATTACTGCGGAACAAAAGTAATGCAGGATAAAATCATAGTTGAACATCAAGGGAAAGTTAAGGTTGACAAATCCGATGAGCTTGACAATTTAATAATTGCCGCAAGAAACGCTATTAAAGCAGGAAACTACGACCTTGCAATAAAGCATTATGAAAGAATAAGTATCTTAAATCCAAATAGTTGGGAAGCCCTTTTCTTTCCAATGATTTGCAAATTTGATAATTTGACTAATGGTGAAATGCATTCTTATGCGTTAGAGATAAAAAATGCAAATCCAACAATTTTTGAACTAATAAAGGATTATGTTGAAGATAAGCAAGAACAATTAGACGCAATAGATGATGTAGTAAATATGAGCTATACGGTTGCAAGTTCTTTGATGGACTCTTCTCTTGCATTCAGAAAGTCATTAAATTCGGGTAATGGCTTAATGGCTTTAACAGGAGTAACGGGTGCAATTTCAAGTGCAAGTTCAGCAACAAAAAACATCAATGAAGATAGAGAAAGAGCGTTAGCAATAGCAAACATTATGTGGCTTTGCGGCGACAGTATCGAGTCGACCTTTGACATGGAAGATAAGGATTATAGCAATTATGCTGTTGAGGCTTGGAAAAAAGCAGTTGACTTAAACAAACAATTTATCAACACAAGAAACGCTCAATTATTTGATGCGAATTCTCAGTCGAGAATATCTAAAAAAATCAACAAATATGACTCTTCCTATGCTGTGGTTGAGGAAAAAGACGCCCCAAGCGGCGGCGGTTGTTATGTAGCAACTGCAGTTTACGGCTCTTATGACTGCCCACAGGTGTGGACGCTTCGCAGATACAGAGATAATCAGCTTGCTAAAACTTGGTACGGACGAGCATTTATTCATACATATTATGCAATCAGCCCAACAATTGTTAAATGGTTTGGTGAAACAAATTGGTTTAAAAATATGTGGCGCGGAAAGCTTGACAAAATGGTTAAACGACTTCAAAATGAAGGTGTTGAATCAACACCTTATGAAGATAAAGAATGGTAAATAATAAGGGGGGTGCTCAAGTCTAAAAATGAGATACTCCTATAACTTTGATTACTGTTTGTATAAAAAAGCAGGGGCGAGTTTCCACACCCGCCCGAATTGAATACTGTATATAGTTATTCGGGAGGGTCAGGAGACCCTCCCCTACATTTTATTTGCTATTTGTGTCTATAAAACATTGCCTTTGATTATGTCCTGTATTTCTCTTGCCATTGCAAGGTAGTAATGATAGCGCTGAACCTCTTCCCAGTTTTTCATTGAGCATTTGAAGCCGTAGGAATAATCGGGCATTTCGTAGTCACTTTTAAGGAATGCGCTGAGCAGGGTTTCGTTGTCGTAAACCGCCTGCTGATTTTCCTTAACAAGTCCGGGGAGATTGAGCAGATGCGCTGCAAGCTTTCGCCCCGGGTCGGTCCACTGGCGTCTGCCGATATTGTGAATCTGAACGGCGCCGTCGTTGAGCTGAATATAGATTGACTTGATATAAGGATGGTTGAGCTTCATTCTCAGGGTGAAGGTTTCCATATAGAGAATATGGGGAGGATTATAGCTTTTTTGTTCGCCGTTTTCGGTGAATTTTTCTTCCCTTGTTGTTTCGGTTATATCAATTTCAAAATCCTCAACCATATCAAAATTGATAATATCGGGACCCAAATCGATAACATCGTCAATTGATTTAACATCGCGCTGATTGCCGAAAAGTCCTTTACTTGTGCTCGGAAATGCAATAAATCTCTGTGCATCTTCATCAATCAGAATTACGCCGTATTCACCGAAAATCTTGTCGAAGTTAAAGTCCTTTGCAATTGCTGCATCATGTGTTCTTAAGGCTATCTGCGCTTCAAGAAGAACTTTATCGGAGCCTTTATAATCATCAAACCATACCGAAAGCTCTTTTCTGCAGTTTTTGCAAACCTTTCCGTCGAGCGTTTTCTTATCGAGCATTCCTGTTTTTTCTCCGCAGAGAACGCAGTTTTCTTTCTTAAAAAGTCCCATAGCAGTTTTTCCCTTCTTAATAAGTTTATCTACAGTTTTATTATAACAAATCAAATGTTTTTTCACATCAGCCAAAAGTATGATTCTTTAACATACGAACACTTGTTTTCTTCATTTAAATCCATTATACTATTACTCAACTAAGCAAAAACAAAGTGATACTATGGATAATTCAGCAGCAAAACAATTTGATAAAATGACGAAAACGCCTGTCAAAAAGCTTATTTCCCGTCTTGCAGTGCCAACGGTTATCAGCATGCTGATAACTATGCTCTACAATATTGCCGACACATATTTTGTTTCAAAAATCAGTGTTTCGGCAAGCGCAGCAACGGGAGTTATGATAAGCCTTATGGGCGTTATTCAGGCATTCGGTTTTATGTTCGGTCAGGGTGCGGGCTCAAATATCAGCAGAAGGTTGGGTGCAAAAGAGATTGAAGAGGCGAGAAAATATTCTTCAACAGCATATTTTTTAGGACTATCCGTCGGGTTGATAATTATGGCGTTCGGGTTGATTTTTATTGTGCCTCTTATGAGAATTATGGGAAGCACCGAAACAATTCTTCCCCTTGCAAAAACATACGGAACATTCATTTTAATCGCCGCGCCCGCAATGACAACATCTTTTGTTTTAAACAATATTCTGCGTTTTGAAGGCATGGCAAAACTCGCAATGATTGGAATATCAACGGGCGGTCTGCTCAACATTGCGCTCGACCCGCTTTTGATTTTCACATTTAAAATGGGAATCGCAGGCGCAGGAATTGCAACCGCGCTTTCGCAGTATATCGGAATGTTTATTCTTCTGAGCATCTTTCTTATGAAGAAACCCCAGAGCCGAATATCATTTAAATATCTTTCGCTCAAGCTTTCAATTATTAAAGATATTGTTGCAGTCGGACTGCCGAGCTTTGCAAGGCAGGGACTCAATTCCGTTTCAACAATGTTTTTCAATCTTCAGGCAGCCGAGTTCGGCGATGAATGCATTGCGGCAATCAGCATTGTTGCAAAGGTCGGAATGTTTATTTTCAGCGTTGCAATCGGAATAGGTCAGGGCTTTCAGCCCGTCTGCTCATTTAATTTCGGCGCAAAGCTTTATAACCGAGTTAAAGAATCCATTAAGTTTTTATGGATTTATTCAACCGCTGTTATTGCTGTTCTGGCTGGAATTTGCTTCGTTTTCGCGCCGTGGGTTATCGGGCTTTTCAGAAAAGACGAGGCAGTTGTTGATATCGGAGGAACAGCACTGCGTATGCTATGCGTTGCACTTCTGGTGCTCCCGACGGTTATGGTCGGCAATATGAGCTTTCAGGCAGTCGGCAAAAGCGGAAAAGCCTTCTTTCTTGCCTGCGCCCAAAACGGATTGTTTTTCATTCCGCTGATTATTATTCTTCCGAAGCTTTTCGGAATTTTGGGAATACAGCTTGCATGGCCGATTTCATATTGCATTGCAGCAGTTATTGCCGTTCCGATGATTCTGAGTTTTATCAAGGAACTGAAAAAGACCGAATCTCTTAACTAAGAGACTCGGTCTTTTGTTTATTCTAATCCTAAAACATCATCCGACTGCGAGGAGTCAAGTGATTCAACATTTCTGAGATTCTTCTGAATAATGCTGTTTCTGTGGTCGGCTTCATCGAGCACCTTGCCCGCTTCGTCAACCTTTTTCTTTGCCTTCTGAAGAAGGTCACCGAATTTATCGTACTGAGTTTTTGCGGCACCGAGAACCTTCCATACCTCGTTTGCCTTTTGGTTGATTGCAATTGAACGGAAGCCCATTGCAAGAGAATTAAGCAGCGCGGTTATTGTGCTCGGTCCTGCAAGCATAATACCCTCTGCCTGAAGCTTTTCGGCAATTCCGCTCTGTGAGCTCATAATTTCGGCATAAAGCCCTTCGGTTGCAAGATAAAGAATTGCAAAAGGCGTTGTTTCGGGGGACGAGATATACTGCTTAACAAGCTTTGCCTCGTCCTTAACCCTTTGCTCAAGCGCTTTCTTTGCTCTTGAAACAGCTTCTAAATCGCCGTCTTCAGCAGCGGCGGCAAGCCTTGCATAGTCTTCCATCGGGAATTTCGAGTCAACGGGAAGCCAGGTTATTGAATCATCCTCGGCGCTCGGAATTTTAACGGCAAATTCAACTTGTCCGTTATATTTCGGATTGGTTTTGACATTGGTTTCATACATACCCGGGATAGTCTGGTCGAGAATGTTTCCAAGCTGAACCTCCGCCCATGTTCCCCTTGATTTAACATTGGTAAGAACTCGGCTGAGTCCTTTAACGCTGTCGGTAACTCCGCCCGAAAGCTCCTTCATTTCACCGAGGGATTTATAAACATTTTCAAGCTGTTTTGATACGGTTTCAAACGAAGTGTTGAGCCTTTTATTAAGCGTGTCAGTCAGCTTTTCATCAACGGTTTTACGCATTGTTTCAAGCTTTTCCTCGTTGCTTTTCTGCATTGATGAAATTGCGTCGCTGACTGCCTTTGTCTGTTTATCGGCATTTTCGTTCAGCGTTTCCATCAGCTTAATCTGTTGCTCGTAGTTCTTATCAGTTAAGCCCTTCATCTGATTTGAAAGATTGCCCATATCGGTTTTATTCTGAGCAGCAATCATATCGAGCTTCTGATTTAACAGCTGGGTTGAATTATCGTTTTTCGGCTTTTTCGTTAAAACAACAAGCAGAATAGCCAAAAGCAAAACTATAACTATTCCAAATAAAATATATTCCGTCATATTATCATCCTTTTTAAGTTTGGAGTTTGGAGGGTGGAGTTTGGGGTTTCGGGTGCTGCGCACGGCTATTTATAATCGACCGAACGATGTGAGAAACCGAAAACTCGGAACTCGGCACTCGCAACTTGAAACTATTTAAAATATTGTTCCGTCAACGGTATTAAACTTCAAAAGTTCGTCCTTGCCGTCTTGAACATAGTCAATAAATGCAATATCGCCCGAAACATTAACCGCTTTAATTTCGGCGTTATCGGTCAGAATGTCCCTGAAGGTTTCAAGCTGTTCGCTGTCATACTCAGCAACATTGTCGCTCATAAAGAGAACTCCGCCGAAAAGCTTGATGAATTTTCCAAGAAGCTTCTGCTGTTCGGGGGTGAATTTGATATTTGTTCTTCTGAGAAGGAAAACATCGGGGTCACAGAGGAAGGCTCTGCCATTGAGACATCTTCTGAAAATGCTGTTATTAACCGCATTCGGAGTTGAAACATCTTCGCGGTGCATATTTTTTCTAAGGAGATTATGCTTCCACCACAGTGCCATGTCGGGACCGATTCTCATATATTCAACCCTACCGAAACAGGGCATTTGCTGAACTCCGCAGCCAAGAATCTTTTTATCGCCGACGCATTCTCTTAAAAGGTCAATTGCGTCATACGCAATCTCTCCCCTGCTCTTTCCATACATCGGAATAATTGAAGCAGCATAGAGAAAATCGAGCTTAACAAGGTCAAATCCCCAGACATTTAATACTTCGTTGAAAACGCTCTTTATGTATGCGCGCGCATCTTCGTTATAGATATCAAGCGCATAGAATCCGCCCCAGTTTGCGCCAACGGGAATGGGCTTGCCCTTTTTGTTTTTAATCAGCCAGTCAGGGTGTTCTTTTGCAAGCTTTGAGCCCCTCTGCGCTCCAAAGGGTGCAAGCCAGAGTCCTGCAGTAAAGCCCTTTTCGTGAATTGCGTCAACAAGCACCTTCATACCGTTGGGGAATTTCTCGGCGTTTATTGAAAACCAGTCGCCAACCGAGGTCTGATAGCCGTCATCAATCTGATAGGTGTTAACATAATCTTTGTGCTCATAAAGCGAATTCAAATCACGAAGAATTATTTCCTCGCTGATATTCTGATAGTAATTATACCAAGAGGTATAGCCCTTTTTTTTCTCATCGGTTAAGGGTTTAACGCCGAGCGCGCCAAAATATTTATCAAATGCCTCGTCATATGTGCCCTTTGTGAAATACAAATCAAGAATTTCATATGGCTCACTGATTGTAACGCCCTCTAAATCCTTTGAAAAAGCAAGGGTTTTGCTGTTCATATCGGCATAAATGATTGTATATCCCGTTCTGTCGGTAAGGGAGCCGAAGAAATCAAGCTCATCTCCGTTTCTGACATAGGCAAAGGAATGCGAATGGAATTTTCCCACTTCCTTTTCCGCCTCAACAAAATTATAATCGCCCACATTGTTCAACCCGAAAATTTTTCCGAAAAGGCTTTTGCCTACAAGTCCGAGCCCGTTCATTCTGTCGTTCTTTGAAAACTCTTTAGTATCAGTCCACGACTGAAAACCGTTTGCAAAGAATTTTGAATCGTTTGAAAAATCATAGTCCCTTGTAACAAAAAACTTTTCAATGCGGATATCGGTTTTCGGATTCAGGGTAACCTTTAAGCCGTTTTCGCTTTCGGCGATATCAAGAGTGAAATCGTCATTATCGCCCCTTGCGGTTTTTATCCTTCCGTCTGCAATGTAGTTAAAATTGAATTTATAAGCCATAGTTTTACTCCATTTACATATTTTCTTTATTATACAACATTATCGAAAATATTTAAAGTATTAATTTATTATCAAAGTCAAGTGTACGATTTCTGTCACTTGCCACTAAAAAAAGAGGCTTGCGCGCAATGTCATTAAGTTAATGACATAAAAACGAAAAAACGACACACTTGCATACGCTTGAGTGTCGTTTTTTTGTGCGAATAAAGAAAAAATCACAATTAA
>CAJOEV010000047.1 GCA_905233545.1 uncultured Eubacterium sp. | reverse complement strand
AACTAAACAAAATAAGACAGGCACCCGCCTGTCTTATTTTGTTTTAATCTTTTTATACGAGCTCCAGGATGAATAGTATTTCTTTGAGCTTACTGTTTTATATGTTCGAATCCGGACATAATAATACTTCTTTGCCTTAAGCCCTGTCACCTTCTTTGAAACGGTTGAATTCTTTGATACGGTAACCGTTTTAACTCCCGAGGTGAATGACGAATTTGTTGCACACTGAATCTGGTAGCCCGTTGTTTGTGTGGATTGTTTGGTCCATTTTGCTGTAAATGCTTTTGAAGCAGCCGTAAGGGACTTTAGCGTTGTTCCCTTCGGATTGATAACGTAGTTAACTTTGAACGAGCCGTTATATCCGTTTTGCATTTTAACGGTTGCAGTTGCCGTTCCGACATTTTTATTATTTGAATAAGAAACGGTATAGAAATTAGGGTTAACAGCCTGTTTATTCTTATTATAAAGTGTAACAGTCGGCTTATTATAACTTCCGCTGTAAACGTATTTGCTCTTTGAAATCTTAATATAATTGCCCGATGATGTGGGCTTTATATAGCTACCTTGAACGTTTATGTTATACGTTCCGCCGAAGTTATTAATTCCCGTTAAAACAATTTTATAGCCTGTGCTTGTTGTCTGGATTTCTTCGGTATAATCCTTACCTTCAACAAGGTCTGTTCCGTAATAAGTAACACTATGAACAACACCGTTTGAAGCATCAATAACACAGTTTCCGAGGCTTGCCTTATTGATATAGAAATGCATTGTTGCAGTTCCGGTACATCCGTTTATGCCCTTAATCTTAACGCTTGCCTGACCTGCATTTGTGTTGTTTGAATACGAATCGATAACGTAGTCAACACCCTGGTCGAGATAACCGTCGAGATGGTCGAAACGAACGGGCTTCTGTGCCTTGCCGTTATATGTGTAAACGTTTTTCGTTCCGCTGTCGGCATACTGGTCGTCGAGGTCGGAAATATCGAATTTTTCGGAAATTCTGTAGCGGATTGTTTTCTTTGTTCCCTCTTCAATAACCGAACTGTTCGAAAGACCTGTTAAAGTTAAAACACCGCTTTCATCCCATGAAAGACCTCCGCTTGAAGAAACGCTGTAATCAATGTCGACCTTAACATTATGGTCGCCGATTCTCATATTCAGCGAACCTGCTTTATATAAATCGGCAGGACTTGAAATATTATTCTTTTCCCTCAGGGATTCGGGTAAATACGGAAATTCGAAATCATTAACATCAAGCTGATCCATTCCGATTTTGTTGACCGTAAAGGTAAGATAATAATGTCCCGAATAGTTTATTCCGACATTATAGTTAACATCAAGATAATAAGTTCCAATTTCTTTAATAATAGTCTGCTTTGTATGGTTTTCATCCGAATAAGCAACTATTTCATAGTCTTTTCCGTTTTCAAGAACATTTTTATATCCGTCTACAATATGCGCCTGGGGCGTTATCTCATTTCCGTTATAAAGAGCGTGGTCCTGAATATCAATCGTTTCATACTCGTAATTGCCCTCGTGGGAATTATCGAGGTCCATCGGCAGAATTTTGAATTTAATCTGCGCCGAGGAGTTGTTTGCGCCGTAGATATTCAGAGTATATTCGCCTGCATCTTTTATATTATTCCTCTTTTCAACAGAATATTCCTTTATATCAAGATAAGGAATAATAACCTCGTAAACCGACTGGGGCTGACCGTTGTAGATAAATCCGTGAACATTTGTCAGCTCAATACCATTATCATCAATATTGATAATATACTGGTCGTTCTTATCAGAATAGATTAACGCAACCTTAGTGTCTTCATCACCGGCATAATCGGTTGAACGGCGGACAATATATCCCCCGTCAAGCGCATCAACCTTGCTGAAATCCATCTTCTGGAACTGATAGTCCTTCTTTGAAGAAATATAGGTTGTTTCGCCGTTATCGCCCCAATAGTCATATATAACTGACGCTTCGTCAATCGAAGTGTTGTCGATATGGTAGGGCTGCTGATGATTCATATAACCGAAATTAACATTTTCTCTTCCGCAGAGGAAATAGTTATAATCGTTCATATCAACATCTTTAAATGATTTCTGAGCGGCAAAGGTTGTATCTACCTCAAACCATTTATAGCCGTCTCCGCAGCCGTCATCAAGCCATACGTAGTTCCATTCATGTGGGTCGGAGCTTTTGCCCGATTCTTCAACGTAGTCACCGTCAACAATACGGCACGGGATTCCGTTCATAACACAGAGATAATAGAAGAGCTTTGAATATCCTTCGCAGACTGCAAGTCCCTGGTCGGCGTTTTCAATAATCGTCTCGCCCGTTATGCCCTGCTTTCGGCTCCAGTCATATAGCTCGCCGTCCTGAAGAGCGCCTCTCAGCGCGCCGTATGCGGAATGGGCAATTGTGTAGCGATCACTTGAAACGGGGTATTTTTCTCTGTCGTGAAAAACATCCCAGTCATAATTCGTGTTGCGAACAATAAAGTCATAGATTGTTTTAACCTTTTCGTAATCGGTTGCGCCCTGTTTGATAAATCTTTCAGAGAAATCCGAGCAGTAAACCCTGATTAATTCCTCCTGCTCCAAACTTGTGTAGTAGCAGATATTTCTTAAAGAAACATAGAAAACAGAATATCTCGGGTTCCCTTCCAGGGGCTCATCCTCGGAAGGATAGTAATTAATACTTCCGATAACATATTTTTTCAATGACTTAAACAGATAGTCTCCGCCGCCTGCATTTGAGGGCAAATCACTGTCTTTTTTATAAACATCAGTCAGAACATCGTGAATAAATTTTTCGCGTATTTCAGCCGAATTTTCGCTTGTGTATCTGTACTGCGGGTCGGTTGTTGCAAAATAATACGTTATCTGATTACGGCGGTTAATCATTCTGTTCTGAATATATGAAATCATCTCGTCGTAATCGGTATTGAATGCAAGAGGAGCGCCGTTTGACCTTCGGTAGTACATTCCGTTTTCATCCGTACAAGGAAGAGTCATATCCTCGGTGTCGGGATAGGTTATGGAGCTGAGATAAATTGTAAAAGGATAGTATCTCGGGTTGTTTCCGTAGGGATAGTCCGAATCGTTTGCATATCCCCAGATGCTGTGCGCTCCGATATTATAGTTTTGCGTACCCAGGCGCTGAGCGACCTCAGCCATAATCTCGTTATATATATCCGCGCCCGTAACGTATGCATAGTCAACCTTGGAATTGCAGATATAGGCATAGCTTTCATCGCAGGTTGCATAATCAATTGTAATACTTTTTTTGCAAGCCTTTATTTCTGTTGCAACGTAGTCAATAATTGTATCTAAATTGGTGTTGAACGGTTTTGGTTCGCTGTTATAAATACGGTAGTAATATCCGTCCTCATCAAGATAGGGATAGTAGGGATATTTGTCGCCGACCTGACCTAAGGAACTTAAGGGCGCAAAGGAAGTAAGAAGCATAACAATAGCAAGTAATGCCGAAAACAGTCGTTTTTTCATTCCTTTCGCCCCCTTTTTTCAATATCTTAAAGTTATCCGTAATTATAATATCATAAATTATATAATTTGTAAATATATTATTAACAAATATTTATAATACAATTAATAAGAATAGTAAAAAAACTCCGCGCAAAGCGGAGTTTTAAATATACTCATATTTTTTCAATACTTATTCATCAATCCAGAACCTGATAGTAGTTGGAGAAATTACCGAGCTTCTGGTCGAACTTATTTTTAGAAATTTGCTTCGGAACTGCAATCGGGTAATCCCCCGTAAAACAGCCGTCACAAAATCCAACATAAGCCCCTTCAGCAATTTCTTTGGTTGCTTCTGCCGAAAGATAGCCGAGAGAATCAACACCGATAACATTTGCAATTTTTTCAACCGTATTGTATTTGCATGCAATCAGATAATCACGGCTATCTATATCCGTTCCGAAATAGCATGGGTGTTTAAACGGCGGAGCCGAAACACGCATATGCACTTCCTTTGCGCCTGCTTCACGGAGCAGTTTTACAATTCTTGCACAGGTTGTTCCACGCACGATTGAATCATCAATCATAATAACGCGCTTGTCCGCAATGATTTCTTTTATAACATTCAGCTTTATCTTAACGGCGTCCTCACGCTGTTCTTGGGAAGGCTGAATAAAGCTTCTTCCGATATAGCGGTTTTTGATAAACCCTATTCCATATGGTATACCGCTTTCCTGCGAATAACCGAGCGCTGCATCAAGCCCCGAATCGGGAACACCGATGACAATATCCGCATCAACAGGATGCTCCTGAGCGAGAAATCTTCCCGCTCTCATGCGGGCATGCTGAACGGATGCACCGTCAATAACAGAATCGGGACGAGCAAAATATATGTATTCAAAAACGCATATACTGCTGTTATTCTTATCCGCGCAATGCGTTTTTATAGACTTGATACCCTCGTTTGATATTACAACAATTTCACCCGGAAGAACATCACGCACAAACTCACCGCCTATTGTATCAATAGCACAGGATTCACTGCTTACGCAAATTGCCCCGTCTGCGGTTTTTCCTATACAAAGCGGACGAAATCCGTTCGGGTCACGGAACGCAATCATTTTGGTCGCCGTCATGACAATACATGAATATGCGCCCTTTATTACATCCATCGTCTTTTCAACAGCCTCTTCCGTGGTTTTGCATTTCAAGCGGTTTGACACGATTGAATATGCAATTGCCTCCGTATCCGAAGTACCGTGAAAAATGCCTCCCGCAAGCTCAAATTCCTTTCGGATAGATGGAGCATTAACAAGATTTCCGTTATGGCACAGCGCAAGATTACCTTTTATATGACGGATAACAAGTGGCTGAATATTGCCCATATCCTTGCCTCCAGTTGTGGAATAACGGACATGACCGATTGCCATATTGCCTTTGCCGAGGCTTTGCAGTTTTTCCGCATAAAAAACATCCGGAACAAGTCCGCCGCCTTTAAAATGGCTGAAAACACCGTCATCATTAACTGCAATACCGCAAGCCTCCTGCCCTCTGTGCTGAAGTGCATACAGGGCAAGATAAACCGTTTGTGAAACAGGTGCGGTTTTATTTTCAAAAATGCCGAATACCCCGCATTCTTCATGAAGCGAATTAAACATAGCTGTCTCCGTTAATTAGGCGTATAAAGATTTGCATACGGTCTTGACGTTGCGGGAATCAGCTTTTTAAACGGTTTGCTCATAACCTCTTCAAAGTCCTCCCCGAAAAATCTGCAATAGTTTTTAACATAGCCCTCAAGCTCCTTTTCATCCTCTTTTGAAAGGCTTACAACCTTGATGTTCGGAGAGAGATTTTCTTTCGGGAATGTTCCGCGAATAAAGATTTTTCCGCCGTGCATTCCCGAGGCGCAGTGCGTTCCGAAGAGCTTATCCCCTCTTTTAAGGCGCAGACCGAGAAGCACGATTGTTCCGCCCGACATATATTCGCCGAGGAACGAGCCCGCGTTTTCGCCTATAACGAGAACGGGCTTCATTTCTCTGAATTCCTTCATATGAATTCCGCCGCGGCACGAAACATTATCGCGGATATAAATCTGTCCGTCGCGCATTCCGTAGCCGAGGGCGTCACCCGTATGGCCGTGAATAATGATTTCACCGCCTCCCATTGTGTTGCCCACTGCGTCCTGACCGTTGCCGTAAAGAATAACCTTTCCGCCGTTGAGAAGGCAGGCTAAATCGTTCCCCGCCGTTCCGTATATCTCAACGGTTTTGCCCTCATCAAGTCCGCATCCGATATATCTCTGACCGTTAACATCCTTAATTACCGCTTTGTTTTTTGAAAGAAGAAGCTGAGATACTTCCTTGTTTATTTCTTCGTATCTTCGAAGTCCTGCCGTAATGCTCATTATTCCGTTTCTCCTTTCAGTTTATTCTGCCTTACCGTTTTTTCAAACAGGAACAGCGACGGTGTTTCGGTTATATCGCCTTCAAGCGTAGATAAATCAGTTTTGTTTTCAATAAGACTTGTGTATATTCCTGCATTCTCACTTGAATTAATAAGCACAAAGCCGACAAGTCTGTTTCCTTCAAAAATAAGGCGTTTATACCTATCTCCGTTATGTATAATTGTATCGCTGTACTGCTCGCCAGAAGCATTGATTAAACCGCAGGTGCAGATTCTCAGTCCGTAAAAATCAATGGCATTAACGGCATATGCTCCGCCGAGCTCCTCCGAGCCCCCTGCCATCTGAGAGCCTGCAATTTTGCCCTGCTGAACGGCGTTAACCCAAAGAGCAATAATCTTCTTTGAACCGTCGAGCATATCAACGGAAACCGTGCAGTCGCCTGCTGCATAGATATCACTGTTGCTTGTCTGCATAGTTTTTGAATCAACAATTATTCCCCTGTCAACGCTCAGCCCTGCACCCTCTGCAAGCGAGGTTTCGGGACGAACGCCAACTGCAAGAATGAGCAAGTCGCATTTAAGCTCCTTACCGCTTTTAAGAATAACTGAATTGATTCTATTTCCCTTGGTCTTTGCTTCGGTGACTGTATCGCCGAGATGGAAGCTTATATGTCCGTTTTCTTCTATGTATTTCTTAACGCCCTTTGATGATTTTGCATCAAGAATTGACGGAAGAATCCTCGGTGAAAGTTCAACAACATCAACACTTTTGCAGATTTTTGAAAGACCTTCAGCCGCTTTCATTCCGATAAGACCCGCTCCGATAACAACAGCTCTTGTTTCGCTGTTTGCACTTGCTTTAACTTCCTTTGTGCTTTTTAAATCAAGGAAAGTCAGCGCGTTTTCCTTGCCGAGAACGTTTTTCATTGGCGGAACAAAAGGCTTTGAGCCTGTGCAGAGACAGAGTTTGTCATAATGATAAACTTTTCTGCCAGCTTTAACGGTTTTTGCCTTTTTATCTATCTGCTTAACCTCGGAATCTGTTACAATTTCAATGCCGTTTGCCTTATAGTAAGAGGGCTTACGCAGGAACATATCTTTTTCCTTAACAACACCTTTTAAATAATAGCTGATTGAGGGGCGGCTGTAAGGCAGATAGCTTTCTTTTGTTAAAACTGTTATCTCTGCGTTTTTATCCTCTTTTCTGATTTGCTCAGCGCAGGCAAGCCCGGCTGCGGAGGCTCCGATAATAATATGTTTCATTATCCCTCACCTCCCATATCAACATAGACAAGCGCTCTGTTGGGGCAGTTTTTTACGCAGGCAGGTTCATCCTCGCCCTGACACAAATCGCATTTTACTGCGAACTTACCCGTCTTTATACAGCCGAAAGGACACACCGCAAGGCAGGTCATACAGCCGATGCACTTGTTTTCATCAACTGAAACTATGCCCGTTTTGGCATCCTTCTGCATAGCGCCTGTTATACACGCTTCAACACATTTCGGATTTTCACAGTGACGGCAGTTTACCGCTGCCGAAAGCATATTATCACCGCACACCGTTACTCTTGAAACGGGCGCAGGTTCTTCATATTTATTTGCTTTAACAACATCCTTTGACTTTGAATGAGCGGTTTTGCAGTAAACCTCACAAAGACGGCAGTTAAGGCAAAGCTCTTCTTTTGCATATACTCTTTTCATAACCGTCACCTCACTCCCCTGCATGCTTGATACCGAGAATTTCAAGCTCTTTTTCAGTTAGACCTATTCCTCTGAGCATAAGTCTGTTTCCGCGAAGAGAATCAACTGAGTTAATTCCCATTCCGCCCATTATTTCTTTTATTTCATGGTTCCATGCACGAATAAGATTTTCAACTCTTTCGTGCATAATTTCGGGATTGAGGCGCTTTGTAAGCTCGGGGCGCTGAGTTGCAATTCCCCAGTTGCACTTGCCCGTGTTGCAGGTTTGACACATATGGCATCCCATTGCAATCAGAGGAGCAGAAGCGCAGTAGCACGCATCTGCACCAAGCGCAATTGCCTTAACAATATCTGCGGAGCATCTGAACGAACCTGCAGCAACAAGTGATATTTTTGAACGGATTCCCTCGTCACGAAGCCTTTGGTCAGCTAAAGCGAGTGCAAGCTCAATCGGAATTCCGACATTATCTCTGATTCTTGTCGGAGCAGCACCCGTTCCGCCTCTGAAACCGTCAATAACAACAATATCGGCGCCCGCTCTTGCACAGCCCGAAACGATTGCCGCAACATTATGCACCGCCGCAATCTTAACCGAAACGGGCTTTTTGTTTTCCGTTGCCTGTTTAAGCGACCAGATAAGCTGGCGCAAATCCTCAATAGAATAAATATCGTGATGGGGTGCGGGCGAAATTGCGTCGCTTCCCTCTGGAATCATTCTCGCATTTGATACCTCAACATTAACCTTCTCACCGGGAAGATGACCACCGATACCGGGCTTTGCACCCTGACCGATTTTTATTTCAACAAATCTTGCGCTGTTAAGATATTCCTTATGCACGCCGAAACGTCCCGACGCAACCTGAACGATTGCATAATCGGTGTAGTCCCTGAGTTCGGGATGAAGTCCTCCCTCACCTGTGTTAAACAGTGTGCCGATATTCTTTGCCGCCATTGCAAGCGTTTTCTGAGCGTTCAGACTGATTGAGCCAAAGCTCATTGCAGAAAACATAATCGGCGTTTCAAGAATTATCTGCGGCGGCATTTCAACAGTTGATTTACCCTTTTTTTCAACAGTTATTTTTTCGGGTTTTCTGCCTAAAATTGTTCTTATTTCCATAGGCTCGCGAAGCGGGTCTATGGAAGGATTTGTAACCTGGGAAGCATTGAGAAGAATTTTATCCCAGTAAATCGGATAGTCCTTTGGAGTTCCCATACCGGAAAGCAGAACACCGCCCGTTTGTGCCTGACGGCAGATTTCCTGCTGATACTGCGGAGTCCAGTTTGCATTTTCCCTGTAGTCACAAACATATTTTTCTATTCTCAGCGCACCTGTCGGACACAAGTCAACACAGCGATGGCAGGCAACGCAAGAGTTTGAATTAACAAGAACTGTTTTTTCGTCGTCTGCAAAATAATGGCACTCGTTAGAGCATTGACGAACACAGCAGCCGCAGTTTATACAAAGCTCTTTATCGCGGACAACCGTAAATCTTCGGGGGATAAAATTAATACTCATAACTCTCCCTCCTTTTCATCAATTTCAAGCTCAACAAATACCGGGTCCGCACCGCTTACCGACCAGACCTTATCGGGATTCGGACAGATAATTCTTATTGCGCTTTCCTCACTTGCAAAATACGCCCTGCTTCCCTTTGTTGCAGCAGTAAGAGAACGGAGTTTCAGCCTGTCGTTGATTGCGAGAAGCCCTTTATTTGAGCCGAGAATAACCGAAAACGGACCGTTAACAAGCTCTTTTTTTTCGGGCTCCATTCTGTCTATTTCATCCCATTCAGGTGCAGTTAAAACATCCGCCGCAACATTTGCAGGCAGATTGTGATGACGGATAAGGTGATCAAAAAGATATGTAATAACCTCGGTATCCGTTTGCATTGTGCATTTATATCCGAACTGCTCAATATAGCGCCTGTTAGCGTCATAGCTTGATATTTCGCCGTTATGAACAATAGACCAGTCGAGAATATTGAACGGATGCGCTCCGCCCCACCAGCCAGGTGTGTTTGTCGGAAATCTTCCGTGAGCTGTCCAGAGATAAGCGTCGTACTGGTCGAGCATATAGAACTCTCCGACATCCTCTGGATAACCCACTGCCTTAAAACAGCCCATATTCTTTCCCGATGAGAAAATGTATGCGCCGTCGTAGGCAGAATTTATTTTTGTAACGCACTGAACAACATATTCGCCCTCATCCAGACGCGAATTTTTCATTCGGATTCTGTTAACTCTTCCGAAATAGCGCCAGATATCGGGACCGTTTTCAATGCTCGGTATTTTCTTTGTAGGAATACGCTCAGCGGCGTCAATATTGAAATGCTTGAATAAAAATTCTTCACATTTTCTATGAGCCTCGCTGTTTTCATAAAAAATATGAAATGCGTAATCATCCTTGTGTTCGGGATAGATTCCGTAAGCCGCAAAACCGCCGCCAAGACCGTTTGAACGGTCGTGCATAAGCGCAATTGACTTAATGATTTCAGAGCCGTTGATTAAACCGCCCTTTCTGTCAATAATCGCTGCGATTGCACAGCCTGAGGGAATTCTCACCTGACCTTCCTTTAACATAATCTTACATCTCTCTTCCTGTGTTATTCGTTTTATATAACTATTTGCCGCTTTCTCCGTAGTTTGAAAGAACACGCGCCGACGGGTCGTTTACATCACAGCCGTCCCACTCTTTGTTCGGCATCCAGAAATCAACAATCATCTCTGACTGATTTGGATAGTACTTCTCAAAAATTTCACGGTAAAGCAATGATTCTTTTGTAAATGGCTGTGCGTGGGTATATTTAAGTTTACGCTTTTCAAATTCCTCATCCGTATACTGAGTTTCGGCATATTCCTTGAGGTAGTCCACCATTGAATGACCGACAGCATCTGAAAAAGCAGCCTTCTCACGCCACAGAATTGAATCGGGAAGAATGTTTTCTCCCTCAAAAGCATGGCGAAGCAAATATTTGCCCTTGCCGTATTTATTGATTTTTATTTCAGGATTCAGACTCATAACATAATGAACAAAATCCAGATCTCCGAAAGGAACTCTTGCTTCCAGTGAGTTTACCGAAATACAACGGTCTGCACGAAGCACATCATACATATGCAGTTCCCTGACTCGTTTTTCTGCTTCCTTCTGAAAAGCCTGAGCCGACGGAGCAAAATCAGTGTATTTATATCCGAAAAGCTCATCGGATATCTCACCCGTCAAAAGCACACGGATATCGGTTTTTTCATGAATTGCCTTGCAGACAAGATACATACCGACGCTTGCGCGGATGGTTGTTATATCATATGTTCCAAGAAGATGAATAAGCTCTTCAAGTGAAGAAATAACATCCTCGGGAGTCATATATACTTCGGTATGGTGACTTCCTATGAAATCCGCAACCTGACGGGCATATTTCAAGTCAATTGCATCCTCGCTCATTCCGATTGCAAAGGTTTCAATCGGCTTTTTGCTTTCAGCCGTGGCAATTGCACAAACAAGCGAAGAATCCAGACCTCCCGAAAGCAGAAAGCCCACTTTTGCATCGGAAATCAAACGCTTTTGAACGCCTGCGGTCAGCTTTTCGCGGATTTTTTTGCATGCGGTTTCGACATCGTCATTACAGACTTTATCAACTTTTGCAATATCGCAGTAGCAGATGAACGCGCCGTCTTTATAGTAATGACCCGGTGGGAACGGCATTATCTTTTTTGCAAGACCGACAAGGTTTTTCGCTTCGCTTGCAAAAAGAATTTTTCCGTTTTCATCATAGCCGTAGTACAGCGGACGAATACCTATCGGGTCGCGCGCAGCGATAAAATCGCCCGTTTCGCCGTCGAAAATAACGCATGCAAATTCGGCATCCAACCTTGAAAACATATCTGTTCCGTATTCAAAATACATCGGAAGAATAATTTCACAGTCGCTGTCGGAATTAAAAGTATACCCCTTCTGTATCAAAAGTTCTTTTTCCTTTTCAAAACCGTACAGCTCACCGTTGCAGATAACACAGCTTCCGTTCAGAGCAAAGGGCTGCATGCCCGATGGCGTCAGTCCCATAATTGAAAGTCTGTGAAAGCCGAGAAATCCTTTGCCCGTGTCAACAATCCTGCTGTCATCGGGACCGCGTGATTTTGTACGGTTAAATCCTTTTTTAAATAATTCTATATCAGCATCAGGGCTGCAATATCCCATAATGGAACACATATCCTGTCACCTCCGATAATCTCAAGTTCACCATTCAAAATGGCTTATGGGCGGAATTACTCCGCCCTTAATTCTATTATTTTTATCAGCAGATTTTTCGATGTAACGCAGTATAACGAAAAATGCGATTTAAATATCGTCCTCACCCTGTAAGGCATCGTAGCCGTGTTCACCTGTACGAACTTTTACAACATCGTCAACCTCGTAAATAAAGATTTTACCGTCGCCGATATTGCCTGTATAAAGCACTCTGCGCGCTGCCTCAACAACATCCGATACAGGCACAGCCGAAACAACCATTTCAAGCTTCATCTTCGGGTTAAGGTTCATTTCTTCAATCTCAACACCACGGTATTTTCTGATATCGTGGCCCTTCTGAACACCGCATCCCATAACATTTGTTACGGTCATACCCGTAACGCCGATGCTGTTCATTGCCTCTTTGACATCCTCAAATCTTGCAGGGCTGAACACCATAACAATTTTTGTAAGCTTGGGCTGTTTTTTAACAAGGTATGATTCAACGGGAACCGCTCTTTCAACGGGTTCAATCGGAGCGCCCGTATATTCCTTCGCCTCGGGAAGAACCGCTTTCATTGAAGCTGAGGTTGCAACTGCCATTGCGGGCATAAAGTCCGCATATGCCGAAGGAAGATTATGCTCGGTTGCATCAAGTCCCTTGATTTCCTCTTCCTTGCTTACACGAAGTCCGTGCACCTTGTTGATTACGTTAAACACAATCAACATTGTGCAAACCGTCCATGCTGCAACGCAAACAAAGCCGAGCGCCTGAATACTAAGCTGTTTGAATCCTCCGCCGTAGAACAAGCCTTTGCCGACACCGTTTGCACCCGTTGAGAACAAGCCGACTGCAAATGTTCCCCAGATGCCGTTTGCAAGATGAACTGCACAGGCACCGACGGGGTCATCGATATGAAGCTTTAAATCAATGAATTCAACTGCAATAACAACAATGATACCCGAAACGGCGCCGATGATGATTGAACCGAGCGCGTCCGTACAGTCACATGGAGCAGTTATTGCAACCAAGCCTGCAAGAGAGGCGTTAAGGCTCATTGAAACGTCGGGCTTGCCGTCCTTTATCCATGTAAAAATCATAGTTACAACCGTTGCAACAGAGGGCGCAAGAGTTGTTGTTACAAAAATGCTTGCAAGCATATCCGTATTTGTTGCTGCAGCTCCGTTGAAGCCGTACCATCCAAACCAGAGAATAAACACGCCGAGGGCGCCAACGGTCAGATTGTGGCCGGGAATAGCTCTTGCAATTTTTTTGCCTGTTTTCTTATCGGTTTTGTACTTTCCGATACGGGGACCGAGAATTGCCGCGCCGATAAATGCCGCAATACCGCCGACCATATGAATTGCCGTTGAGCCTGCAAAATCGTGGAAGCCGAGCTTTGCAAGAAAACCCTCGCTGTTCCATATCCAGCCCGCTTCAATCGGATAAACAACGGCTGAAATAACGGCTGAATAAATGCAGTAAGCGGAAAACTTTGTTCTCTCTGCCATTGCACCCGAAACGATTGTTGCCGCCGTTGCACAAAAAACAAGGTTGAAAACAAAGTTTGACCAATCAAAATGTGCATAGTCGGTGAACACTCCGAGTGTCGGCATTCCAACAAGACCGCCGAGGCATTCCTCACCCATCATCAGCCCGAAGCCGAGCAATATGAACATAACTGCACCAATGCAGAAATCCATAAGGTTTTTCATAATAATATTTCCGGCGTTCTTTGCTCTGGTAAAGCCGCTTTCAACCATCGCAAAGCCGCATTGCATAAAGAACACAAGCGCGGCACCAATTAAAAACCAAACGCCGAATACACTTTCCGATACAACGGAAATAATTGAATCACTCATAAAATGTTTTTCTCCTATAGTATATTTCTTCCCGGGAATGCCCCTTAATGATGTAAGGCAAAAGGGGCACCCCCTTTTCTAGGAAGAGATAACGGGGCAGGCAAAAGCTTATAAAGCTCGTGCTTACCCCGTTGTAAGTAAAATAATATTCAGTTCATTACCACTATTAATGGTTAATCATATATCTTTTAACTTCCCACTCGCTGACCTGAGTTCTGTATTCATCCCACTCACGCTTTTTGCCGTCAATATAGTTATCAAAAATATGA
>CAJOEV010000046.1 GCA_905233545.1 uncultured Eubacterium sp. | reverse complement strand
AATACCAACTTTTCTCTATCATTTTTCAAATTTCTTACTAACATTGTAAAAAAACCTCTTGAAGAAATCAAACTTCAAGAGGTTTTTCTACAGTCTGAAGCGTCGGAAGATTATCCTTCCGACGCTTTTTTATGCTGCTATTTTGTTACAACGCTTTTTGTTGTGCTCCAGTCTGAATAATACTTTCTGCCGTTTCTTATTTTATATGCTCTTACATGAACATAGTAGGTCTTTTTAGACTGTGCCGTTTTTAATACGGTTGAAGTCCCCGAAACATTAACAGATTTATAGTTATATGAGAAATTGTTTGATGTGCTCCACATAACCTGGTAGCCCGAAGCGCTTGAAGATTTGCTCCAGCTTGTGCTGATTCTGTATGACGAGGGGGATTTTATTGAAAGATTTTTTGGAGCAGGGGGCGATGTGTATGTTGTACATGCGTCGCTCTTGCTGCTGTATACGGTCTTTCCGTCCTTTGACTGATAGGCTCTTACCTTGAAAATATATTTTGTGTTCGGTGTTAAGCCTGTAATCTTAATGGAGTTGGAAGTAACCTTTTTATAAAACTCGTATTTTTTATTGCTTGAGTTGTATTTATAAACTTTATAGTAGTTTGCAAAGGGCTGACTGTCCCAGCTGAGCTTTAATGAATAAGACCTGGTATACGATGCTTTTAAACCGGTGGGAGTTACAGGCTTTGTTGCGGTTTCAATTTCGGGACAATAGTATCCGTAGTAATACTTATCGCCGACCTTTTTGTAACCTCTGACTCTTACTTTGTAGCTTGAAGCATTTGGAAGGCTGCTGATTGTATAGCTTGTTTCTTTTGTTGTTCCTGCTTTAGTCCAGCCCTTTCCGCTGTTAATCTGAACATAATACTTATCGGCGGTGCTGTTTTTGTTCCAGGAAACCTTAAGCGAATCTGAATCACTTGCCGCAAACTTCAGTCCATTAACCTCTGTTGGAACTATTGAAAACTCTTTGGTTTCTCGGTATTTCGTATAATCGTTGACTCCCGTTACGGTTATACTTGCAGTTCCGATATTTTTATTGTTTTTGAAGGTTATATAATAGTCTTCGCCTTTAATTAGCGTTTTGCCGTTATAGTAAACCTTAAAATCGGGCTTTATTTCATTTCCCGTATATGTTTGTTTGCTTATTTTTGAGACATCAAAGCCTTTGCCGAGAAGCGGTTTCAAATATTCTGAATAAACATAGTTGCAATCAACACTTCCGTCTATTCCGCTGACTTTGCCTTTTGATGAATACTGCCATATTTCGTAATCGCCCGCATAAGAAGTCTTTGAGGCATAGTGCGCCAGCCACATTGCGTATCCCTTATTAAACAGCGTTTCATCATATTTTGTCTGAAAGAAATTCGTGCTTGAATATACACCTGCTTTGTATCCTGCTTTTTCAATTGTTTCGCAGAAGGCAATTGCATTTTTCGACATTTTTGACTTGTTAAGCTTACCGCTGTTCCATGCGGAATCAAGTCTTCCGTCGGATACCTCTGCAAACTCATAGTCAAAATAAACAGGAAGGTTTATGTTATAGTTTTTGATGTACGGAAGAAGGAAATTAGCCTCTTCCCTTGCTTCCTGCTCATTTATTGACTGCGAATAAAAATAAACGCCTACATCAAATCCTTTTGCAATTGCATTGGTAATGTTATAATCAAAAAGATTATCCTTTCTTAATGCTCCGCTTCCGCCGTATCCGCGGTAACCGACACGAATAATAACTGCCTTTGTGTCGGTCTTTTTGAGCTTTGCAAAATCAATTGTGCCGTTGTGATACGAAATATCAATTGCGTTATATAATGTACAGCCGTCAAATTTGCTGTTGTGAGTAAAGCTGGTGTTTGTATATATGCTTTTTGTTGTCTGTGCAGCGCTTGCTGTAAAAGGCAACGAAAAGCAAAGCGTTAAAGAAAGCAATAACGCTAAAAATCTTGATGTTATTTTATTTTTCGATGTACCAATAGTTTGTGTCGACATACTCGGAAGAAACCCCTTTACATTTTCCTTTTCTTGAGAATTGCCAGAAATCATAATCTCCGCTGTACGATATGTTTTTATTATAGTCCGCAACCCATATCATAATATCACTGTCAAGCTTTCGGGTATTGATAAAATACTTGAACATATAGCTTGATGCGTAAACAGCGGGGGTGTATCCTGCTTTTTCAACTTTTTTGCAGAAGGCGTTAATCAGGCTTGTTTTTTCTTTCCTGCTAAGACCTGCATCGTGAAGCCTTCCGCCGTCTTTCCCGTTAACACTTGCATATTCAAAGTCTATAACAACGGGCATTGATATTTTGTAATCTTTAATGTTTTTGAGAAGAAATTTTGCCTCTTCCTCGGCTTCATCCTCATTTATTGCCTGAGAATAGAAGTATACTCCGACGGGAACCTCATATTTATTTGCATTTTTCAGATTTCGTTTGGCTTTTGAATCAAGATAAATCTCGGCATCCTTGTATCCTCGGTAACCAACTCTGATAAAGGCAAAATCAACTTCATCCTTAACTTTTTTCCAGTTTATTTTTCCGTTGTGATGTGAAACATCTATTCCGTAAGCAACATCTTTGTTAAGATGAACAAGATTGCTTCGGATGTTCTTTTCAACCAACACAGCGGTTAACACCGTAACAATAACAAGAAAAACAGCGCAAACAGAAATAAGCGCTTTTTTATTGATTTGCTTATTGTTTTTTGATGTTTTTTTCTTTTTTGTCCTCTTTGTTTTAACAGCCATATCATGTATTCTAATATATAACATTTCAAAGTTCAATACATTTTAATGAAAGTTTACAAATGTGGAATATTCTGCTTAATTATTGTTATTTTTATAGATGTATGGTATAATAAATTAACATTAATACGGAGTTCAAATCAATGAAAAAGATTTTAAGTTTTACAATATCACTTTTGCTTGTTCTGGGCGTTTGCTCTAATGCATTTGCAGACGATAATATCCTGAAAATAAGCGAGAAAAACATATCCCATGAGGTGTCAAAAACGCTATACGGCGCGTTTATTGAAGATATTTCTTATTCATGCGACGGCGGACTTGTTTCGAACCTTGTCAACAACGGTTCGTTTGAATTTGAGGACGACAGGGAAGCTTCCTGGAATTTTAAATCCGTTGAAGCAACGCTTTCATCCGATTCGCCTATGAACGAAAAAAATCCAACATACGAGATTGTCAAGGTTGACGGCAGGGGATATATTGAAAATATTGGTTACCCTGAAATATATAATTATAAAACCTATGATTATAATGAAAAAACTGCTCAAAAGGGCGATATGGGCTTTAAAGAGAATGAAAAATACGAGTTTTCACTCTGGATGAAAAACATTGATTTTTCGGGTACTGTTGGAGTCTATATCAATTCGGATAACAATGCAAACAGAATAACCCAGATTTCAACAAACAAACTGAAAACAACGGGTTGGGGCAAATTTTCAACATATCTTACCTCGAAAGCCGAGGAAGACGGCTCGATTATTATCACCTTTAACGGCAAAGGCAGAATAGCCATTGATTTTGTTTCGCTTGTTCCTTGCAGCAGCTATGGCTATGGAACGGAGGAATGGAAATATACAACTCTTCGAAGCGATCTTTTCACAGCATTGAAGAATCTCAATCCGTCATTTATCCGCTTCCCGGGCGGATGTTTAGCAGAGGGAACGGATATAAAGAAACTCTACAACTGGAAAAACACCATCGGTGCGCTTGAAGACAGGGAACAAACGCCAAATATCTGGAGTGACAGTGCAAACGGCAGAAACTACAACAACACAAATGCTATGGGATATCACGAGTATTTCCAGCTTTGTGAAGATTTGGGTGCCGAGGCTGTTCCCGTTGTTAATGCGGGAATGATTTGTCAGGGCAGAGCTTCATTCGATGACCACAGAATTGCGCTTGAAAAAACAAAAATGAGTGATGAGCAGTGGAAGAGCTATCTTGTTAATGAAAAAGGCTATAACGAAAAAGACGAAGAAGGAATGAAGGGCTACACCGACTGGATTGACTCATTTAATATTAAATCGGAAAAGGATTATAATAAATGGCTTGATACGGTTGCCCTGCGTCCGGGAACAGACGCATTTGCAAACTATGTTCAGGATGTTCTTGATTTAATTGAATATGCAAATGCTGATTCAAAAACAAGCTACTGGGGCGAACTCAGAGCTAAAAACGGGCACAATGAGCCGTTTAACATCAAATATATTGCCGTCGGAAATGAAAACTGGAGCGATGTCTATTTCAGGAATTTTGACGAAATATATAAAGCAATCAAGCAAAAATATCCCAAAATAACTGTTGTTTCATCCGTCGGCGCCGCTTCGGAGGGTGAAGAATTTGAATATTCCTGGGATACAATCAACAAAAACTATTCCGATACCATTGCAGACGAACACTACTATACAGGGGATAATTATCTGTTTGAACACAACGACAGATATGATAGCTATGACCGTGACGGCGCAGATGTTTTCATAGGTGAATACAGTGCAAAATGCGCCGGCTTCGGAACTATGGAAACAAAAACAAATATCTGGTCAGCGGTTGAAGAGGCAAGCTATTTAACGGGTATTGAAAGAAACAGCGATATTGTCAAAATGGCGGCATATGCGCCGACCTTTGCAAAGATTAACGCAAACTGCTGGGATTTGAATATGATTTGGTTTGATTCTCAGAGTGTTGTTCCTACTCCCGATTATTTCGCTCAGATGCTGTTTTCAAATAACACGGGAAATCAGTATATCAAAACCGATTCAATAGGCGAAGATATATATCAGAGCGTTACCGTTGACAGTGACAGACAGGTTATTTATATAAAACTCGTCAATGCGGGTTCTTCGAAAAAAGTTACTGTAGGTCTTGACGGTTTTGACAGTATTAATGCCGTATCAAATCAGTTTATTGCAAGCAAATTTAAGTCTGCTTCAAACGAGCTTGACAAGCAAAGAGTTGCTCCCGAACAGAAAAAAATCAAATCGGACGGCTCTTCTTTCAAGGTTGAACTTAAATCAAACAGTGTTAATGTTATAAGAGTTGCTTATGGCGGAAATATGGGAGAATCGTTCTATTCGCTTCCCGACAATATCAGCCTTAAAACAAAGGGCTATATTCCGACAAGAGTTATCGCTGCAATTCTTATCATCGGAACATGTTTTATTCTCGGTTCAGTGGGCGGATTCTTAATATATACAAAAGTTCTTAAAAAGAAGGAAAGTGATAACAATGAAGAAAAAGAAGAATAGTATTCTCATTATAGCTTTAGCAGTAGTTCTGGTTGCTGTATGCGCTTTAGTTGCATATCTTGCTATCGGAATGAAAGATGACGAGCCGACAACCAAACAAGCTGAAACAACGGTAAGCCAAACAACAACCGCTGTTTTAACTACAGCTGTTCAGACAACACAAACAACAACCGAAACCACAACTGCTATAAGCGAAACAAGCTCCCTGGCTCAGACACAGGCAAGCGACCCGTATCCGTTTATAAGACAGGGTTGCTGGTATCTTGCAGACGGCGACAGAGATGTTTGCTATGCTTTTGTATTTCACAAAAACGGCAGTGCGGATGTTGCATATTTTAACAGTGAAAACATTGAAGGATTTGACGCTCAGTATTCAAAGGGCACTGCAAAATATGTTATTAACGGGAATATAATTGTTTTTGCTAAGCTTCCTTCTACAATGGATATAAAAAAGATTGAGCTTGAAATCAAAGGAAACAGCATTGAGTACAAAGGCGATAAGCTCAAAAAATTCAAGAAAATCAGTCTTGACAATGCGCTTAAGTGTTTTTAATTATGAATCAGTTTTCAAGAACAGAGCTTATGCTCGGTGATGCTGCGATAAAAAAACTGAATAAAACCAGAGTTGCGGTTTTCGGCGTCGGCGGTGTCGGCGGATATGTCTGCGAAGCGCTTGTTCGTTCGGGAATAGGCGAAATTGATATTGTTGATAACGACACTGTCAGCCTGACAAATCTCAACCGCCAGATAATTGCGCTTCATTCAACAATCGGGCAAAGCAAGGTTGATGTTATGGAAAAACGTATTTTTGACATCAATCCCGAATGTAAAATAAACAAGCATCAGACCTTTTTCAGCGAAGAAACTTTAAGTGAATTTGATTTTGATGCTTATGATTATGTTGTTGATGCAATAGACAGTGTTAAATCAAAACTGTTGATTGCAAAAATCTGCAGCGAAAAAAACATTCCCCTGATTTCATCAATGGGAACGGGGAACAAGCTCGACCCGACAAGTCTTGAAATATCGGATATCAGCAAAACGAGCTACGACCCGCTTGCAAAGGTTATGAGAAGAGAGCTCAGAAAAATGGGCATCAATCATCTTTGCGTTGTTTATTCAAAAGAAGAAACGATAAAACCGAATGAAGAGAGTTTGAATGCGCTTATTAATGAAGAGGGAATTGAAAAAAGGACTGTTCCGTCTTCAAATGCATTTGTTCCCTCTGCAGCAGGATTGATTATTGCTTCAAAGGTTATAAAGGACTTATCAATAGTATAGGAGTCGGCGATACCGACGATTTGTTATAAAGGAATACAAAATGGCAAGAGAACTTGAGGAATACCAGCTCATTGAGCGTTCAATAATCAAAAAGTTCAGAAAAGAAATATGGAACCCCTTCATTGAAGGGGTTAAAAACTATGAGCTTGTTTGCGACGGCGACAAAATTGCCGTGTGCATCTCAGGCGGTAAGGATTCAATGCTCATGGCAAAACTGCTGCAGCAGCTTAAAAGAGTAAGCGAAACTGATTTTGAACTTGTTTTTCTTGTTATGGACCCCGGTTATAATGAAGTAAACAGAAAAAAGATTGAGGAGAATGCTCAAAAGCTAAGAGTTCCGATAACTGTTTTTGAAAGCAGAATATTTGATGTTGCAAACAATGCGGGCGGTTCTCCCTGCTATCTCTGTGCAAGAATGAGAAGGGGACATCTCTATGCAAAGGCAAAGGAGCTCGGCTGCAACAAAATTGCGCTTGGTCATCATTTCTCGGATGTTATTGAAACAACACTTCTCGGAATGTTCTACGGCTCCCAGCTTCAGGCAATGCTTCCAAAGCTCCACTCAACAAATTTTGAGGGAATGGAGTTAATAAGACCGATGTACTGTATCAATGAAGAAGCTATTATAAAGTGGAAGAACTATAATAATCTTGAATTTATTCAATGTGCATGCCGATTTGTTGATGAGTATTCAAACAGCGAGGACGGCATAGGTAATTCAAAGCGACAGGAAGTTAAAATGCTTCTCAAGGAGCTCAAAAAAACGAATCCTAATATTGAACACAGCATTTTCAAAAGCATCCACAGTGTATGCCTCGACACTTTTCCAAACTACAAACAAAAAGGCGAAATTCATTCATTTCTTGATGAATATTAAAAACCGCCAGCGGATTTCCGCTGGCGGTTTTTTTGTATTTATGCTTTCCAGAGTGAATGAAGATTGCAGTATGCATAAACTGCTTCAACTTCATCGCCGTCACAGATTGAGAAACAGGTTTTCGGCTCATCACCGGGATTTAATGCTTTGCGCTGATTGCCGAACTTTGTCTGAAGGGAAACCCATTCAATGTAGTGTTCGGGGAGCATCGGATGTTCAACAGAGCCAACGCTTACGATAACCTTGTTTCCTTCAACTGTATAAACGGGAATGTGCTTTTCGGTTGCTGCTTCGGTAGTTCCGGGAATGATTTCCTGCATTTTTTCTCCGCAGCACATAATCGGAACACCCTTGTTTTTAACTACTGCAACAATCTGTCCGCAGTGCGAACAACGGTAAAATTTCATTTCCATAGTATATTCTCCTTCTATTTTTTATAAAAGGCGCTGCAATGCAACGCCTTATGATTATTAACCGAAGTATCTCTTAAGTAAGCCTTCAAAAGCCTGACCATGTCTTGCTTCGTCTCTTGCCATTTCGTGAACTGAATCGTGGATAGCGTCAAGACCGAGAGCCTTAGCCTTCTTAGCAAGCTCTGTTTTGCCTGCGGTTGCGCCGTTTTCAGCTGCAACGCGCATTTCAAGATTCTTCTTTGTTGAATCGGTGAGAACTTCGCCGAGCATTTCAGCAAATCTTGATGCGTGGTCAGCCTCTTCAAAAGCAGCCTTTTCCCAGTAAAGACCGATTTCGGGATAGCCTTCTCTGAATGCAACTCTGCTCATTGCAAGATACATGCCAACCTCGCTGCATTCGCCGTTGAAGTTTTCTCTGAGACCCTGAACGATTTCTTCGTCAACGCCGTCGATAATGCCGACTTTGTGTTCGGCTGCCCAGCTAAGCTCGGCATTTTCTTCTCTTTCAGCCATTTTTGCGCCGCAGATGGGGCATACATCAATTGGCTCATCACTTTCGTATCCGCATACGGGACAATAATATTTTTTTGCCATAATTTACTCCTTTTTTATTGATAATTTTTTATCAATTATGATCAATTACACTTTACAATACTTTTGACAAAAAGTCAACAAGTCTTGGGTCTTTTGGATTATCAAATATGTCATGTGGGGTTCCCTGTTCAAGAATTTTGCCGTCAGCCATGAAAACAACTCTTGTGGCAACTTCTCTTGCAAAGCCCATTTCGTGGGTGACAACAACCATTGTCATACCGTCTTTTGCAAGACTTTGCATAACCTGAAGAACCTCGCCTACCATTTCGGGGTCAAGCGCAGATGTCGGCTCGTCAAAGAGCATAACCTCGGGTTCCATACAGAGTGCACGGACTATTGCAACTCTCTGCTTCTGTCCGCCTGAAAGCTGGGAGGGATATGCCTCGGCTCTGTCATCAAGACCGACCTTCTGAAGAAGCTCATACGCCTTTGCCTCTGCTTCTTCTTTTGTTTTGCCGAGAAGCTTAATCGGAGCAATTGAAAGATTCTTTAAAACTGTCATATTCGGGAAAAGATTAAAGTGCTGGAAAACCATTCCCATTTTCTGACGGTGCTTGTTAATATCAAGCTTCGGGTCTGTTAAATCATTTCCGTCAAAAACAATGCTTCCGCCCGAAGGAATCTCAAGAAGGTTTAAAGAACGCAGAACGGTTGATTTACCCGAGCCCGAAGGACCGATGATAACAACAACTTCGCCCCTGTCTATTTCAAGGTCAATGCCGTCGAGTGCTTTAACAGTTCCTGAAAGATAGTGCTTTTTAAGTCCTGTTACATTAATCAAACAATTATCGTTCACTCTTCTTCAGCCTCCTTTCAATAATTCCGACAAGATAGGTTAAAATCATAACTGTTGTCAGATAAATAATTGCAACAATTCCAAGCGGAATGAAGTATTCAAAAATTCTTCCGCCGATGATGTTACCCGCTTTTGTAAGCTCAATAACGCCAACATAACCTGCAACGGAGGTCTCTTTTAAAAGAGCAATAAACTCATTGAGCAGGGTTGGCAAAACAGCCTTAAACATCTGGGGGATAATAATGTATCTCATAGTCTGAACATAGTTAAAGCCGATTGAGCGTCCTGCTTCAAACTGACCTTCATCAATGCTCATAATACCTGCTCTGAATATTTCGGCAACATATGCGCCCGAGTTAATTCCGAAGGCGAGTATTCCGACAAGAACGCCGTTGCTTGATGAAGCAAAAACAACGAAATACATAATCATAAGCTGAACAACAACGGGCGTTCCGCGTATAACGGTTAAATAAACTTTGCAGATTCCGTTGAGAAAGCCAAGAATATAGTAGCCAAGTCCTCCCTTGAGCTTCATCGATTCCTTGTTTTTGTCAAAAGAAGTTCTTACAGCGGCAATCAGAACACCGATGATAACGCCGACAAGAAGTGCGCCGCCCGTTATTTTCAGCGTGTTCAGAAAGCCCTGAACATATTGCATATATCTGTCTTCCTCAATAAATGCTTTGAGGAATTTTTCAGATAATGATAAAGTGATTGGGTTCATATTTCTTCCTCTTTTTTAGTGGTTAGTGGTTAGTGGTTAGCCATAAACTCTTAACTCTTCACTCTTAACTATTAACTAAAATAAAGGGCGGAGAACTCCGCCCTGAAATAATCCTGATTGTTAAGCCTTGATGTACTTAGCAACGATTTTCTGAACTGTTCCGTCTGCGATAAGCTCTTCAAGAGCACCGTTAACCTTGTTCATAAGCTCTGTGTTTTCCTTGTTGAAGCAGATTGCATAATCCTCTTCAACATAAGCTGTGGGAAGAATCATAAGACCTTCGTTAGCTTCAACATAGCTCTTAGCGGGCTCATTGTCGATGATAACGCAGTCAACCTTGCCTGAAACAAGTGCCTGAACTGCAACAGCGCCGTTTTCGTATTTTGTTACATTTTCTTCGCCGAATTCTTCAGTTGCATAGAGGTCGCCTGTTGTTGAGGTCTGTACACCGATTTTCTTGCCTTTAACAGCGTCAACTTTTTTGATTGCGCTGTCCTTCTTAACGATAACAACCTGAACGCCCTTAGCATATGAGGTTGAGAAGTTAACGCTTTCAAGTCTTTCGTCTGTTACGGTCATACCAGCCATACCCATATCGTATTTCTTAGCCTGAACGCCGGGGATGATTGAATCGAATGCAACATCTTCAATCTTGAGTTCCATACCGAGCTTGTCTGCGATTGCCTGAGCAATTTCAGCGTCGATACCAACAATAGCGTCGCCCTCGTGATATTCATAGGGAGGGAATTCTGCGTTTGTTGCCATAACAAGTGTTTCTTTTGCTTCTTCCGGAGCTGCAGTTGTTGTTTCTTCTGTTGAATTTTTGCTGCAAGCTGCAAAACAAAATGCAACTGTTAATGCCGCAAGAACAATGCATAATAATTTTTTCATAATAATATCTCCTTTTTATTTATATACAATTTTATGTATGCACATACAATAGCACAATGGCAAAGGCGTGTCAACAAATATTTTTGTTTATAAGCAAAATTAATAAATATACATTATCAATGAATATTTGAATATTTTTGCGCGGTTTAGCAAATTAACACTTTACTTTGCTAAAGAAATAAAGTATAATAGGCTCATCTCAAAAATGAAAATAAAGAAAGAGGTATTAATTATGAAAAAATTTTTAGCAATCTTACTTGCAGTTCTCGTTGTTGCATTCTCTTTTGCGGCATGCTCAAAGGAATCAGGCGAAAAGACTGATGCAACTAATGCAGACACAACGGCTGCAGCAGAAAGCGACCTTGCTTATGTTCAGGAAAAGGGCGACCTTGTAATCGGTATCACCTATTTCGAGCCCATGGACTACATTGACGAAAAAGGCGAACTCACAGGTTTCGAAGTTGAATTCGGTAAAGCAGTATGCGAAAAGCTCGGCGTTGAGCCCAAGTTCCAGGAAATCTCATGGGACGCTAAGGAAACAGAGCTTGCAGCAAAGAACATTGACTGTATCTGGAACGGACTTACAATTACTCCTGAAAGACAGGAAGCAATGTCAATCACCAATCCTTATATGAACAACAAGCAGGTTATCATCTGCAAAGCAGAAAACAAAGATGCTTTTGCAGTTGCGGGCGGACTTGACGGAAAAACTGTTGTTGCTGAAAAGGAATCAGCAGGTGAAGAGGCTATCGCTGACGAAGCATATGCAGATTTCTTCGGCAAGGCAAAATACATTGCTGTTGAGTCAATGAAGAATGCAATGATGGAAGTTAAAGCAGGAACAGCTGACGCAGCAGTTATCGACTATGTAACAGGTATCGGTTCTCTCGGTGAAGGCAGCGACTATGCAGACCTTGCAATCGTTGAAAAGTCATTTGCTGACGAGCAGTACGGTATCGCATTCCGTAAGGGCAGCGATATTACCGAGAAGGTTAACGAAGCTATCAAAGAGCTCACTGAGGACGGAACTCTTCAGAAAATTGCTGACAAATACAGCCTTGGCGAGCAGCTTGTAAAATAATTTAATTCATAGCAAATAAGATGTTGGGGAGGGTCTCCGTACCCTCCCGTTACATATTTATAGGAGAACATAATGGATTTTTCAACTATAACCATTGAGCTGTTAAAAGGCTTCTGGGAAAATCTGAGACTTTTCGGATTAACCCTTATTTTTGCAATTCCTCTTGGACTTATTATAAGCTTTTGTTCAATGTCAAAATTTCTGCCGCTGAAATGGCTTTCAAAAACATTTGTCTGGATTATTCGCGGAACTCCGCTTATGCTCCAGCTCTTTGTTGTTTTCTATGTTCCCGGTATTGTTTTTAACACACCGATGAAAACAAGATTTATGGCGGCGCTTGTTGCCTTTGTAATCAACTATTCGGCATATTTTTCCGAGATATACAGGGGCGGAATCGAAAGCATACCAATAGGTCAGCACGAAGCGGGAATGGTTCTCGGAATGACAAAGAAGCAGATATTCTTTAAGGTAACCTTAATGCAGGTTATCAAAAAGATTGTTCCGCCGATGAGTAATGAGATAATAACGCTTGTTAAGGATACCTCTCTTGCAAGAGTTATTGCTGTTTCCGAGGTTATTATGATGGCGGACCGCTTTACGGCAAGAGGACTTATCTGGCCGCTTTTCTATACGGGAGTTTTCTTCCTTGTATTCAACGGTTTATTAACAATTCTTTTCGGCAAAATCGAAAAGAAGCTTGATTACTATAAGGGTTAAGGAGGTTTTGTTATGGCAGTTTTAGAAGTTAAAAACATACATAAAACCTTCGCAAATAATGAGGTTTTAAAAGGAATTGATTTTGAACTCGAAAAGGGCGAGGTTTTGTCAATAATCGGCTCTTCGGGTTCGGGTAAAACAACTCTTCTTCGTTGCATAAACTTCCTTGAGTTTGCAGAAAAGGGAACAATAACCGTTAACGGCGAAACAATTTATGACGGCGAAGAAAACAAAAATCATAAAGAAAAAGAGCTCAGAAAAAAGAGACTTCATTTCGGACTTGTTTTTCAGTCGTTCAATCTTTTTCCGCAGTACAGCGTTTTGTCGAATTTAACACTTGCGCCCTCGCTTCTTAAAATGGGAAGCAAGGAAGAGCTTGAACAAAAGGCAAAGAAAATGCTTGAGAGGGTTAACCTCAGCGAGAAGGCATTTGCATATCCCTGCGAGCTTTCGGGCGGTCAGCAGCAGCGAGTTGCAATCGCAAGAGCGCTTATGCTCAACCCCGATATTCTCTGTTTTGATGAGCCCACTTCGGCGCTCGACCCCGAGCTTACGGGCGAGGTTCTCAAGGTTATCAAGGGTCTTAAGGACAGCGGAAGCACAATGATTGTTGTTACTCACGAAATGGAATTTGCAAAGAATGTTTCGGACAGGGTTATCTTTATGGCGGACGGCGTTGTTGAAGAAATCGGAACGCCCGAGCAGGTATTTGACAATCCAAGAAGCGAAAAGGCAAAGGCATTTCTTGCAAATTCACTTGAAAAGTTTTAAAAAAAGAGGCGCAAGCCCAATGTCATTAAGTTAAGAAAAACCTCACACAGAAAATGTGTGGGGCTTTTTCTTTTTGCAAAAAAAGTAAAAAAGTTTTCAAAAAAGACTTGA
>CAJOEV010000045.1 GCA_905233545.1 uncultured Eubacterium sp. | reverse complement strand
AATGTGAGCGCTCGCGGTAATAATATTTCCGTTATTAATTATGTAACTTACTAATTTATACGTTGCGGGAACCTGCAAAGCCGAGGACGCGATAATTGCGTCAAGCTCCTTGGTTCCTACGTTTTTCTTAGATGCAACGCGTAAGAATTCCTCGTAAACCTTTACGCCGTCCTCCTGAGAGAGGTCGTAGCCGAGCTTTGAAGCCGCGGCGAGAACGGTCTCCTGAGTGTCGCTCTTGTCGAGTTTAATCTCGTCGAGTTCCGCGCTTACGGTAACCGTGGTTTTATCGTTCTTTGAATTGTCGCAAATCCAGTTAATCTGGCCTACGATACGGTGAAGCTCGGTATATTTGATGTCCGAGGAAATGCCGTAGTCTATGCCGTAGCTTTTGATAATCGAGCCGAAGGTGTCAAGGCTTACGGTGTCGCCGCCGACGGCGCATTTAACGCAGGTAACGCCCTTTCTTACCGCAAGGATAGCCTGAGCCGCGGCAAGGCCGGTCTTGTTGTTGCACTTAATTCCGATGGGAACGCCCGTGTTGTCGGCGATGTCTTTAATAAAATCGGCAAAGTCATCGGGGAGCATGGAGCCTGCGGTGTCGCACACCGTGATTTTATCGGCGCCCGCTTCAACTGCTTTTTTGATTGCGTCGTAAAGGAATTCCTTTTCCGCCCTCGTTGCGTCAACGGCGCAGAATTCAACCGCCGCCTTCGTTTCCTTGGCCTTTTTAACCGCAGCAGAAATGCAATCAAGCATTTTCGCAGGCTTTTTATGGCAGGTGTATTCCATTCCGACTGGGGAAACGGGAAGCTCAATTCTTACAGTCTTCTTCTTTGCGAGCGAAAGTGCCTCGGCTGCCGAAGCGATACTATCCTCGCTCATACCCGCGCCTACGGAAAGAACGGCGTTTTTAACGAAAGCGGACACTGTGCGTACTAACAGGATGTCGGTCTGTCCGTTTTCAATTTCGGGTAGCTCGATAATATCAACGTTCAGCTTTTCAAGCTGTCTTGCAATTTCAATCTTTTCCTTGAAACTGAAGCTGTTGTTTTCTCTGCAAAGAGTCGAGTCTGCAATCTTTATGCCTCAGGGACGAATAATCGCGGTACCACCCTGATTGACTTATACAATAAGTCCTCTCTGCGAGGTTCAGTCAAACCTCCTGCCTTGATAACGGGGCAAGCCGTAGCCGCTTACTTGATTCCGCGGCTCCGCTCCGAAACGAGACTTGTTATCCGTCCGCACCGACTTACACCAACCGTCGGCTCTCTTTGCCGAAGTGAAGATAACAATTAATTTCTTCATCGCGTTTAAATATGTGATTGCAAATTATATTAGCACAAAGATAATCCTTTGTCAATAATTATTTATTTCTATATACATTATTATAAGAAAATTTTGCCTGTAAGGCGGAATAATAAGGCTTTTACAAAAATAATTAGTGCAAAAATGTAAAAATACAAAAAATATTTGCCTGATATTTTTTAACGCTTTACTTTTTATTGCAATTTTTATATAATGAAACTATAAGTTAGGAGGCGTAGCGATGGACGCGCTTGATTATAAGATTTTAGCATGTCTTAAAGAGAATTCAAGAGAAAACGCGACGGCTATCGGCGCGAAGATAAATCTTTCCACCTCGGCAGTAATTGAGAGAATAAAAAAGCTTGAAACCTCGGGCGTAATCACGCAGCACACTATTCTCGTTGACCAGAAGCTGCTCGGCCGTGAGCTTACCGCTTTTATTCTCGTAAGGCTTGACCACCCGAAGTATTACGAAGCGTTTGTTGAGGAGGTCAAGAAAAACGACGCCGTTGCGGAGTGTCATTACATCGCAGGCGACTTTGACTTTATATTGAAGGTAATAACCAAGGCGGGTAAAACGCTTGAGGACGCGCTTAATCATATAAAGTCAATCAGCGGGGTTTCGCTCACGCGAACCTCGGTAGTTCTTTCGACCAACAAGTATGACGTGTGTCTGCTTGAAAATATGTAAAAATAAATTTTTTAAAGGAAGGATTTGGTATTATGGTAGTAGGTATTCCGAGAGAAATTATGCACGGTGAGGGACGTGTTTCCGCAATTCCGGAGACCGTAGCAAAGCTTAAGAACGACGGCTATGAAGTACTCGTAGAAAAAGCAGCGGGCGCAGAGGCTTTCTTCTCAGACGAGGAGTATGCTGCAGCAGGCGCTGAAATCGTTGACGACGCAGCCGAAGTTTACAGCAGGTCCGACATTATTCTTAAGGTTAAGGAGCCCCTTTTCAACGAGGAAAAAGGCGTTCACGAGATTGATTTAATGCACGAGGGACAGTATCTTATTACGTTCATTCATCCCGCTTCTCCCGTTAACCATGAGATGGTTAAGAAAATGGCGGCTAAGGGCGTAATCAGCTTAACCCTTGACGGTGTTCCGAGAATTTCAAGAGCGCAGAACCTTGACGCTCTTACCTCAATGAGCACCTGCGCAGGCTATAAGGGAATTCTTATGGCAGCTAACGATTTAACAAAATTCATCCCGCAGATTTTCTGCGCAGTAGGCGTTATCAAGCCCTGTAATGCGCTTATTATCGGTACCGGCGTTGCCGGTCTTCAGGCGCTCGCAACTGCTAAGCGTCTCGGCGCTGTTACTTATGCGGCTGACATCCGTCCCGCAGCAGCAGAGCAGGCTATGAGCCTTATGCAAACGCACTTTCCGACGAGTGGATTGCCAAGGAAAGAGAAGCTCTTAAAGAGACGGTTAAGGATATGGATATTATCTTCTGCTCAGCTCTCGTTCCGAGTAAGCTCGCTCCCGTTATCATTACGGAAGAAATGGTTAAGTCAATGAAACCCGGCTCGGTTATCGTTGATATTTCTATCGACCAGGGCGGTAACTGCGAAATCACAGAGCCCGGCGAAACCGCTGTTAAGCACGGCGTAACTATCGAAGGTATCAAGAATATCCCCGGTATGCTTCCGACAAGCTCAACCTGGATGTTTGCTCACAATATTTACAACCTCGTTAAGTATCTCACCAAGGACGGAGCAATCGCTCTTGATATGGACGACGAGATTGTTCAGGGCACTCTTACCACTATCGACGGCAAGCTCGTTCACAAGGGTGCGCTTGAAGCTATGAACAAATAGTTTTTTAAAGGAGAGACAGTAATGTCAAACATTATTCTTATAATAATTTTTCTTGTTGCCGCAGTAGTGGGATATTTCATTATCAATAATGTTCCCACTCTTCTGCACACTCCGCTTATGTCGGGCATGAACGCACTTTCGGGCATTACGGTGCTCGGCGCGCTCGCCGTTACCGCGGTTGAACTGCGTAAGTTCAGCAGCGTTCTGAGCATAATTATCGGCATTATCGCGATAGTTCTTGCTATGATAAATGTAGCGGGCGGCTTCGGCGTAACGGCAAGAATGCTTAAAATGTTTAAGAAGGAGGACAAATAATGGAAACAGTATTATCCCCCGTAGTCTTCTACATTATAAGCGGTATACTTGTAGCGGGCGTGCTTATCGGTCTTTCTCTTATGAGCAAGCCGAAAACGGCGCGCACAGGTAACGCAATCAGCGCCGCGTCGGCAGTTATTGCGATTGCGGTTACAATGTATAACTATAAGCTCCTTACCGCCGCGGTTATATGGATTGCCATAGCGCTCGGCGTTGCAATCAGCCTTATTATTGCCGCGAAGGTAAAGATGATTCAGATGCCGCAGCTCGTTGCGCTTCTCAACGGCTTCGGCGGACTTTCAAGCGCACTGGTTGCCATACTTTCGTTTAAGCAGGCGGACAACAAGTTTTCACTTACGGCTGCGGACGTTGCGCTCGTAATCGGTTTCGTTACCTTTACGGGAAGCCTCGTCGCCGCAGGCAAGTTAAGTAAAATACTTGCACAAAAGCCGGTTGTTATCAAGGGACATACGGCAATTATTACAATTCTTATCATAACGACGGTTATTTCGGTAATCGGCGGCGTGGTAATGAATATACCCGAAATGATTTGGGCAACGGCTGCGCTTTCCGCGCTCTTCGGTATTGTTTTTGCAATCAGGGTAGGCGGCGCGGATATGCCTATTACAATTTCGCTTCTCAACTCCCTTTCGGGCGTTGCGGGCGGTATTGCGGGTATCGCGGTAGGCGACGTAATGCTCGTTGCTATCGGCGGTATCGTAGGCGCTTCGGGCTTACTTCTTACGCAGATTATGTGTAAAGCCATGAACAGAAAGCTCATAAGCATACTTCTCGGCAGCACTTCCGTAAAGGCGACGGCTGAAGCCGAAGCTCCTGAGGAGGAAGAAACTCCTGCTCAGGAGGAAGCAGCAGAGGAAGAGGCTCAGGAAGAGCCTGCAAAAGAGCTTACTCCTGAGGAAATCCTCGGCGGCGCTGAAAAGGTTCTCATTATTCCCGGTTACGGTATGGCGCTTGCACAGGCACAGAGCAAGGTTAAAATGCTCGCCGATAAGCTTGAGGAAAAGGGCGTTGAGGTCAAGTTTGCAATTCATCCCGTTGCGGGAAGAATGCCCGGACATATGAACGTTCTTCTCTGCGAGGTTGACGTTCCTTACGACAAGCTTTACGAAATGGACGTTATCAACCCCGAGTTTGCGGAATGCGACGCGGTAATCGTTGTCGGCGCAAACGACGTTATCAACCCCGCGGCAAATACTGCGGAGGGTACGCCGATTTACGGTATGCCCGTTCTTGACGCAGCTGCTGCAAAGCACGTTATTATCTGTAACTTTGACGAGAATCCGGGATACGCGGGCGTTCCGAATCCGCTGTATAAAAACAGCAACACGCTCATGCTCCTCGGTGACGCGTTAAAATTTGCAAGCTCGGTGCTTGTATATACCTTAAAATCATCAAGGTAAATATGATAGTTTTGACCGTTCCCGGGTACAGAACCATCGGGCAACACCTTAAAATTGGTAACTCCAAGCTCTGTTGAACTCGTATTTGCAAGCTCCGTTAAAAACGGCAGAATGCATTTCCACGCCTCGTCGCAGAAGCCCTCGGGACGCTCGCTCTCTTTCGAGATAAACACGTCCCCGACACGCATTGAGCACGCGTGCTCTATCGGGTTTTCATACTCGGCGATAAGGTCGTCATAGCAGGTCCTTCTCATTACAGTAATACGAACATCTTTCATGTTTTATTATTCCCATTCTACTCTGAGACTCAAAACCTTAACAATTTTGTAAGGGTTTTATTGCTCCAGTTATCCTGATTATTTGCATTATCCTAAACATATAGGCTGCAAAATTTTCTGTTGCCATATTGTTGCCAATATATCATTCTCTTTACAAATCATGCGGCTTTGTCTCGGCATGATTTATAAAACAGAGAGTCTTTTAATACTTTTTTTATCGGTATTGGTAACTTTGGACATTCTTCTAAAGCAAACTCTATAACATTACGAGGCTTCATCTTTCTTCGATTTGCTAAATGAATTGCCTTGTATGAAGTAACTTCCTTTTGACATGCATCAATTAAGTTTTCCATAAATCTAGAAAAACTATCAATGTATTGTTTTCTGATGCCATAATTAACGTCAATATAATTATAGTTAGAAAAGTCTAAACTGCTTCCTCTTTTTACAGACGTATTATTCTGTAGAATTATCATTTCAGGTTCTCCTGAATAATTCCAATGTTTCAAACGTTCTTTAAGCTTGTAGCATACTTCCGAGAAACACTTATCACTATATTCCCATTCCTCGTTATCAACACCCCTGACCTTCTGAACATCTTTATATTCGTCTGAATTAAAGCATTGAGAATAGCCCACCAAATAGATAGAACAATATTCTTTGGATCTATAATGAAGATAATTTATTTTGTTTATGTATTCATCTGCACCAATATCCGACGGCTTTACGAATAACAAAATAACAACATGTTTGTTTTCAAATTGTGCTTCCTGTTTTTCAATTCCCTCAATATTGTTTATCGGGTACATCTTTTACCTTCTTTTCATCACGTTTTATTTATATCAAAATTTCCAATTTGTTAAAACTGTATATTATCGTCAATTGATTTGTAGTTTTATTATAACAGATAAATAGAATCAACGCAATAATAAAAAGCATTTATAATTCCAATATGTAATGTCAGCATTTTAAGGCTCTAAAACTCGCATGAATACTGCGTTTTAAAATGTCAAAATGAGAGTAGCAATGGTATATCATTGCTACCCTCAAAAATCGGCTTCTAAATGCTTATTCTAAATAATAACTTGCCTGTGCCTTCCAGAGTTCTGCATACCTTCCGTTTCCTGATACAAGTTCGTTGTGCGTGCCTGTTTCAACAAGTTCAGCATTATCAAACACAGCGATTCTGTCGCAGAAAGCACAACTGGATAAGCGATGCGAAATATAGATTGCTGTTTTGTTTTCCACAAACGAATTGAATCGGCTGTATATTTCATTTTCTGCAATCGGGTCAAGCGCTGCCGTCGGCTCGTCAAGAATTACAATCGGTGAATCCTTATATAACGCTCTGGCAAGCGCCAGCTTCTGCGCTTCGCCACCCGATATTTCAACACCTGACTTATCTAAATCCTTGTAAAGATAAGTCTTTTCTTTTTGCGGCATTGCCTCGATTCTTTCATTGATATTTGCTTTATCAAGTGCAGAACACAATTTTGCTTTGTCGCACTCATCGCTTGCTGAAATATTATCTGCAACGGTCAATGATAAGATTTTGTAATCCTGAAACACAACGGAATAAAGATTGTTCAGACTATCCCGAGTATATTCCTTTATGTTGATACCGTTAATAAAGATTTCACCCTCGTCTACATCATACAAACGGCAGAGCAGTTTGATAAAGGTGGTTTTACCGCTGCCGTTTCTGCCGACAACAGCAAGCTTTTCGCCGTTGCTGATTTTAAGGTTAATATGTTTCAGTGCATAATTATCGCTCTTCGGATATTTGAACGAAACATTGTTGAACTCAAGCTCAAAACCGTTTGATAAGTAAAGCTCACGGTTGCCGTAAACCATAGTGCTTTCGGCTTCTAAGATTTTGAAATAATCCCTTGCAAGCGGAAGAATTTCTTTCAGCTTACTAAGTGTATTTGCGAACATCATAATACCGCTGATAATCTGCATAAACGAACCACAGTACAATACAAGCGAGCCGATACCGAACAGTCCGAACAAGCCCTTAACGCCGATGAACAGATACACACCGAAACCGACTAACGCACCGAGTATGGCAATAAACGAGCTTGATTTCGCCGTTCTCATTGAAATCTTACGGAGCGTTATCTCGCCTTCTGTCAGTATTTTTTGTGTAGCGATATTGTCAATCAGGTTTTGCTCTTTATACAGCCTTATTTCCTTACCCGTTTTGTAATCGCCCAAAATATCGATAAAGGAATAAAAAATACGGTCAAGCTCGGCGTACTTTTCATTCGCTTCAAGATAGGACTTGTTAATCTTTGACGCAACAATCAGTATTACCACCGCCATAACAGCAATCGCCGAAACAATGGTAACGATAAACAGCGGTCTTTCAAAGAAGGTATTGCCCGTTCTGAGAAAACCGACCTTGAGAAGCGGAATAATGATAATAAACGAGATAATTGTTGTTAAAACGCCTCTTGTGAATTGCAGTGTCGTCCACATAAAGTACGGCAGCCTTGCCCAGCGGCTCTTTCCGGCTTCCTCGTGGCGATGCAAAAGCTCTTTAAATTCGCTGTCATTCAGCAGTGCATAGTCCGCATTATACAGCTTTTCCTCGACCTTTTTATTCTCAAGGTCAAGCAGCATCATACGATGATTTTCATTATAATTGTTCAGGAAGGATGCTAAAAAGAAGATAACAACGTTAATGCCAAGTACTAACGCAATGTTCGTGATTATTTCTTTTGTATCCGCTTTTTGCGTCAGCAACGTAATCAGCCTTGCCGAAAAGTAAATGTTGATAAACGGCTTAATGCTGTCAATCACCGCTTGAACTGCAGTAGTCGGAAGAAGGCTGCGGTCAAGGGAATGAACCTCACGATACATCCTTTGAATCAACTTTGATTTACTCATTTACAGCCACCCCCATTTCTTTGTAATACATACTCTGGGTTTGATACATTCTGTAATAAGCGCCCTTTAACGCCATCAGTTCCTCGTGCGTACCGCTTTCCGCAATAGCACCGTCCTTGATAAACAGTATTCTGTCGCAAAAACGGGTTGAGGAAAGGCGGTGAGAAATGAAGAATGAGATTTTATCCTCCGTCAATTCATTGTATTTGAGGTACAGTTCATTCTCGCTTATCGGGTCAAGCGCTGCAGTCGGTTCATCAAGAATCAGTACCGGTGCATTTTTATAAATTGCTTTTGCAAGTAATAGTTTTTGCTTTTCACCGCCGGAGAAATCAGCGGCGTTTTTATAGACCTCTTTAACCATTAAGGTGTTTTCTTGGTCGGTTAGCGAATTGATTTTGTCGGTAATGCCCGCCTTGTCAAATGCGACAAACAGGCGTTCTTTATCATACGCCTGTTCAGCTGTTATGTTCTCAGCTACTGTCATCGGCATAAAGCAGTAATCCTGAAAGACGGCGGAGAACAAATTGAAATAGCTGTCCGTAGAAAAATCTCTGCTGCATGAGCCGTTAATCAGAATATCGCCCTTGCTCGGATAGTACAGTCCGCAAAGGAGTTTAATTGCCGTTGTTTTGCCTGCACCGTTTTCGCCTACGATAGCGACATTTTCACCCTTGTTGACATTAAAGGACATATTCCGTATCGTTTCGGTATCGCTTGCCGGATAGGTAAAGGAAACGCCTCTGAATTCTATCGAATTAACTTCGTTGAAATCGACCTCTGGCTTGCCCTCACTTTCATTTTCTTCTTCAACGAACTCACGGTACAGCTCGCAGTCCGTACAGCAACGGGAAATTTCCATATAACTAAAAACGAGGTTCATTATCCAATTTGAAAAACCTGTAATGATACCGAAGTAGAAAATGAAATCGGAAACGGAGAGACGGTTTTGAAGCACCAAGTATATCAAATATGCGTAAGCAACCAACTCACGAACAAGATTGAGCAGTGCTCTTACGCCACTGATTGCAGCGCTCTGTTTGGTGTATTTGGCATTAATACGCTCAATTTGATAAACGAAATCTGCTGCGATCTTTATAAGATAATCCGAAAAGCCGTACAACTTAATATCCTTTGACGCCTCTGCGTTCTTGGAAAGTTTATAGAAATACTCAAACTTGCCGGACAGTTTGGAATAGTTATCCGTCGTTTCGACCTGCTTCGTTTTCAGGAATTTCAGCAGGAAAAACTCAAAGGCGCAGGTGAGAAGAATTAACAAAATCATAAAGATATTGATCTTGTAAATGAGTATAGAGGAAGCAATGACACCAATCACGCAAACAAGAAAATGAGCGCATTGCTCCACAAAGGCAGCTCCGGAGGAAAACCTTGCATTGTAAAACGCTTCTGCTCTTTTCTGCTTTTCTCTGCCCTCAAGGCTTTCAATGTTCACATAATCGGTGGAAAGCGTTTTACGAAATGCCATCACAGCATAGCGCATTCTAACAATTCTTGCACCGCCTCTGACAAGCTCCTTCATAAACGGATCAAGCCAAATCGTCAGCGTTAAAAGGAGGCTCAGAAGAGCAACGATGACCGTCATGTTCTGCACAGTAACACCCTTGTTAATTGCGTCAATCATCGCCTTTGGTATGTATGCCGTAACCAACGGCTGCAACACTAACGCCGGCACCCACAGGAAAAAGAATTTCAAACTCTTTTTATCCCATTTCAGCCAATTAGAAAGCATATATCTGAAATTGTCTTTCATAAGTTTCCTCCTTTCGTAATTTGTATATATGAGATGTATTAAGCTGTTATTTGTTCAAAGGTATACATATTCTTTGCGTTATCAGCGGTAACATCTATCTTTGTCAGCGTAACGGAAGGGATAATGAAATCATCTCTGCCGGCGCTGTATCCGCTGACCGAACTTAATTGATACCATCTTCCCTCATAAAACGAACACATATTATTGCTGTGCTGATGCGCACAGGAAATGAGCGAGATATATTCATTATCTTTCGTCATATCATCAAATAACACATTCTTCGGAATATCTGTATATGGATATGTTTTGTACATCGTAAAACCTTGGCATGCTTCGCCGTTGTCAAAGGCTGATTCAAAGGAAGGCACAGGCATATGGAAGAAGACACTTGTCGGTACTTTTCTCTCATTAATACCGTCAAGTAGCCAATTAATCTGGCTTTCCTGAATATATTCATATTTGCCGATTGCCTTCGGTTTTCTCATACCGGAATCAAGAATGGCAAGCGAATGAGCCAGCTTGCCGTTATACGTAAGGTCAACAAAGAGCTGCATATCGCCATAAATACCTTCGGAGTTGCCATATACGAAGTGAGGATATTCCATCATAAAGGCAATAATCGCATCATTATCACCGTCAATTTCGCCGTCATTGTTTCCGGGAGCAAATGTCCAAGGAATGTTATAGTTTTCAATCATATCTGCAAATAAATCAATTGCCTTGTATTTGTCATAATCCGATTTCAGGTTGAAGCCCTCAACCAAATCTCCGTTTACTACAATAAAATCAACGGGCGTTTTGTCAAGAATGGTTTTTAAATCAGAGAGCGTGTGCTTGTCATCTTCACAAATACCATTATAAAAATGAGTATCATTGATTTTCAATACATCAAATTCTCCGTCATCACCGACATCAAAGGTTGGCACCTGCTGTTTATAAATGTTGTTGTAATCATTAGATACAAAGCCATAGTCAGAGGATTTATCACAATTAAAACGGTATAACAAATAACCTCCAAAAGAGCCAACAAATAACAATACTACCGCAAGAATAGTCGCTATAACTTTAATGATTTGCTTTTTCTTGTTAGCCATAATAATCACTCCTCTGAAAAGATACTTTTATTTTACAAAATATAGCCTGTGCTGTCAACAGCGATTTGGGATATATCCCACTCGATATATCGCAGAATGTTTTACAATTTTACTATCAAACTAATATAGGTGATAGTAAATGAAAATAAAAGAAGCAGTTGCACAGAGAATTACAAACCTTTGCAAAGAACGAGGCATTGCCGTTAATGCTCTCGGCAATTTAAGCGGCGTTAATCCGTCAACAATTTACAGTATGCTCAACACAAAAAGCCAAAACCCCGGCGTTGTCTCCCTGCAAAAAATCTGCGACGGACTTGAAATAACAATACGGGAATTTTTTGACGACGATTTGTTCAGCGATATTGAACAAGAAATAGAGTAAAAATGCACAGGCGTTATTGTAAAGCCTGTGCATTTTTATATTGAGAATATCAGTTTTTCAAAAGGATGGCGTCTTCGTCATTTTCAGAAATATCTTTCAAATTACGATATACTATTTTATGCTTTTGTATTGCATAATCTGTCAATGGTCTAATCTGCCCATTTGTTTCGTTAACAACTGCTGGCATTAAATAATAATCCTTTTTATCTTTATATAAGGATTTAAAATAATTGTAATTTGCAAAATTATCTGTAGGATTAGCTCTTATAATTCTCTGTACATTCATTATTAACGTCTCGTCGATAGAACACCCCTGTTTTTTAGCCCGTTTTATTGCCTCTTCTAAATTAGTTCCAATTACAATATAGTATCCAGGTGGCTCGTTTGGGACATCCCCCTCAACCAGCGCAATCCTTATTTCATCGTTTATATCATCCTTGCCAATAAATGAAATCCAGTCTTTAAATATTTTTATTGCATACTTCTCATTAGTGAAAGGTAATAGTAATGTTGGTAAATCTGTAAAGCCCACGAAAAAGCCGGCGCCTTTCCAATTTGCTTTGTTCCATGACTCTATGTCTATCATTGATGTTACATAGAGGGTCTTTCTTTCTTTTTCCGGTAAGGGTCTCAATTTGCCGAGCGGTGGTTTTTCGTTGCTCTTTATTCCCCTTAAGCGCCAATATAATTTGTCATATTGTTTTTGGTTGCTGATGTTGTAATAAGTTGAACCTTGTAACGGCGTTGGAATATATTCTAAGTCTGACTCATCAAACACGACAGGTATAAATTTTTCATTAATTGTACCGCTATTATATAGTTGTTGATATATTATTTGACTTTCCCATTTAACGCCTTTTCCGCTTACTGTTTGCCCAAGAACTTTTTGTTTGTACCCTTTAGATGCAATAATGATTACATAATCGGCGTTTTCAATATTTATCTCCATCCAACGCGGCCAACCTTCGGGAGGCGCTTCTTCATATTGATCTATAATCGCATCAATACCCTCGTGCCTTAGCTTATTTGAAAACTCAAGAACTTTATCAGCAAAAGTATATGAGTCTTGAGAATAGCTGATAAAAACTTTTGGATTGATTTCTGTCATCAATACTATCATCCCTTATTCTTTTATAGTCAAAAGTATTTTATCATTATTCGTTGTATATTACAATAAAAATATTTAACGCCCAAATATAATTGGGCGTCCATAAAATCGTTATTAACATTTTTCAAGCAAGTTACAAGCAAATTAGCCACACACAATATATAGTATATTAAAAAATTTTTTCACAAAGTGTGTAAAAATTTGTGTGTGTTATTTTTAGTTAGCAAGTTACCGGCAAGTTAAAATTATGCCCAAATAGGAACATACTTCATATACCGAGGCGCTGTATTTGGGTCTAACGGTTTAATCAGTTTCCTCGAAACGGCATCTGATATTAATCTTGATATGCTTGCAGAAGATGATTCTTTTACACCGAATCTTTTTCTTAACGAGGTATTAGTTAACTCTTCATTTTGAACATATTTTATACATGCGTGCAAATAAAGAGACCATATTTTGTCTTCGTGGGAAATACTAGTGAATGGCTTTTCAGAAAACAACGTTACCCTAGTACTATCTTCATATACGGTTATTTTGGGAGCTGGCAATCTTTGTAATTCACACGCAAGAATTATTTTATCCCATCCCGTGCCAAGTTCCTCGCAAATATGCATACGTCTCATTAACGAAGCTAACTTTTCATTTCTGGATCTAGGAGGATTGTCGATAATTCTCAACACGTCGACAAGTGGCGTTCCTGGATTTGTTGTTTCAATTTTTGTGTCAAATATTTCAATAATGGGGCTTGTTCCAGATGCTGAAAAATCCTGATGAATAATAGCGTTTGCAACAATTTCTCTTATTGCTAAAGAAGGATACGCAGTTTCTGTTCTTCTTAATGCGCCGTCAATAATTTCTTTTGATGGAAGTAACGCTTCAATAAATGAAACCAAATTCTCGAAGCCAACTGCGTAGCCTCTATTACCGACATATTCTTTCAATAAATCTATTTTATTATTTCCTTTATACTGCGCTACTCGTATCGCTTTACGAGACAATTTTGGGAAATTATCAAGTTTTTTAGCAAACAGAATAGCGCCTAAATTTGTTATTGAATATAATGCATTGTCTTGCTTAACTAATATATTTTCTTCTAACAAATAATGAGCGATTTTTTCATTGTCAGAAGGAATTGCTTCGCTTAACAAATCGAAATAACAAGAGTAATCTAAATAATTCAAAGCGGTTGAAAGATCTAAATCGCTTTTCGCTATGTTTTCTTCAAATTTGATATTTTTCAATTTATCCCATAATTGAGAAGCCAATTCTGGATAGTCGTTCAATTTTTTAGTATAACTCCCAACTCTAATATACTCGACTTTCGAAAACATTACTGGACGGGAAGTCGCATTATATATTATGAGTACACTGACCTGTATATTATTCATATTTACACTATGAAATTCAAAGTTGGCATTATTTGAAAGCATTCGTCTTAACCAGCTTTCAAGTTCTTCTCCACCCACTTTTATATTATGTAAGTTCTTATTTGTTCCCAATATTTCGTGCGTTTCATCATCAACGCCCCATATCATATATGCAAATTGCTTGTCATGGAGCGTTGCTCCATTAGCTAAAGCACATATATCTTTACCAATCATTTCAGGGTTGTAGTTGTTATGCTTAAACTCCAACCAGGGAGTTTCATTAGGAGCTTTACACAGTTCTAAAACTAACTTATCAAGATTCTCCATAAATATCCTCTTTTACATTTTGTTTAGATTATTATATCACAAATAACATATTACAACAACAATTATTTTCAATTCAGCAAATTACCAGCAAGTTAAAAAACGGCTTAATTTCAATGTTTCATACAGATTGCTTTAAATTTTACACTTTTTCAGCAAGTTAATTTTTATAATTGCTATATATTTGTAATTAGATATATGTTATCATTAGTTATTCGCATTGCTAATTCTAAAAAAATGGAGGTACTATTATGAATTGTGTTGACCCACACAACTTAACAAGTATGGAAATTAGAATAACGCAAACAAATGATGGAGGAATCTTTTCCGGACCACACTGCAATGATTTTGAATATACCTATGCCGGAACAACATATAGAATTAGAATTGACCAAGAAATAAAGAGATATATTAGAATTGGAACAAATCAAATTGTTGATATTAGTGAACTGTTGGAAATGGAAAAATTCATTGAACAATTCATATATCTATTTGATGGAAGATTTTATCCAATTGAGCATATGGAAATCATTGACAGTAAAGAAGATCCAACTATTTATAAAAAACACGTTGATAATTATTTGAACAGGAGGCTTTCAATTTATAATTCGATTGATCTAACTAGATATTCTTTTATGAAACTTATAAATTTTGAAGACATAAATTTTGAGGAGATATTATTAAAATGGTGTTCTGTAGATCATGAATTAGACATTGCATATCCAATGTTTTTGTATTGCTTGTCGGATATTCCTATGCCTATAGATTGTAAAATAGCCAGTATAATTGAAATTGCGAAACCACTTTCCGAAATTGTTGAAACCAATAATAGTAGCTTTTCTTTGGAACGAAACAAGAAAGGCCAAATAGAATTAAAAAGTGCTCTTAAAACAATCATTGACTATTATGGTGCCCCTATCTTTAAAAAAGAAATGAGCAATGATTATAATAGCTTTTTACAAAAACTAGTTAATACAAGAAACAAAATTTCACATGTTCGGTCTTTCCGACACAAACAATGCTTGGATGGAGTTGAATGTGCGTTCTATTTAGCAAAACTATCAATTATGTATCGGGAAATAATTTACTCTATATTGGGAATTGATAAAAACTTATATATGAACGCAATAATTGACGCCATTTCCCATTGGGATAACTGGTATTATAATAACCCAACATCTTAATTCATCAGTATAATTACGGGGCAAGAATTATCTTGCCCCCATATACATATTAAACGGTAAAAATCACTTCGTTATTTACAATCTCTCTTGCCTGATTTGTGATGTTGTTCATCGCTTGCACCCAAGCCATCATGTCGTCTGCTTTGAGTTGTTCAGTGATACCTTGCTGTTCTTTGAGTTGCTTCACAAGGCGGTCATACATTTCGGTTGCTCTGACATCAACATCATGAAGGTATGAGTTCAGTTTGCAGTTTGTCAGCAGCGATGTGTAGAACACTTTGCGGTGCTGTTTGATATAACGAAGGTGCCTTTGTCCCCACATTCCGATTTCATAATTCGTTTCGGTGGAGATGAGGTTAGGGAGGTAAACCTCCCCAACCAGCGTGTAATCAAGTCCGTTATTCTTATCTGAGATAAACTCCGTCATTTTCATAATTCCTTTCATTTTGTTTTGGATGTTTTGCTG
>CAJOEV010000044.1 GCA_905233545.1 uncultured Eubacterium sp. | reverse complement strand
TAAATCTTTTGTGCCGTCAAAAACAAATGTGAAATCATCATAAATATACGGTGTAACTCTTAAATTGTACATCTGAGCATTTCCGCCAACGGTAATTTTCCCGTTGTAAAACGACTTTGTTCCGCCGTAGTTATCATATGAGCCGTAAAGATAGTTTACTATGAAATCTCCGCCGACAATTTCTTCACCCGTATTCTTTATGTCATAATACGGATAGGTATCTTTTTCAGCTGTTCCTATAGTATGGTTGCCTCCAACCGTCAGCTTTCCGCCACAGATATTCAGAGTTCCGCCATCTTGCTGATAATTTCCATCCACATAAATATATGAGTTATCGGGAATATTAACCGTGCCTCCGGTTTGAATAAGATCCCCCTTGATTTCGACTATTCCGTTATTGCTGAATTCTCCCGAGCTTACATAAACATTTCCGTAAATGGTTAATTTATGTCCGTTTGTGTTTAATTTGCCCGATTCAAGATTAACAACTCCGTATACCTCTTTATCGGAATACAATGTTTTGTCTTTCTCAACTTCAAAATAGAAGGTATCCTCATTTTGCTGTACGTATTCTTTCTTCTCCTCAGCATCCTCAACCGGCAATGCATAACATCCAATGCCTTCTAATTTATCTTCGTAACGCTCACAGCATCTTGCGTAGTCCCTTTCAGCCTTATGATAGTCATCATCAATCGAGGCATTCCATGCACTTCTCAGTTCTTCGGCTTTATTCAGGATTTCGTCGTATTTTCCTTCGTTGGCAAAGCGGAATATCATATTTAATAAGCCCTGCTCATACAATAAGTTGCAATATTCCAACCAGCAGTTAAACGCCTCGTTAACAACTTTCTGATACAGTCTGTAACCGACATTATATTTTGCTGCAGCATGTTCATCGCCCTGTGCAGCTTGTTCAGCCATCTGGAATAATTCATAAGCAAGAATGAACTGAAAATCGTGATAAACTTCAAGCTCATTGAATTTGCTGTATTGCTCGTCCAAAGGATTCAGTCCGTTTGCAATAAATTTTCCGGTTGAAGACGCAGCGTCGATGGCAAAAAGCGTCGGAACCTTCTTTTTGAGAATACTCCAGATTGCATTCGGAGCAATATCCATTGCTTCTCTTGTAGCCGTTTCACCTGTAAATATTGCAGCCGCTTGTTCAAAACTCATTGATTCATCCAGATAATCGGAAAAATTGCGTAAAGGTGATTTTAATGAATCGTTAAATGAATATTCAATACAATCCTCGAGCAAATCGCTTAAATATTGATTGTGACCAACAATTTCCTGCAGCTTTGCAAGACCGTCAACATATTCTCCGACCGTTCCAACATAACCAAGCAACTTTGCTGCATTACCCGCTGTTCCTAAAGTGTCTCCAAGACTGCTCAAAGCATCATTTTCAATCATTGTTTCAACAAATTCTTCCGCAACCTCACCCTGAAGCTTAACGGATTTGTCCAGTGCTGCATTAGTTCTCAACAACTTGCTCATCTGGGCAAAGCCGAATTTTTCTATTGAAGCCTCAACACTGCCAACTACATCGTTGTAGCTTGAAGTATAGGTAGGATAAAAGCTTCCGCTGCCGTTATCATAAAGCAGGTTGAAAAGCATTGCCTCGGCATATGCTTTTTCCTTGTTTGAGTGATTCCACTCATCGAAATCCAGAGTTAATGTTTTCCATCCAATCAGACCAATCTGATAACCCGGGTCGTGCCTTTTATCAAAAACCGTCGAAACGTAAGCTGGTTTAAAGTTATAGTAAACAAATTGGTCTTCAAAATTCCCCTTGTTTACCATATGCCAGGTCATATAATAATCATATCCCTTTTCAAAAGCTTCCTTCTCCGAAACCCTATGAATCCATGTTTCATAATTCCAGGGATCATCGTCAGCCAACGCACTGAAATCAACGCAACATACAGATGCCACGAGCATAACGACCGACATGAATAATGCAATAATTCTCTTCATATATTTCTCTCCTTGCATTTGAATATAATAATACAAACTATATTATAACATATAATATGCCCATATGCAAATGCCAAAAGTTTTGAATGACAAAATATAAAAAACCGCCTCGCAGCATAGTGCCCGAAGCGGTTAATGATTAAGTTATAAAACTTCTTTTTCAACCCAATCTGTTAAGTCCTTCATAACCGTTTCCTTATCGGTTTCATTGAGGACTTCATGACGGTCGTTCTGATAGAGTTTTAATGTTACCTTCTTGTGGTCGGTTGCAAGAAGCTTCTGATAGATATCTCTGATACCCTTTGAATATTCGCCGACCGGATCCATTTCACCGCTTACAAGATAAATGGGCAAATCAACTTTAACAGCCTTGTACCAATCATCTGTGTTAGCTTCAATATTCAGCTTAACAAGGTCGTTCATACCCTGCGCCGAGAAAAGGAATCCGCAGTAATCGTCAGCTATGTATTTATCAACGATATCGCAGTCTTTTGTCAGCCAGTCAAAATCTGTTCTGCCTTCAAACTTTTTGTTGTATGAACCGAAGCTCATTTTATCAAGAGTTTTGCTCTTATGCTTGCTTCCCTTGATTTTTACAACCATTGCGGAAATCTTGTCGCCGAGTCCTGCAATGGGATTGGCTCCGCCCGTGCCCATATAAATAGCACCTGCGAAATCGAGCTCATTATTCCATGCAGTGAAACAGCGAACAATGAACGAGCCCATTGAGTGACCCATAACAATTATCTTTTTATCGGGATATTCGCTCCTTGCCTTTTCAAAGGTTGTTTTGAAATCTTCAACAAGAGCCTTATATCCGTTTTCCTCGCCGAAATAGCCGGTTTCATCGAAATCAACATTCGATTTGCCGTGGTTAGCCATATCGTGCATAAAAACAGCATAACCCTTAGAAACAAGATATTCAATGAATCCCCTGTATCTCTCCTGATGCTCAGCCATTCCGTGATGAATTGCAAAAACTGCTTTTACCTCACCGTCGGGCTTATATGAATTTCCGACTATTTCGCAAACCCCCGTTGCCGAAGGAAAACGATATTCTTCAATTTTCATAAAAATTACTCCTAATATCTATGCATTACTCAGCTTCTTCAGGCTGATCAGCAGTACAATGCGGACACTTTGTTGCGTCGATTGCAATCTCACTCTTACAGAAGGGGCAAACCTTTGTTGTTACAGCCTCTTCCTCTTTTTCTTTCTTTGCAGTAAGCTCTTTAGCCTTGTTTGCGCTCTTAACAATCATAAAGATAACAAATGAAATGATAAGGAAGTTGATTATTGCGGAAATGAATGCGCCGAGGTTAACCTTTGTTGCCTCGTTGCCCTTGATGATTTCAAAAGCAAAGCCGATATCCGTTCCGCCGATGCAGGCAATGAGAGGATTGATGATATTATCAATAAGAGCGTTAACAATTCCGCTGAATGCGCCGCCGATGATAACGCCGACTGCAAGGTCGAGCACGCTGCCCTTGTTGATAAACTCTTTAAATTCTGCAAAAAACTTTTTCATGCTTTTATTCTCCTTTGTTTTAAAAAATATTTTTGCCAATCTATAATATCATAAAACTCCGCTAAAATCAAATGCAGGAATAAAATTTTTATCCGCCGAAGATAATTCCTGAATAAAAAGCTTGTTAATCTCCTTACTTAAAGCATAATCAACAACCTTTTCATATTCCCTTTTCGTTATTTTTCTGTTGATTTCGGGAAAGTCTTCAAGCTTTCCCATCGGCGTATACTGCGCCATTAATGAAAGATATGTATCGGGAAAATTTTCGCTTAAATAATCAATTATTTCAAGCGAGGAATTTGTGTTTGAGGGAAGGATTAAGTGACGGATTATCATTCCCTTTTTCATAATTCCGTTTTCATCAAAAACGTCCCTTTTCTGCTGAGAACGCATTTCAAAAAGCGCACTTTTGGCGATTTCGGGATAGTTTTCTGCTGAGCTGTATCTCTTTGCTTTATCATTCCTTATGTATTTAAAATCGGGAAGATAGATATCAATTAGCCCACTGAGCATTTTCAGCGTTTGAGTGCTCTCATATCCCGAGGAATTGTAAACAACGGGAAGTGCACCGTTCCACTTTTCAAGTACGGGAACAAGGGATTTTGCATAGTGGGTGGGATTTACAAGATTGATATTATTCGCGCCCTGCTGTTCAAGGGATTTGAAGATATCAAGCAATTTCTCAGCAGTCACAACACTTCCGATATTTTCATTGCTGATTTCATAATTCTGGCAGTAAACACATTTAAGATTGCATCCGCTGAAAAAGACTGCACCGCTGCCGTTTTCACCGCTTATGCACGGTTCTTCCCAAAAGTGCAAAGCGGCTCTTGCGAGCCGAAAATCATTCGGGCTACGGCAAAATCCGATTTTTTCATCCCTATCCACATTACATTTTCGAGGACAAATATTACAGTTCATACAAGTTCCTTGTATATCTCACTCTTTTTAAACGGCGTTGTTGCCGCAATTTCCTTTGCTGCTGCGTTGACGCCCATTCCGCCTTCAACAAGGCGCTTTGCTTTTTCTATTGCATCTTCAAGAGTGATTTCGCTTTCTTCTTTCTGCTTTCCTTCAACAATAACAACGAATTCGCCCTTAGGTTTGTTTTCAGTGTATTTTTCAACTGCGTCTGCTATTGTTGTTCGGATAACCTCTTCATGAATTTTGGTTATTTCGCGCACAAGGGCAATGTTTCGGTTTCCAAAGTGCTTATAAAAATCCTCAAGCGTTGCAAGGAGCTTATGCGGAGCCTCATAGAAAACCATTGTTCTCTCTTCATTTTCAAGGCTTTCAAGGTGTTCACGGCGTGATTTTTTCGCAACTGAAAGAAAACCCTCAAATGTAAAGCGTCCCGTATTCATACCCGAAATTGCAAGCGCAGTTGCAAATGCCGTAGGACCGGGTACAGCCTCAACCTTAATTTTGTTTTCGTGGCAGAGATAGACCAAATCTTCACCGGGGTCGGAGATTGCAGGCATTCCCGCATCCGTTACAATGGCGCAATTTTCACCGCCGATAATACGGCTCACAATAATTTCTCCGCGTTCTCTTTTATTATGCTCAAAGTAGCTTATCATCTCTTTTTTTATACCGAAATGATTAAGCAATTTGAGCGTTACTCTTGTATCTTCGGCGGCTATGAAATCAACCTTCTCAAGCGTTTCCGCAGCCCTCGGAGATAAATCACCGAGATTGCCTATCGGCGTTCCGACAACATATAATATTCCTGTCATACAATTACCTTTTCTATCGGGTGCGGGTATCCCGCCCGAAAACTCGGAACTTGGCACTCGCAACTCGAATCTCATCTAATCTTATCCTCGTATCCGTCGGCATAAGAGCCGTATACTTTCAGCATTTCCTCAGAAAATTTTGAATCTTTATTTTTTATTATCAAATCGGGCTCAACTCTTAAAAACGGTTTAGCGCCTTTTTTTCCTTCAACAAGAAATAAAAACGGCTCCTCGCCCTCCTTGTCACATACAAATCTCAGTCTTTTTGGCTCGAGCTTATACTGTCTCATTATTGTGAGCGCGTCAACAAGTCTTTCGGGACGGTGGCACATACAAAATCTTCCGCTGTATGTGAGCAGATAGTTCGCCGCCTTAACCGCATCCTCAATATTACAGCAAACCTCATGTCTTGCAATTCTTGCGCTCTCGCTGAGAGATTCAATGCCCGTATTTACAGGCTTGTACGGTGGATTCATCGTAACAAGAGTAAAACACTCTGCGCTGAAATGTTCATTCGCTTTTCTCAAATCGCAGTTATGAACGGTAAGTCTTTTTTCAAAACCGTTTTCCTTGATTGAATATTCAATCTGCTGTGTTGCATTCTGCTGAATATCAAGGCAGTGAACGGGGCTCTGTTGCTCGTCCCTCAGCCATAAAAACGGAATTATACCGCAGCCGCTTCCCATATCTAGCGCCTTGTCTTTTCTTTTAATTTTTGCAAAATATGCAAGAATAACCGCGTCCGTTCCGAAGGTGTGTTCGGGCGAAACAGCTATTTTCACATTGTCGCTGAGTCTTTCAAAATTATACATCAGATAATACCGCCGTTAATATTCAAAATCTCGCCTGTGATATATTCATTTTCAGCAAGGAAGAGTATTGCCGAAGCGACCTCTTCAGGCGTTCCGAGCCTTCCGAGCGGAACCTCGTTTTCAAGTTCTTCTCTGTTGAAGCATTCATTCATTCTTGTGTCGATTATACCCGGAGCAACGCAGTTAACTCTGATATTCGAGGGTGCAAGCTCCTTTGAAAGCGCCTTTGTGAATCCTATAACAGCCGACTTGCTCATTGAATAAAGAGTTTCGCACGATGCACCCTCCACTCCCCAGATTGAAGAAACATTTATAATCGCTCCGCTTTTTCTTTTGAGCATATCAAGAGCGGCATATTTTGAGCAGAAATAAACTGCTCTCTGATTAACGGCGCAGAGCTTTTCATAGTCCTCGTAAGTAACATCGTTTATCATTTTTATAAGCGAAACGCCCGCGTTATTAACAAGAACATCAATTCCCTTTTCTTTATCAAAAAGCTCTTTGATATCCGAAAGGTTTTCAAGATTGCATTTTACCGCTTTAACATTTTCTATTTCAGTCAGGGTTTTGTTATATGTTATAACAACATCGTATCCCCTATCCCTGAACATTTCGGCACAGGCTTTTCCTATTCCCGTTGCACCGCCTGTTATCAATACCTTTTTCAAACTATTCACTCATCTCTCTTCTCTTTTCTCTGTTATCTAAAATATATCATTATTTCTTGAATTTTTCAATTATATAGTATATAATTATAAAAAATTTTAAGGATGGCAGTTATGGAAAGAGAGTTTTACACTATTTCGGTCTATGTTGACAAGGATGAAAACCTGATAGGAATTCCCTGTGGAGAAAGCGAAAAATACGGCATTGCCGACATTGATAAGGTTCTGCTTTTGAATGCGCCGTACACCGATAAGGCTCTTGAGAGCTTTGTTGAAAAGGTTATTGATGCCTGCTACACAAAAAAGCATAACGATTCTTCCCCCGTTTCAACAATTGAACGCTACACCAAAAAAAGCGGATTTGTTAACGCAACGGCTGATTTCGAGCTCATTTCAATAGTTAAAACTCAGACAAACTATTCGCTTATGCCAACCTTCAACGATTATGAAAAGGGTCCGCTTGCAATAGAGGACGACGAACATATTCTTCCCCTTAATTATAATGAGGGCGAAATGGCTGAGGTTATTCACGGCTTCATTGAAATCTATCTTAAAGCAAATATGTTTTACAAAGAAAAGCGTGAGCTTGAAGAAGAAAAAAACAAGGCGTAGTTATCGGAGAAATTCATGCATTTATTAGAAGTTAACAAGGAAAACTACATAGGTCAGGCAGACCCATACATTCTTAAATCAAACGGAAGATATTATATCTACACAACAGGACACGACGGAGTTTATGCTTATCATTCAGATTCTCTTTTTAAGGGCTGGGAATTTGCAGGAAAAGTTATGACCGTCGATGGATATCACGATTTCTGGGCGCCCAGCGTTATTGAGCTTGACGGAAAATATTATATGTATGTGTCCTTTGAGTATATGGACGCAAAGCCTGACAAGGGCGGACATCATCAGGCAATGTTTGTTGCAACATCAGATAATCCGCTCGGTCCTTTTGAAAACGCAAAAAACATACTTTCCCCGTTTTCAATCGACTCCCATATTGTTAAAAACGAAGCAGGGCTCTTCCTTTTCTATTCTTCAAACCGTTTTGAAGGTGAAAGAATAGGCACCTGCATCTATGTTGACAAAATGCTCGACCCCTTTACGCCGGAAGGCAAGCCTGTTTTAGTTCTTGAGCCTACTCTTGACGAGGATATATACAGAGAAAACAGATATAAAAAGGGTCAGCACTGGCACACAATTGAGGGCGCTTTCTATTTCAAAGAGGGCGACTGGCAATATCTTATGTATTCGGGCAACTGCTTTGAAAAGCCGACATATTATATCGGCTATGCAAGAGCAAAAACAGATGAAACCGATTTAACAAAAATCAAATTCGAAAAATATCCCGATGATAAAACCTATTTCCCCGTTTTGAAGGCAAATGAATTTGAAGAAGGAACGGGACACCATTCAATGATTAAGCAAGACGGTCAGTGGTATGCCGTTTATCACGCAAGGGATTATGATGATAATCTCGGCGCAAACGCATTTGATGCGAGAAACGCAAGAATATGCAAGCTTAATGTTGAGGACGGAGTTATAACAGCAGAGAGATACGAGAAGCATATATAAGTTTCGAGTTGCGAGCCCCGAGTTCCGAGTTTTCGGGCGGGACACCCGCACCCGATTGAAAGAGTTGAGAATTATGGAAAAACTTTGGGAAAACAAAATAAGAAAAATTGAGCCCTATGTTCCCGGTGAGCAGAGCAAGGAGAAAGACATTGTTAAAATCAATGCAAATGAAAACCCCTATCCTCCCTCACCAAAGGCAATCGAGGCAATAAAAAATTTCAGCGCAGAAAAACTGCGCTTTTATCCCGATGCAAACGCCTATCCGCTTAAAAAGGCGCTTGCCGATTACTATAATGTTGAAGCAGAGAATATTTTTCTCGGAAACGGAAGCGACGATGTTATCGCCCTTTGTTTCCAGACCTTTTTCTGCAGCGAAAAGCCTATTGCCTTTCCCGATATAACATACAGCTTCTATCCCGTATGGTGCAGGCTTTTCAATATCCCGTATAAGACCTATAAGCTTGATGAAAAATTCAGAATCATCCCCGAGGACTACAGAGAAGAAAACGGAGGCGTTATTCTTCCCAATCCCAATGCACCGACTTCAATCGGCGAGGGACTTGATTTTGTGAGAAAACTTCTTGAATACAATCAGGACTCAATTGTTATCATTGATGAGGCGTATGTTGATTTCGGAGGAACAAGCTGCACAGAACTCACTAAGGAGTATAAAAACCTTGTTGTAACGGGAACTTTTTCAAAATCCCGTTCGCTTGCCTCTTTGAGAATAGGATTTGCAATTGCCGATAAAGAGCTTATCTCATATCTTGAGGCGGTTAAGAACTCATATAATTCCTACACGGTTGATTCACTTTCAATCGCCGCAGGCGTTGCTTCAATTGAGGATGAAAAATACTTTAATGAAACAATAAACAAAGTTCTTAAAACAAGAAAAAGGGTTGTTGACGAGCTTGAAGCGCTTGGTTTTGAAGTTCTTCCCTCCTCATCAAATTTCATTATGGCAACCCATAAGGACTATGATATGAAGGAGCTTTTTGAATATCTTAAAACAAAAAAAGTTTTCATAAGATATTTCAGCCTTCCGCGAATTGACAAGTATGTAAGAGTAACTATTGGGACAGATGAAGAGATGAACACATTTCTAAATGAAGTTAAGGAGTTTATGAAATGAAAAATGCATTAAAAGCAGTTGCAGTAATACTTAATATTCTCGGCATTGTTGCGGGAGTGTGGACAAGCGTTGTTATGCTTTTCAAACTTAAATTCTACCCCGTTTTATTTATTCAGGGAATGACCACTGCAGAGAGCTTGTATTTCAATATGGTTATGTTTGTTCTGGGACTTGCAGCAATAATGTTTATTGTTCCCTCACTTGCCGAAATAAAGGTTGAAGAGGTTGAATTTCCGACAGTCTGGGCAATTGCTCCTCTTGTTATCGGAGTTATCGGAATTATTTCAGCTTTCACGCTCACAGGAGTGAGAGAGATAATTTTAGTTATTCTTTTCTCCATTATATACTTCGTTCTTTCAGGAACGCTTATATATAACTGTGCAAAGATTTTTCAGTATAGAAAATAAAGTTCAAAACATAAAAAACAACCGATGCTCGTGCATCGGTTGTTTTGTTCAATATTATTAGTCTTCAAATGCTTTTCTTACACTTGCAAGCTCGTCAGCAAGCTCCTGAGGTAATCTGTCGCCGAACTTAGCATAAAGCTCGTCAACACCTTTGAATTCCTCTGCCCATGCATCCTTATCAACATCGAGAATAGAATCGATTGTTTCAAGAGAAATATCAAGACCTTCGCGGTTGATATCCTTTGCATAGGGAAGATATCCGATAGGAGTTTCCTGAGCGTCAACCTTGCCTTCGCAGCGGTCGATAATCCAGTCAAGAACTCTGAGGTTATCACCGAATCCGGGCCAGATGAAGTCATCATTTTCATCCTTACGGAACCAGTTAACATTGAAAATCTTCGGAGCTTTTTCGGGGTCGAGACCTGCGCCGATTTCAATCCAGTGCTTCCAATAGTCACCCATGTTATATCCGCAGAACGGAAGCATTGCCATCGGGTCACGGCGAACTACGCCGACTGCACCTGTTGCTGCAGCAGTTGTTTCTGAGCCCATGATTGAGCCAACGAAAACGCCGTTGTTCCAGCTCTTTGACTGGTAAACGAGCGGAGTGAGCTTAGCTCTTCTTCCGCCGAATACGAATGCTGAAATCGGAACGCCGTTCGGGTTCTCAAATTCAGGTGACAGGCTTCCCACAGGATTATATATCTATACAATTATTGCGGTCAATGACAAGAAGGAAATGGCGACGGTTACATCTAAATTATTGATAAGCAGATGATTAAACAAATATATCTTATCATAATCCTCATGGCGTCGCTCCTGACAAGGGGCTCGATGGCTCATGCCCAATGGACTTCGCAACGGTCGGCGCTTGCTGACCATGAATGGTATAAAATAGGTGTTACCGAGGACGGAGTGTATGCTTTGGATTACACGACATTGCAGTCGTGGGGGGTGGACTTGACACAAGTCAATCCTGACAGAATCAGGTTGTTTGGCAACATCCAAGGTCCTCTTCCCGAGTCGAATGCAGATGAACGATATGATGATCTTACGGAGGCGGCCATACTGGTGACGGGCTCCGAAGACCATTCCTTTGATGAAGGTGACAGCATCTTGTTTTACGGGCAAGGCCCAGTGAACATGACGATGGCCTCCAGCTATTACAATTACGAGCGGAACCCCTATACGGACACGGTGTTTTATTTCCTCTGTGTCGATGGTGATGTGAATGGCCTGCGTATCGGTGAACAAGCGTCCTTGGCGATCGAAGACTCCGATCCATTGGTTGACCGTTACTATGATTATTATTACCACGAGAGCGAGGAGTTGTCGCCTTATGCTTCGGGAAGGACATGGTATGGCGACCTGTTCACTGGCCAGGAAGGCTACCGCGAATTCCAGATTGAACTTCCCGGGTTGCTATCCGACCGGGCTGTTTGGGTGGAGTCGACAGTATTGGGGAGGTGTAAGCCTACTGCGTATTATAATTTGAAACTCAATGGCCGGACCTTGGTGTCGAGGCATCCGTTCGAGGCGTACCAACAACGGGAATACGGCAAGGAACACCATGTGGTGAAGTTTTCCAGTACTGATTCGGAACATCTCGTGTTGCGTTATGAACTGGATGAATATGAAGGCAATCCGATGGTGTTCATCGACTATTTCGTCATCAGTTTCTGGCGTGACCTGCGGTATCGTGGGAGCGATTTCGGTTTCACTGTGCTTAGGTCGCAACAGATAGGAGAGCATGTTTGTATCATGATAGCCGATGCCGATGCGTCGGTGTTATGCTGGGAGGTTACCGACCCATTGCATCCTGTCAAGCAGTTGACCGAGGTGCAAACTGATGGGCTGTCCTTTGGGATTGAAAGTGCCGATCAACGTTGTTATCGCATGTTCAAGATGGAAGAGGTCAAACAGGTGGCAACCGGACGTCCCATTCCCAACCAAAACCTACATGGATTGGCTTCGGCCGAACTGCTGATTATCACTCCACGTGTGTTTTGGCAACAGGCTGAGGCGCTGGCCGACTTCCATGCCGAGAAAGATGCGATGAACTGCCTGGTCGTC
>CAJOEV010000043.1 GCA_905233545.1 uncultured Eubacterium sp. | reverse complement strand
CAAACAGTAATAATAATTAAATTTTTATACGATTAATCTACAATTTTTAACATATTTGGTTCAATCCGTTCAACAAGATGCCGTTGCATTCCATCGTTTGAGCCATCTTTTCCAAATAATTCAGAAACAACACCTTTGTTCCTAACAGTTATTCCTTTAACAGTCTTTCCGTTTTGTTCTTTCCTTTTAATTGGAATTGTATTTGGTTCCGCATCAGTTAAAAACTTTGCTGCAACAACTGTTTTACCATTTTCTTTAGCTTTTAGTAACTTAACATATTTATAGTTGCCATTGTCTTCTATTAGATCACAAGCAACAGCGTTAAAGTCTAATTGTCCTCTGCCAATACTTACAAAAGGAACATTCTTTCCACTTGTTTGTTTAATTTGTACTTCAACCCATTCCATAATGTAACTCCTTTTAATAAATTTAATGATATCTTGTTGTATTTATTGTACTACAATATTTATTGTTTGTCAATAGTGTTTCTTGTGTTTTTTACTGTTTTGTGTTTTGTTGATATCATTTAGTGTTTTTTGTAGTTTGCCATATGTTGTATTTGTAGCATTTCGTTTGCAATGTTTACGTGTTATTCTATTAATTATTTTCAAATGTGTTTTAGATTATATTAATGAGCAATAGTATTTTGTTGAAGAATATATATTATACAACAATATCCACAGTTATGATCTACAGGTTGAGATATGGGGTACACAACTTTTATTAAGTATAAAGAACACATATATAACAAAAATTAATCAAAGCGAGGTTCGACGCCCCGCTTTGATTTGCCTTTCTCAAATGATGTATCGGCAAAGCCGAAATGATGTTTTTGCGTTGCAAATATGATGTTTCAACAATGCTTATTGAAATGATGTAATGTTTGCCTAAAGCAAATGTGCAAAGCACGCATCATAAGCGAAGCGTCATCATTGCGACAGCAACATCATTTGCCGCAGGCAAACATCATTGCACAAAAAAGCGAAATTGTTATTTGTTGTATGCTTTTTTGTGCGAGAGACGGGACTTTCGTCGTCGCACATTCCGTGATTAAAGCATTTTGCAAGCAAAATGCTAACAATCACTCCATATGCTCCTCCTCTCCCCAAAAAGTCTACGACTTTTTGGGGACCCCGATAAGACGGGTCAAATCGTACATCTCTTGTACCAAAAGAAAAACCCGTAGTATCCAAATGGATACTACGGGTTTTTGGTGCGAGAGACGGGACTTGAACCCGTACGAGTCGCCCCACACGCCCCTCAAACGTGCGCGTCTGCCGATTCCGCCACTCTCGCGTCAACGAAAAGAATTATATCAAATGAATTAAAAATTGTCAACACTTTTTTTGAAATAATATCAAAAGTTTAATTCATCAATGATTTTGCTGATTTTTTCGGGATTGTCAATTATTATATACGGGTTTTCTTTTTCAAGTTCCTGTTTTGAACGAAAGCCCCAGAGAACGCCTATTGATTTAATATTTGCGTTTCTTGCGGTCTGCATATCAACGTTGCTGTCGCCGATATAAACCGCTTCATCGGGCGTGCAGCCGAGCTCTTTGAGCGCACCCAGCGTTGAATCGGGTGCGGGTTTATGAGGAACGCCGTCCTTTGCGCCTGCAATGAAATCAAAGGTGTTTTCACCGAGAAGTTTATACACCATTTCCTTTGCGGCTTTTTCGGGCTTGTTGGTTACAACTGCAAGCTTAATGCCTTTTTCTTTTAGCAGTGCAAGCTGTTCTTTTATTCCGTCGTATGGGTGGGCGTGGTCAAGCTTAATTTCGCTGTAAATCGCGCTTGTTTTTCTGAAAGCATTTTCAAGCTCATCCTCGCTCAGCGTATGGTCGAAAACTCTTTCAACAAGCTTTTTCAGCCCGTTGCCGACAAAGCGTTTGTAATCCTCAACGCCCCAGTTATAATCCCTGCCGTATTCTTTTAATACAGTGTCGCAGGAGATTTTTAAATCATCAATTGTGTTAACAAGAGTGCCGTCTAAATCAAAGACGGCACATTTAATTTTATTTTTCATCCTAACACCTAACCCCTAAAACCCAAAACCTAACACCTAGTACAGATTACTTAAATCCTGTTCTTTTTTCTTCTTTAATCTGTTGATGAAAGAGAAGATTAATAGTACAACAACCCCTGCAGCTAAAACTGTTGAGTAAAGATAAATTCTTTTCTCCTGCTTTTTGCTGTCCTGCGAAAGCTTTCCGCTTTTAACCTGCGACCAGAGGGTGTTCTGGAGTTCGAGGATGTTCTGCGGAAGATTGTTGAAATACTGCGATTTAACTTCCTCATCGGGATAAACCGCCTTGCTTCCGTAAAGCGAGGATTCTTTGTTTTTGGAAACTGTTACATTCGGGGAAGCATAGAAAATATATTCCGCATTGTCGAATGCAACCTCGGGCTCGTGCATGAAGTTTATGAAAGCTTCGGCGCCCTTTTTGTTCTGGGCGCATTTCGGTATGCAAAATGCGTCAAAAAACTCATTTACGCCCTCTTTTGGGAAACAGAAGCCCAGGTCGGGATTGTTTTCAATCATAAGCTCGTAATCGCCCGAATAATAGGTTGCAAAGGCGTATTCACCGCTTTCCATAAGGTTGAAAACCTCGTCCATTACATAAACGGGATTAACCGCGTCCTTCTGCTTTGCAAGAAGCTCTGCTGCTTCAACCCAGTCGGATTCATTCGTTGTGTTCAAATCCTGATTAAGGATTGCCTGAGCAATTGCAAAAGCGTCACGGGAATTGTTGAACATCAAAACCTTGTTTTTATACTGTTCATCCCATAAAACCGACCACGAATCGGGCTTTTCCTTAACAAGCTTTTTGTTATATATCAAAACCGTAAGTCCCGTATTGAAACAAACCGTGTATTTCTGTTCGGGGTCGAAATAGAGGTTTTGATATTTTTTATCAATATACTTGAAATTAGGAATATTATTGTAATCAAGAGGAAGAAGCATTTTTTCCTCGATTAGTCTTTCAATCATATAGTCGGAAGGAACAACAACATCGTATGAAACACCGCCGCCTAAAAGCTTAGAATACATATTTTCATTTGATTCAAAATTGGTATAGTTAAGCTTTGCGCCCGTCAGCCTTTCGAATTCCGAAACAACATCCATCGAGCCGTCGCTGCCGTCGGAAATATAATCTCCCCAGTTATAAACATTAACTGTTGTGCCCTGGAGTCCGAGGTTTTTATAGTATTCAATCTGCTCATCGCTGAAGTATTTATCCTTTGCAAGCGCCGAAAGGGGAGTGAAAACGCTTATAGTAAGAATAATTGCGAAAAGAAGGGAGATAATTTTTTTCATTGTTTGCCCTCCTTTTTGTCCGCTCTGCTCTGTGCAACATTCATAAGAACAAGCAGAACAAGAATAACAACAAACATAAGTGTTGAGAGCGCAAACATATCGGGCTTAACCCTTTTCTTAGTAAGCGAGAAAATATAAATCGGAAGTGTCTGGAACGAAGGACCGTTTGTGAAATACGAAATTATGAAATCATCAAGCGAAAGAGTGAAGCTCATAACCGCACCTGTGATAATTCCGCTCATAATTTCGGGCATAACAACCTTGAAAAAGGCTTTAAGAGGTCTGCATCCGAGGTCAACAGCCGCTTCGTAAACATTCTCGTCAAACTGCCTGAGTTTGGGCATAACATTAAGAATAACGTATGGCAAGCAGAAGGTGACATGAGCAATAAGAAGTGTTGAAAATCCCAGAACCTCGTTTTTATGAACAAGTGTTCCTGCAAAAACAAAGAGAAGCATCATCGAAATACCCGTAACAATTTCGGGATTCATAAGCGGAATATTAGTTGCGCTCATCATAGCTCTTTTATATAGCTTGTTCTTTGATAAAAAGAGTCCCACAGCTGCAAGAACTCCGAGCACTGTTGAAACTGCAGCCGTTGCAACTGCAAGAATAACTGTGTTTTTCAGCGCGTCCATTGCTGCGGCGTCAACAAACATTTCCTTCCACCAGTAGGTTGAAAGTCCGCTCATCTGATATGTGCTTGATGATTTGTTGAACGAGAAAACCATCATAACCGCAATAGGTGCATAAAGGAATATGAATATCAAGCCCATATAGAGCTTTGAAGTGAGAGAAGTTCGCTTTTTCATATAACAACCCCCTCGTTATCTTCATCAAAGTGATTCATAACACCGAGACAGATGAATATAAGAATCATCAGAACAAAGCTCAGCGCCGCACCAAGATTATAGTTGTTTGCACTCTGGAACTGCGATTCAATAACGTCACCGATTAAAACAATCTGACCTCCGCCAAGCTTCTGGGTAATATAGAAGGTTGAGACACAGGGAACAAAAACCATAGTTATTCCGCTGAGTGTTCCGGGAAGGGAGAGGGGAATAATAACTCTTCTGAAGGTGTGAACTTTGTTTGAGCCCAGGTCCTGCGCCGCTTCGAGAAGTGAATTATCCATTTTTGAAAGCACCGAATATATCGGAAGAATCATGTAGGGAAGAAAGTTATATACCATTCCAAGAATAACTGCGCCGGGTGTGTTCATCATATGCCATTTGCCCAAACCGAGCGCACCGAGAAAGCTGTTGAAAACACCTGTGTCACCGAGAATAGTCATTAAGCTGTATGTTCTGATGAGAAAGTTCATCCACATCGGGAGCATAACGAGCAAAACGATTGTTCTCTGCGTTCTTTCGGTGTGTTTCGACAGAAAGTATGCAAACGGATAGCCAAGCAGCAGGCAGATAAATGTCGCTGCAATTCCGTAGAGTATTGAAAGAAGTATTGTTGAAAGGTATTCAGGTATCTGAGCAAAACTGCCGAGTGAAAATGCACCGCTTTTGTCGGTTATCGCGTAGTAGAAAACCATAATCAGAGGTGCAATTATAAACAGAGCAGCCCAGATGAGATACGGCTTGTCGAGGAATTTCGACCTTATGCTGTTAGTCATCTTCTTCCTCCCAGTTGTACTCCGCGTCGGAAATGTGGTCCATTTCATCCGAGAAGGAGGAATAGTCGCCGAATTCGCCCGAATATTCACTGCGCTTCATAATATGGATTGCGTCGGGCTCGATATACATACCGATAACGTCGCCCTCTTTAAGGTTTTCCTGAGTTGTCTGAATCATCCATATGAAACCGCCCACGTCAACAAGAATTTCAAAGTGAACGCCCTTGAAAGTAACGGAGGTGATTGTTCCCGTAAGCGCAGCCTTTGCGCCGGGTTCAACGATTTTGATATCTTCCGGGCGAACAACTGCCTCAACGAATTCATTCTTTTCAAATCCCTTATCAAGACATCTGAAACGAACTCCGCCGAAGGTAACATAATAGTCGTCGAGCATAATTGCGTCAACGATATTTGACTCACCGATGAAGTCGGCAACAAAGGCATTAACGGGCTCGTTATAAATGTCCTCGGGAGTTCCGATTTGCTGAATTTTACCCTTATCCATAACAACAACCGTATCGCTCATTGAAAGGGCTTCCTCCTGGTCGTGAGTAACGTATATAAAGGTTATTCCAAGCTCCTGCTGAATGTTTTTAAGCTCGCGCTGCATATCTTTTCTGAGCTTTAAATCAAGTGCACCGAGAGGCTCGTCGAGAAGAAGAACGTGCGGATTGTTTGCAAGCGCTCTTGCGATTGCAACTCTCTGCTGCTGACCGCCCGAAAGCGAGTCAATCGTTCTTTGTTCAAAACCCTTGAGGTTAACGAGTTCAAGCATCTGGGCAACCTTTTTTCGGATTTCCTCTTTGCTCATTTTCTGGAGCTGAGGACCGAAAGCTATATTTTCATAAACATTTAAATGAGAAAAAAGAGCATAACGCTGGAATATGGTGTTAACCTTCCTCTTATGGGGCGGAACATCATTGATAACCTTACCCTCAAAAATAACCTCGCCGCTGTCGGGCTTAATAAAGCCGGCAATTGCGCGCAGAGTGGTTGTCTTTCCGCAGCCCGAAGGACCGAGAAGCGTTATAAACTCTTTTTCATTAATGTATAAATTTAAATTTTCCAAAACCGTATTATCGCCATAGCGTACAGTTATACCTTTTAAGTCAATTATTCTCTTGTTCTCTTTCACTATCCTCTTCCTTTTTATAACCCGATTTACAAATAGTATTTGTATAAGTTCAATATATATTTTTTATCATATAAAGTCAACATAATAAATCAATTATTATATTACAATTTCTGTAATAAATAAAACCGCGAAATCAATCGCGGTTAAGTATTAATTATTAAAAATTGCTTCGATTAATGTTTCATAAACCTTTATCGGGTCGGTTATGAATTTTTCCTTAATCATTTCTGCCTGCTCCTTTGTTGAAGCATAAAGCCGGAGTGAAAGAAAATCCGTATCCTTATCACTGATGTGAAGGTTAACTGTGAAGCCCTTATCCTTCGGGATAATCGCAACCCTGTTTTCGCGTTTGTATTTTTCTTTTGCAATGATTTTCTGGCAGAGCTTTATGCTGTTTTCGCGTACAGTTAAGGGCAAATCCATTTCAATAAGCTCAATATTTGCCTTTGAAACATCAACAAGGCTTAGTGCGCCGTCATCGCTTTCGGTGATAACTCCGCTTTTTTTGAGCTTTGAAATTGCATCGGCAACCTCAAAATGATTTGCAAACATACCCTCGTCCATTGTCTGGGTTATATTTTCTGCGGTAACTCGTCCGTTGATATTTGCAATAATATAGCAAACAATGAGCGAAATTGAGCTGACAGAGCGCAGTCCGCCGTCCTGAATTCCCGCTGTGAAAGCGTCAAAACGGAGCTTCGGGTCTATTTCATTCTGAGATAATTTTTCGGTTTCGTTTTCTATATCAAATCTGTTTTTATCCATAATTTCTCCGAAAGGTAAAAAATTGTTAAAAATATATTACCACATATTCATCAATCTTGCAAACCTTATTTAAATAATATATAATATATCTGTTGGATTCTAAGGCAAATTCGTTTATGTTTGGTGTTTGTATGATTAAGTTGAGTAAACGGCTCGAAACTGCCGCAAAAATGGTGAGATATGATTGTTCTCTTGCCGATATCGGATGCGATCACGGATATGTTCCCGTTTATCTGATACAGCAGGGTATTATTAAAAATGCCATTGCAAGCGACATAAACGAAAAGCCCCTGAGTTCATGCAGGGCGCTTGTTAAAGAAAACGGTCTTGAAGATAAAATCAAATGTGTTTTATCAAACGGACTTGAAAACATCAATCTTGATGAAATTGATGATATCTTAATTGCGGGAATGGGCGGGGAGCTTATTGCCGACATTCTTTCAAACTGTGATATGAATAAGCTAAAAGAAAAGCATTTGATACTCAATCCGATGACCCATCCCGAAATTGCAAGAAAATTTCTTTATGAAAACGGTTTTGCCATAGTCAATGATACCGTTGTTAAAGACGGCAGGCATTATTACTGTATTATGGACAGCGTTTATACGGGCGCAGTTAAAAAGTACGATAGTCTTGATTTCTATTTCGGGAATATAAAGATTAATGATGATAACAAAGGATATTTTCTTCATCTTTTAAACTATCTGAAAAATAAACAAAAAAGCGGCGAAAACCACAGCGAGGTTATTTCAGCTATCGAGGAGAAAACAAATGACAACGGTTAAAAACATATATGATTATATCAATTCAATTGCTCCATTTGATACTCAGGAGGAATGGGATAATTCGGGGCATTTAATCGGCGACTTCAGAAAAGAGGTCAAAAAATGCGTTATGGCTCTTGATGCAACAAAAGAGGTTTGCCTTTTTGCAAAAGAGGTCGGTGCCGATATGCTTTTAACCCATCATCCGATTATTTTCGGCGGTGTTCAGGATGTTAAATCGGACAGCGCCGTATATATCCTTGCTAATGCTGGAATTGCCGGTGTCAGCGCTCACACGAATTTTGATATGGCAAGGGGCGGAATTAACGATAATCTTGCCGAATTACTCGGACTCAATAATATCAGAAATGTTGAAGGCTCGTTTATATCGGTTGGCGAGCTTGATATGGAAATGAGCATTGACGACTTTGCTGAATTTGTTTGTGATAAGCTTGATTGTAAAGGTATCAGATTTACTAAGACAGATAAGCTGATTAAAACCGTTGCCGTCGGCGGCGGTGCATGTGAAGAGAAAACTCCGATTGCAATGAAAAATGCGGATTGCTTCTTAACGGGCGATATGAAATACCACAAAATGCTTGATGCCTGCGAAGACGGCTTTACCGTAATCTCAGCCGGGCACTACGAAACCGAAAACGCTGCTTTTTTAATGCTTAAAGATAAGCTTGAAGCACTTTTTGCCGATATTGAATTCATTATTGCTCCTCAGGAGAATCCTATTCAGACTGTATAATCAGTAGAGAACGATGTTTTCGGCATTTTACAGAGAATATTTGCCATTTATGAAAAACGAATTAATAATCTTAAACGAAAGGACAGCAAATGAAAAGGATTATAACAATTGTTTTATCAATTTTTCTTCTCTTTACTAATACTTTATTCCCTTTGAACGCATTTGCGCTTAACGGCTCGTTCGGTTATGATGTTTCACATAATAATCAGGTTATTAATTGTAAAGAAGCAAAGCAAAACGGAAAAAGCTTTGTGATGATAAGACTTGGTTATTCAACTAATCATTTAGATAAAAACTTTTGGGAAAATGTAAAAAACGCATATGAAAACGAAATGCCGTTTGGTGTTTATTTTTATAGTTATGCTTACAGTGATTCTGAAGCAAAGGATGATGCTGATTTTGTTATTGAAACTCTTTCTCAGCTTGGTGACTACTCGGAATACTTTGTAATGCCTGTTGCATATGACCTTGAAGATACAACGCTTTCAAAGCTTGGAAAAACGCAAATAACAAAACAAACTAAAATATTCTGCGATAAAATACTGAATGCGGGATATGTGCCGATGGTTTATGCAAATACATATTGGTTTGAAAACCTTATTGACACTTCTTCAATAAGCGCAAAGGGATATAAGTTGTGGTATGCATATTATCCATCTAAGCAACCCGATTTTACTTCTAAAATAAAAATTGGCTCAACGGGAATATATGCCGATATGTGGCAGTATATGAAAGGCGATGCGCCCAAGAATATTCTTGATGAAAATATTGCATACAGCGTTGAGGATTTAACTCACGTTTGGAATGTTTCCAAAACGGAACCTGCAACGTTTTCTAAAGACGGAAAAATAACCTGTAAATGTGCAATTTGCAAAAAAGAAAAGACTAAAACAATCAGCAAGCTGAAAAGTGCAACCCTTTCAGTTAAAAGCTATACATATAATTCTAAAGAAAGAAAACCGAGCGTTACTGTTAAAAACAGTGCAGGAACAACAATTTCTAAATCCTATTACTCCATTTCATACTCTAAAAACAAATACGTAGGAAAAGCAAGTGCGAAAATAACATTAAAAGGAAATTACAGCGGAACAAAAACGCTGAACTTTGTTATCAATCCAAAAGGAACGGAATTAAAGAGCTTGCTCTCCTCGTCAAAAGCGTTTACTGCAAAATGGAATAAACAGGGAACGCAGACAACGGGCTATCAGATTCAGTATGCAACAGATTCTAAATTCAATACAAATTCCAAAAAAATCTCTGTTGCCGATACTTCAACTTTGAGTAAGAAATTCAGCTCACTGAAATCGAACAAAAAATACTATGTCAGAATCAGAACATATAAAACTGTTAATGGCACAAGATATTTTTCAGCTTGGAGCAAATATAAAACTATAACAACAAAATGATAATTCGGGGAGGCGATTTGCTTCTTCCCATAAGGACAAACAATGGCACTTGACGGAATATTTTTGTATCATCTGAAAAATGAAATAAAAAACGAGCTTGAAGGCTTCCGCGTTGACAAGATTTATCAGCCGTCACGCGAGGAGCTCTTGTTCACGTTTCGAACATATGACGGAACAAAAAAGCTTCTTTTCTCCGCAAGAGCAGAAAGCGCAAGAGTTCAGCTGACAAATCAGTTTGTTGAAAATCCGAAAAAGCCCCCGATGCTGACAATGCTTCTTCGAAAGCATCTGTCCGGCGCAAAGCTCCGCGACATTGAGCAGGACGGCTTTGAAAGAATTTTAACCTTTGTTTTTGATGCAACAAATGAGCTCGGTGATCCCGTAACATTCAAAATCATTATCGAGATTATGGGGCGCCACAGCAATATTATTCTTGTTGATGAAAATGATATCATTGTTGAGTGCGTAAAAAAGATTGATGAATATGTTTCAAGTGTTCGTCAGGTGCTTCCCGGGATTAAATATGTTCTGCCCCCTCAGCAAAACAAAATGAACGTTTTAACCGACGAGAAATATAAAATTGAAAAAGCTATAGATTCGCTTGATATGAAAAAATCCAAAGCAGTCAGCGAGGTCTTGCAGGGCATCTCACCGATTGTTGCAAGGGAAGTTGAATTCGGAATGAGCATCGGCGAGCTCAGACAGCATATAAACAATCCCGAGCCGACTGTTGTTATTCTGGATTCACCGAAGGATTTCACATACTTCAAACCGAAGCAGTACGGCGATTTGTGTGAATATAAAAGCTTTGATAAGTTTTCCGAGCTTGTTGATTATTTCTACTATGAGCAGGTGCGCTTTGAAAGAATAAGACAGAGAAGCAATGACCTGTTCCGCCATTTAACAAAACTTCAGGAGAGGTCTGTAAGAAAAGCGCTCAACCGCGAACACGAACTTGAAGATTGCAAAAACAAGGAAGAGCTTAAGGTATACGGCGATTTGATTAATTCAAATCTCTACCGCATCGAAAAAGGCTCGCTTTTCTATGATTTGGAAAACTACTACGATAATAACAATATTGTGCGTATCCCTGCCGACCCGACTTTAACCCCCGTGCAGAACGCCCAGAAATACTATAAGGAATACCGCAAAAAGCAGGTTGCCGAAACCAAGCTTAATGACTTCATAAATCAGGCAAAGGAAGAAGCAAAATATCTTGAATCGGTTATTGACTCGCTATCCCGAGCAGAAACCGACAGCGAAATAAGCGCAATCAGAGCCGAGCTTTACGATTCGGGATTTCTTCACAAAAGAGTTGATAAGAAAAGCCGTCCGAAAAAGCTTGAACCTAAAAAATATATGTCCTCTGAGGGCTTTATAATAAGAGTCGGAAGAAACAATGTTCAAAATGACGAGCTGACTCTTAGATTGTCGAAAAACTACGATTTATGGTTTCATGTCAAGGATGCAGCAGGCAGCCATGTTGTTGTTACTGCAATAAAAGAGAAACCGTTTACCGATAAGCTGATTCGTGAGGCGGCAATGCTCGCAGCGGCAAATTCAAAAGCGAGCGCTTCCTCGAATGTTGCGGTTGATTACACGATAATCAAAAATGTTCACAAGCCAAACGGCGCAAAATTCGGAATGGTCATCTATGATAACTACAATACCGAATATGTAACTCCCAATGAAACTGAACTCAGTGAGGTGAAGGAAATTGAGTAATACTGCAATTGTTCTCGGCGCAGGAAGCGGCAGCAGAATGAAAATTGAAAAAAGCAAACTGCTTCTTGAAATTGGAGACAAAACCGTTATTGAAAGAAGCGTTGAAGCTTTTCTGAACATTTCGGATATTGACGAGATTATCGTCACGGTAAGAGAGCAGGATATCGAAGCCTTTTCTTCACTCATAACCGATGAAAGAGTCAGCTTTGTTGTCGGCGGAGAAACCCGTCAGAAAAGCGTTAAGAATGCGGTTGATACGATTGATGAAAGCGAATTGATTATCATTCACGACGGTGCAAGACCTTTGATAAAAACTGAGGATATCGAAAAAACGATAAGACAAGCCAAAGAATACGGCGCAGCTGCCGTCGGTGTTAAGGTTAAGGACACGATTAAGGTTATCGACAGTGAAAGTTTCGTTGTTGATACACCGAAGCGAAGCACTCTTTATAAACAAGCCCTTGAAAAAGCCGAAAAAGATAATATGGATTTCACCGATGACTGCCAACTGATTGAGTATGTCGGTCAAAGGGTTAAAATGGTTGAGGGCTCATATTCAAACATAAAAATCACCACGCAGGAGGATATTCCTCTTGCACAAAGCATACTTGAAAGGGAAAAACTATGAGAATAGGTCACGGATATGATGTTCACAGGCTCGTTGAGGGCAGAAAGCTTATAGTAGGCGGAGTTGATATTCCATATGAACTCGGCTTGCTTGGTCATTCGGACGCTGATGTTCTGCTTCACGCTATTGCCGACTCACTTTTGGGTGCAGCAGCCCTCGGCGATATCGGCGGAATGTTTCCCGACACTGATGAAAAGTGGAAGGGCGCAAATTCCTTAATGCTTCTTCGTGCGGTTGCCGAAAGACTTGAAGCAGAGGAATACTATATTGAAAACATAGATTCAACCTTAATTGCTCAGGCTCCGAAAATGAAACCGTATATTAAGCTTATGAGAGAGAATATTGCTGCTGCCTGTATGATTGATATTTCCCAGGTAAGCGTTAAGGCAACAACCGAAGAAAAACTCGGTTTTACCGGCAGGGGAGAGGGCATTTCAGCCCACGCGGTTGCACTGATAGAAAAGAGGTCTTACGTTGATTAGATTTGAAAAAGAGTATTGCAAGCTGAATGTTTTTATTGATGAGAAAAAGGTTTTCACTGTTGATGATTCTTTTCTTGCAGTCGGAATAGGCGAAAACAGCTTTAATATGAGTCATGGCAGTTTCAGAATCCACGACACAATTCTCCATAAAACCGCCGTTGCAATAAAAGATATTGATCTTGATGATGAAAAAGCGATTTTATTAACCCGTTTCGGCAGGGTGCTTATTGAAAATGAAGGAAAAAGAGTCAAGGTTTCATTTGAAGGCTTTGATGAATACAACCGACTTTTTATTATTCTTCCTGCTTTTGAGGATGAAAAAGTATACGGAAGCGGTGAGATATTTTCCGAGTTTAATATTATCGGCGAAAGAGCCAATGTCTGGGTTGCGGAGCATATCAACGCAATTCAGATTGCAAAAAAGCTCATAAAGCAGATAGGCGGAATTAAGAACACAAAGAGAAAACAGGCTTTCAAAAAGTATGAAACCTATTATGCACAGCCGACTTTCATCAGCTCAAAGAAATATTTCTTCCACTCTCTGAACACAGCAAGAGCATCATTCGATTTCACAAATAATGAAATTCACAGAATAAAGCTTGATGAAATTGCACCGTTTTATATCGGAGTCGGAAATGATTTTGAAGAGCTTATGCAAAGCATAACGGAGCTTGTCGGACGCCAGCCCGAGCTTCCCGACTGGGTTTATGACGGTCAGATTATCGCAACCCAGGGAGGCAGCGAAAGACTTCTTGAAGCAGCAGAAATTGCAGAGGAAAACAATCTCTGTGCTAACGGCTTCTGGATTCAGGACTGGGAGGGCAGACGAGTTACCGCAGCAGGCAAACAGCTCTATTGGAACTGGGAGTGGGACAGAGAGCTTTACCCCAATCTTGATAACATAGTAAAAGAACTGGGAGCGAAGGGCAAAAAGGTTTTAGGCTATATAAATCCCTTCCTTGCAGTTGAAAAGCCTTTGTATAAAGAAGCCAGTGAAAAGGGCTATTGCGTTAAGGATAAAAACGGCGAAGACTACCTTGTAACAATAACAACATTTCCTGCCGCAATGGTGGACTTTACAAATCCCGATGCATATAACTGGATTAAAAGCATTATCAAAAAGAATATGATTGAGTTCGGTCTTTCGGGATGGATGGCGGATTTCGGTGAGTATCTGCCAACCGACTGTGTTTTACACAGTGGTGAGAATCCCGAGCTCGTTCACAACACCTGGCCTGCAATATGGGCAAAAATCAACAGGGAAGCGCTTGAAGAAACGGGCAAGCTCGGTGAGATTATGTTTTTCACAAGAGCGGGATATTCCGATACTCCGCGCTATTCAACAATGATGTGGTGCGGAGATAATCACACTGATTTTTCAATCGATTTCGGACTTCCGAGCGTTATTCCCGCAATGCTGAGTCTTTCGGTCTGCGGTTTCGGGCTTTCACACAGCGATATCGGAGGCTATACCTCATTCTTTAATTTAAAGAGAAGCGAGGAGCTCTATATGCGTTGGTGTGAAATGAACGCATTCACTCCCGTAATGAGAGGACACGAAGGACTAAATCCCGATTTGAACGCTCAGTTTGATTCAAGTTTTGTTATTCTGGCGCACGGTGCCAAAATGGCAAAAATACATAAGAAATTAAAACCGTATATCAAAAATGCGGTTGAATATAATTCAAAAACAGGCGTTGGAGTTATAAGACCTCTCTTTTTCTACTATGACGAGGAACAGGCTTATAATGAATGCTATGAATATCTGCTCGGACGCGATATCCTTGTTGCTCCCGTTATAACCCAGGGTGCTACTCAAAGAGAAGTCTATCTTCCCGCTGATGAATGGATTCACCTCTGGAGCAATAAGGAGTATGGCGGCGGTTATGTAACCGTTGGCGCTCCGATAGGCGAAATTCCTGTTTTTATTAGAAAATCAGCTAAAGAATTAATTGAAATATTAATGGAGGACTAAAATGAAATTCTTTTTAGACAGCGCAAAAATTGATGAAATCCGTGAGGCATATGAAACCTTCGGTATTGACGGTATAACTACCAATCCCAACCACATTATGAATTCGGGCAAGCCGTTTTCCCGATTTCGGTTGAAATCAATCCCCATCTTGATGATGTTGATGAAATGATTGAAATGGGAACAAAGATTGCAGAAATGAGCAGAAGCTTTGTTATAAAAATTCCCTGCACTCCGTCGGGTATAACAGCGGCAAGAAAGCTTGAAGCAAAGGGAATAAGAACAAACTTAACTCTTGTTTTCTCACCTTCACAGGCGCTTATTGCAGCAAAGAACAATTCACTCTTTGTTTCTCCCTTCATCGGATGGAAGGAAAACAGCGGAGAGGACTGCAAGGAGTATATTGATAACATTGTTAAGATTTATAAAAACTACGGCTTCTACGGCAAAACAGAAATTATCTGTGCTGCAGTAAGAAACGGCAAGCAGATTGTTGACTGTGCAGTTTCGGGCGCGGACATTGTTACCGCAGGTCTTGATGTTTATAAAGAAGCGTTTTATCACGCATTTACCGATTACGGACTTAAAAAGTTCCAGAATGCATGGGATAATACCGCGTTAAGTTAAGAGTGAAGAGTTAAGAATGAAGAGTTGAGGGCGGGCGCTGCCCGCACCCGATATATAGTGGAGGGTATCCGTGCCTTCCCGCAAAGGAGATATAATATGAAAATTGGATTTATCGGGCTCGGAATTATGGGCGAGTCCATGTGTGAAAATATCGTAAAGAAACATGATGATAAGGTCTATTGCTCGGATTTGAATAAAGCGCAGGTTGAAAAGCTTGCTTCTCTCGGAGCAATTGGCTGTGAAAATAATATTGAGGTTGCAAAAAATGCAGATGTGATAGTTTCAATGGTTCCAAAATCAGAGCATGTCAAGGCGCTCTATGAAGAACTTTTACCCTATATTGATGAAACTAAAATCTGCATTGATATGAGCACAATTGACCCCTCAGTTTCAGTTGAGGTTTCAAAAATGATTAAAGAAAAGGGCGCTCAGTTTGCAGACGCACCCGTTGTTAAATCAAAGCCTGCAGCTATTAACGGCACTCTCGGTGTTCTTGTCGGATGTGATGAGTGCTTGTATGAAAAAATAAAGCCGATACTGCTGTATATGGGTTGTAATGTTATCCGTATGGGTGAAAACGGCAGGGGACTCACAATGAAAATCTGCCACAACACACTGTGTGCGGAAATTCAGAACGGCGTAAACGAAACACTTTTGCTTGCTCAGAAAATGGGTATTTCCGCAGAGGATTACCACACTGCAATCTCCTATGGCGGAGCACAGAATTTTTATCTTGACGCTCAGTGGGAGAATATTGCCAATGAAAACTGGACAACCGCTTTCTCTCTTGAAAACGAGCATAAGGATTTGGGTATTGCCCAGAGACTTTCTTCCGAAGCAGAAGTTGAAATGCCCGGTATGCAGCTTGCTAAATCCGTATATGATAAGGGAATGGAAGCAGGAATCGGCAAAGAGGACTGGCGTGCAACATATAAAATCGTAAGAGGGGATATCAAATGAGTTTTTCAGCAGTTTATATCCCGATAGGCGTTCCTACCTTTGACCTTGAAAGCGCAAATAAGGAATTTGAAAAATCAATTGCACTTTTGAAAAGCATTGATGAGAGTATAAAAGTTCCCGATGAAATGCTTCTTTCAATAGATAAGCTGAACGCATTTCTCGATGATAAGAATCCCGATTTGCTGATAGTTCAGAATATTACCTTTGCAAATTCGGCGTATATAAGCGAGGTGCTGAGAAAATTTGAAGCTCCCGTTTTGCTCTGGACTCTGCGTGAACCCGTTATCGACGGCAAAAGACTTCGGCTCAATTCATTAACGGGTGCTTATTCGGCAGCAAATGCGCTTAAAACATTCAAAAGACCTTTTGAATACATATTCGGCTCACCCCAAGAGGAGAGGGTTAAAGAAAAAATAAGCGCAGTTATCAGCGCAGCTAAAGTAAAAAAAGAGCTCAAGAGCCTCAATATTCTACAGGTAGGTCATACGCCTCAAGGCTTTGGCTTCGGAAGAGCGCTTGATTCGGAAATAATGACAACATTCGGCTCAAATCTGTTTTCAATAGAATCAAGGGAGCTTATTGACAGTGCAAAATCTTTCTCGGATAATGAAATAAAGGAATACCTTGAGGATGCGAAAACAAGAATCAAAGGTCTTGATGGAATTGATGAGAAGAATGTGCTTGATTTTGCAAGACTTTATAAGGCGTACAGCAATTATGTTAAGGAAAACAATATCGGCGCGCTCTCATCACGATGCTGGCCTGATTTCTTTGTTTCGTTCGGAACGCCTGTTTGTTCGGTTTTGGGAATACTCAATGATCTGGGTGTTTCCTGTGCATGTGAAGCAGATACCTACGGAGCTCTTTCAATGTTTATTGCACAGAAGTTAACAGATAAATCCGTTTTCTTCGGTGACCCCGTTTCGATGGATGAAAATGAAAACACCTTAACCTTCTGGCACTGCGGAATGGCACCTTGCTCACTTGCAAGAGAGGATACGGGCGCATGTGCAGGACTTCACTGCAACAGAAAGATTGGTCCCACTCTTGAATTCGGCTGTAAGGAAGAAGAGCAGGTAACCGTTTTCAGAATAGGCAAGAAGGCTGACGGCTCTTTCAGAATGTTCATATCAACGGGCGAGGCACTTGATAAGCCGAAACAGTTCTTCGGAACCACAATAGTTGTTAAAACAAACAATAGCGCTTTTGACATATTAAACAGCTCTGTTCTGGCGGGCTGGGAACCTCATTTTGCAGTTGCAATGGGCGATATTGAAGATGAACTCAGGGCGCTCGGCAATATGCTTGGTATTGAGGTAGAAAGCTATTAATGGATTTTAAGGATATATTATTTCTGCTTGTTGTTTTCGTTTCGAATGTTATTCAGAGCATAACGGGTTTTGCGGGAACAGTTCTGGCTATGCCGTTTTCGATAATGCTTGTCGGATATACAACGGCAAAACCGATTTTGAATGTTCTCGGAATAGTTGTTTCGCTCGGCGTTGTTTCAATAAACAGAAAAGCGCTCAACAAAAAGCAGTTTTTCAAAATGATTGGCGTTATGCTGATCGGAATGGTTGGCGGAATACTTTTTTCAAATCTGTTCAGTATCAGCGCAAAACTGCTTTACAGAATTCTCGGAATAATTGTTATTTCCTTTATGGTTCTTGGCTGCTATCATTCGTTCTCAAAGAGCTATAAGGAAAAGGAAAGAAAAGAAAAAACAAGCATCTGGTCATATGTAGTGTTGATATTTGCGGGAATAGTTCACGGAATGTTTGTTTGCGGAGGTCCTCTGCTTGTCGTTTACGCCTCTGAAAACATCAAGAAAAGAGATGAATTCAGAGTAACGATATCGGCAGTATGGGCTGTTTTAAATACAATAATTCTGTTTACGGATATCCGCGCGGGATATTTTAATCCCAAGTTGTTTTTGCTTCTCGGGATTTCGGTTGCGGTGCTGTTTTTGGCACTCTTTCTCGGAAGTGTTATACTCAAGCATATCAACAAAAAATGGTTTATGATAATAACATATGTGCTTATGGGAATAAGCGGACTTTCTTTGATTCTCAAATAATTGAAAATTGAGAACGAAAAATTTCGGGCGGGATACCCGCACCCGATTTTGTATAAAAGTGGAGGTAAATTTATGGCAGAAAAATCATTAACCCACGGAATAAAATTCAAGGACAAAGTGGGCTATGCGCTTGGTGATATGGGAGGTCTTTTAACCTTTGCACTCATCGGCGCATTCCAAAACAAGTTTTATACGGATACTCTCGGAATTGATGAGGGAAAAATTATCATTCTTATTCTTGTTGCAAGAATATGGGATGCAATAAATGACCCGCTCTGGGGTATGTTCATTCAGTCAAGAAAACCGAGAAAAAGCGGTCAGTTCCGTCCCTGGATACTGGGCTTTTCAATTCCGCTTGCAGTTTCGGCAATCTTTATGTTCCTTAAAATTCCGGGACTCAGCTCAGCTCAGTATCTTGTATATGCTTATATTACTTATATCTGCTACGGAATGATGTATACAGCTGTTAATATTCCATACGGCTCGCTTGCTTCGGTTGTAACGGATGATGAGCTTGAAAGGTCGTCGCTCTCAATGTGGCGTTCAATTGGCGCAGGTGTCGGCGGACTTCCCGGAACAATTGTTCTTCCGATGATTGTTTTCACAACAACAAAGGTTTTTGATAACGGAAGAAAGGTTCAGTCACTCGATGAACACAAGCTGTTCTGGTGCGTTGTTGCTCTTGCGGTATTTTCTGTATTAATCTATTTCCTTCACTATAAGATGACAAAAGAGCGCATTGCTCCGCAAAAGAAGGAAAAGGACGAAAACTATAATCCTATTGCAACACTCAAAGCCCTTGTTTCAAACAGAGCGTTTATGATGCTTTGCTTTGCATCAATGCTTCTGATTGCTTTCCAGTTCTATTATCAGTCAACCTTCCTGTATCTTTTTGCTGATTTCTACGGCAATGCGGGTCTTTATTCACTGGTAACAATCTGTACCTATCTTCCGATGGCAATATTCATTCCGATAATGAATAAGCTGATAACTAAATTCGGCAAAAAAGAACTCTGCGCATGGGGAATGTGTCTTGCATCGGTTGCGTTCTTTATTCTGTATTTGTTAAAGGGTACTTCGCTTGCACACTCTCCGTATGTTTTCCTCGTCTTTACCTTCATTTCGGGACTCGGTCAGACATTCCTTGTTCTTGAGGTATGGGCGCTTGTTATGGATGTTATTGATTACCACGAGGTAAGAACTGGCAAGAGAGAAGAGGGCATGGCATATGCATTCTTCTCATTCACAAGAAAACTCGGTCAGGCGCTTGCAGGTGTCGGACTTAATCTGCTTCTTAAAGTTATTAACTACAAGGGAGAGCTTTCCGAACAGGGAATAATTCAGGCTGAGCCCGTTCTTGCAAAGCTTTATAATATTTCAACCCTTGTTCCTGCAATTATGCTTGCGGTAATGGCAGTAACACTTATGTTCGGCTACAACCTTTCAAAGAAAAAGCTTGCCGAAGTTCATAAAGAATTAGAAATTCAGCGTCAGGAGGAAGAATAATGAAAGAGAATAAAATTCATGTTGCGTTTGGTTTCCATGTAAACTGCTATCACTCATACAGGGGTGATACAAACGATAATTTCGGATTTGGCTCGGATATCAGAATAATCCGTCAGATAATTGACGTTCTCAATAAATGCAATGAGGACGGAATTCCCGTAAAAGGCACATGGGACAGTGAAAATTTCTTCTCGCTTGAACAGATTCTTCCCGAATATGCTCCCGATATTATTGAGGGCATGAAGCAAAGAGTTAAAGAGCACGGTGATGAGAATATCATTATGGGGTATTCAAACGGTGCTCTCGGAGCAATGAACGAAGAGGAATTTGAAGCTTCAATCGAGCTTGCCGTAACCAATGAGCAGGGTAGCGGTTTGCAGGATATTTTCGGTGAATACGAAAAGATTGTTCGTCCCCAGGAGGTTATGTTCACTCCCTCCCAGGTTAGCTTGTATAATAAAACCGGTGTTAAGGCGCTTTGCCTCTATTATTCCTGCGTTCCTTTTGACGCTTTCAGAACAATAGTTCCGAAGCTCCCTGATGAGATTGCATTTAACCCTGTTAAATACAGCTATAAAGGCGAGAGCATGACAATTATTCCTACATATTCAAACTCCGATGTCTGTGACGCAGGCTGTCTCAGAGCATGGGTTAAGGAGCTCCGCGCTAAGCAGGAGAGCGGTGAAATCGACAGGGATATGTTCATCTTCATAAATATGGACGCGGACAGCGTTTTCTGGGAGCCGATGAACATTCCGCTTCTCAAAGGTAAAATCGCAAATACCGACGGAATTAACGGTCTTGTGCGCGAGATTGCTGACCTTGATTATATTGTTTACGACACACCCGGCGGATACATTAAAACCCACGGTACAGTCGGCGAAATCAACTTTACTCACGATACTGCCGACGGCAACTTTGCAGGTTATGCATCATGGGCGGAGAAACCGTATAACAGAAAAATCTGGACCGCTGTTGAAAGAGCAAGAGCAATGAGCAAGGTCAACGCAAAAAGCGATTTTGATTCTCCATCATTTAAGGACAGAGTTTTGCTCCTTTCAACAACTCATTTCGGTCTTGCTACTCCCGTTTTGAATATTCAGCGTGAGAAAAAGGCAGATGAGCTTGCCGAAAAGATTATTCAGGAAGAAAGCTCAGCGCTTACAAAAACGGATAAGTTAACTCTTAATAACATTACAAATTCGGATTTTCAGTGCGTTCAGCTTAAGGTTAATGCCGATATAACGGATGTATCTCAGCTCAAGTTCACTTCAAAGGATTTGAAGGACTATGCTGTAATTCCAATGGATGACGACATCAACAGTGTTTTCGTTATGATGAAGTATGCCGGCGTTAAGGAAAAATATGAAGTCGGCGTTTCGCTCAAAAAAGCAGAAATCACTCCCGATGTTGATTATTCGCTTAAAACCGATAATCTTGAAATGAGATTTTCTGTTCACGGAAATCTCTATTCGGTTTATGCAAACGGCAAAAGAATAGGCGATGAAACCTTCCTTAAAGGATTTATCACCTATGATAAAACAGAGTACAGTTTTGAAAATGTTATTGCTTGTGCGCTTTCACTCGGTGGCTCGGGCAAGGGAATAAGAGTAAGCGGAATAATTAATCTTCCGAATCAGACTGAACAGGGCAATTTCAATTTCGATTTCTTCACTATGGATTCAAGTGATGCAATCTTTGTTAAGTCAACGGTAAACTATCCCTATACTCCCGAAACAACATCAATTTCAACCGAGAATTCATCACTCGGAAGATTTTCGGATATGAACTGGAAGGAAGCTGTTCCGTTCCAGATTACTCCGAAGTTTGACGGCGATATTTCGGTAATAAAGAGAAACTATATGGGCGATATCTCGTCTTTTAGAACTCAGACCTTCCCTGAATGCGATGAAAAGAACAAGAAGATTTATTCTTTCAATCATCAGCTTACAGCAGGACTTGTCGGTTTAACGGACGGCGAAAACGGCATTGCAATTGCAAATGCGCGCCAGGTTCTTAATTCAATGGCTCATTGCCCGATGAGACTTGACGAGGATAAAACCGTTCATATGAGTCCATTTGGCACATTCTACGGACCTCAGCGCCACCATTGGGGAAGAGCTAATGACGAAATTCTTGCAACATACACGCTTGTAACGCCTCAGGGCAAGTCTTTGGCACCTGCTTATAACGGAAACAGCGAAACCGCTTTAATGGGCATTTTCGCCTTCACAGGCGCTCAGCCTGAGGGTAAACAGCTTGAACAGATTCTTGCATTTGCCGATGGAAGCGTTGCAACGGATAATGAAGAGGGAATTCTGACTCCGTTCTATGGCGACAATGTTTCGTTCAAAGAGGCGAAAGCAGATTCAATTGATGAGAGCAAGCTCAAAAACCCGATTATGACGGGCTTTGCAGGCAATCTTAAGAACTATATAACTAAGGGCTCAAAAGCAATTCATCATATTGTTAAATCTCAAAGAAAAGCAAAATAAACCGAAAAAAACGGATGCTTCAATTTCGAAGCATCCGTTTTATCTGTATATCTTAACCTCAACAACGATTCTGTCTTTTTTAGTCTTTCTCAGTTCTTCACAGAAGATAAATCTTCCTTTATGCCGAACTGATATAATGTCGTTATCTTTTAACATAACCGAGGCCTTGCCAACAGCTTTGGAATTGATGAAAACCATTTCTTTATTGAAAAGCTCGGCTGTTTCGTTTCTTGAAAGCTTATAAACAGAAGAAATAACCGCATCCGCCCTGAGAGAAGAAACAATGATTTCTTTTTCCTCGGGCTCTTTTATTTTCAGCTCTTTTTCTGTGCTGATTTTTTCGCATTTAACACTTGTGTGCTTAACTCTTGTAAGATTTTCAATAATATAATCGCTGATGCTGTCAAGACAGAACACATACCCTGAGTTCTCATTGATTATTATATCGCCGAGAGTGCTTCGGTTAATTCCAAGATTCATCAGCGAACCTAAAAAATCCCTATGGGTCAGCTTGTCGGCAAACTTCTGCTGAAGCGGCTCAATCTTAATGCAGCAAATCGGAAAATCACTGTTTTCAATGCTGTCACCAAAGCCGATAACAATTCTTTCGGCGTTTTCATATCCGCCGAAGGAAAGGCAGGGGAGAGCAAGCTTTGCCGCCGTGCTCTGCTCATCCATATTCAAAAAATCAGAAAAGGTGTTAAAACCTCTTTCATACGCTCTTCGGTATAATTCCGAAAGTCTTTTTTCAAGTAGTTCTTTATCGTTCATTGTCTATTTCCAAAACTGTCAGTGTGTTGTTTTCAACCTTAAATTTAATTTCAAAATCTGCAAACTTAAACCCGTAAATTCTGTTTTCATCGTCGTGATATGCAGGTCTCGGGTCGTTTTTAAGAATCTGCTCAAGCGTTTTGATTTGCTTTTCGCTGAGCTGTTTAGTAAGCGTATCATCAAGCTCAACTTCAAGCGTATTAAAACTTCTGTTTTCAGTAAATCCGCCCTTGGCATTTTCTTTGCAGTCACTGTAGGGAATATATGGTTTAATGTCATAAATCGGTGTTTTGTTTATCAAATCCGCTCCCGAAACAATAAGCGCGCCGTTTTCAATTCTTTCAAGTTTAACGCACGAAAGCCCGAGGTTATTCGGGCGAAATGGTGAACGGCTTGCGAAAACGCCGACTCTTTCATTGCCTCCGAGAATCGGCGGGCGCACTGTCAGCGATTGACTTTCCCTTATGTTTTCGGAAAATCCCCATATAAGCCACAAGTGGCTGAAACCCTCAATTCCCTTGAGGGCGTTTTTATCGCTGTATTCCTTTTCAAAAATGACTTTTGATTCAATGTCGCTCAGTCCGCTCTGACGGGGAACAGCGAATTTATCGCTGAAATCATTTTCAATTTTTGCAATTGGTTTTATCTCCATATTATTGCTCTTTTCAGTCAATTTTTCTATAGTATATCATATATTTTGATAAATTCATAAAAAAATTATTGAATTTGCGAAACATTTATTGTATTATTAATAAGTAAAATATTTTTTAGAATAATTTTAAGGAGTAAAATTATGGCTAAGGTAAAAGCAAAAACAGGGCTCAGTAAGTTCAATAAGCTTCTGTTTATTATCTTCATTATCCTCTTGGTTGCAACTGTTGTAATTGTTGCAGTATCTCCCGCAAAGGTTGCCGTTGTTGATGACGGACAAAAGGAATTTGTCGACGAGGTTAAGATTGAAGAATTCAAACCCGGAACATACGGCGGTGTTGCTTTCAACAGTGTTGAGGATGTTGTAAAATTCTATGTTGAATGCTTTAACTATAATAAAACTTTAACAGCTGATTATACTGAAAACGGCGAAGCTAAGAAATACTATAAGCTTCTCGGAGATGAAAATCTTGAGATTCAGAATCTTCTTGTTGAGGGCAAGGAAAATGCAACAATCAACAAGCTCGTTCCGAGCATTCTGGGCGGTATCTTCAAGGGCGCTCCCAAGGGACTTCCTCCCGCAGCAAACAGAGACCCGCAGTATGATAACCGTGATGACGGTCCTGACGGAAGCCAGATTCCTCAGCAGGAATCCCATTTAACAGCTGATGATGTTCTTGCTTGCAATGTAGTTGATAACGGCGACGGAACAATCAACATAACAATTCAGCCCAAGGCAGCGCTTCTTTCAATGCCTGACCAGGATTCACAGGGTCGCTTCTTCAACGTTCTCGGTGATATTTCTGGAACGGTTGAGCAAATCAGCGTTCTTTCCTTCTCAGAGGGAACAATTGATGAAAACTTTGTTGTTAACTATGCAGGCGGTTCGGGAACAATAACCGTTAATCCGAAAACTAAGGAAATAACTGCTGCTGATTTTGAAATGGATGTTCATATCGACGTTCAGCATGCAAATGTAACTGTTATCAAGAACAAGAGTGCTTCTCTTGATATCATCTACACAAACCATTTCCCAGCATCCGATGATTTCCTTAAGGAATCAAGAAACATAGTAAGAAAATAATTCAAAAGTGACCAACTAAAGGGTGGGCAACCAAGGGATTTAACAGATTTTGAAATGTTATTTTCCGCTATAACTGCTTCAAAATAAGGGTTAAGGCGTTAGCCTTAACCCTTATTTGTTCATTGTTCTAACGAAAAATTCCTATCTCAAAATTGCTTCGCACCTCAAAAATTCAGATTTTTGTGTAAGACAAGGCAAA
>CAJOEV010000042.1 GCA_905233545.1 uncultured Eubacterium sp. | reverse complement strand
ATTGTGATTTTTTCTTTATTCGCACAAAAAAACGACACTCAAGCGTATGCAAGTGTGTCGTTTTTTCGTTTTTATGTCATTAACTTAATGACATTGAGCGTCTGCTCTCTCTTTTCTTTTTTACCTAAATAAGTAGTTTGTGTTTTTAAATGTTATCGGTACATATTTTCCGCCGCGATACATATATACGGAGGAAAGTTTAACCGAAACGGCATAAGTTCTTCCGCCTGCCGAGAATACATAACAATCAGAATGATTGATATTAACTATCTTTGATGTGTAGTTAATTGAACCGGATGACGGGTCTCCCCAATAACCGAGCTGCTTCCAATTATCATGAAGAACCTGTTTCAGAAGAGCCTTAGCTTCGGAAACTGAATAATCGGGAGTTGTTGTTATTTTATGAGGATTCTTATATCTTTCGTACTCGCCTAACTCTTCGCTTGCTGTTGTTTCTTCAGCGCTTTTCGGAGAAGGTGTGTACTGATACCACATAACAAGGAAATAGATTAAGTACCAGATTAAAAGGATAAGTATAATTAAAAGAATAATTTTCTTTACTTTACTTCCGCCCGCAGCAGCGAATGCTTCTTCCTGAGTCGGAATCGGGGTCGGAACAAAGGGCTTACCTTTTTTATCGGCTTTCTTTTCAGCCTTAGCGTTCTTTTTATCTATTTTTTTAACCAGCTTTGCATAAGCAGCTGCCTGTTTTTTCTCAGCTTTGGCTGCCTTCTTAGCTGCCTTCAGCTCTTTCTTAGCCAGTTTCTTTTCTTTACTCAAAGCAGTCCCCTCCTTATAAGTACTAAGTAAGTATACCATTAATAATATTAAAATTCAATATTAATTTTTAAGTTATTACCCGTATTTTGTAAACAATTTGTAAATATGATACAACAAATTAATGAAAAATATTATATATGTAGTATATTTTTTAAAAAATAAGCTTGCATTTAGTGGTATTTAGTTTTAACATATAACTAAGAATAACAGCTTTGGAGGTGCAATGATGAATGAACTAATCAACGGGATTATGGAATTCTTTGCCGCTAATGAAAAAATTGTAAGAATAGTTGCGGGCGTAATTGTTTTTATTCTGTTTGTTGTATTAAGAAATATTGTTTCAGGGTTTATACTTAGTATTGTTTCAAAAATCGCATTCAAAGATAACCAAAAAAAGGAATCTTTTGTTAACACATTAAAGCGTCCGCTGTCACTTTTCTTCTTCGTTTTGGGACTTTTTATTGCGTTGCAGCTCAATTTTAAATCTGCGGCGGTTATAAAGATATTCAAAATATCAATAATCTTTTTAATTTGCTGGGCTGTAATCAGTTATCTATCTGCAAATATAGGCTCATTTATGAAGCTGACAGATAATGACGAAACCAATCTTACTGCAATTAAGTTTATCAGTAACATTCTTAAAATAGTGGTCATTATTTTTGGAATTGTTATGGTTATCAGCGAGCTTGGCTACAACATCAACGGTCTTTTAACAGGTCTTGGGGTCGGCGGTCTTGCTGTTTCACTTGCAGCGCAGGATGCTGTTTCAAACCTTATCAGCGGATTTGTTATTGTTTTTGAAAAGCCTTTCATTGTCGGAGATATGGTTATAGTCGATTCAATTCAGGGCGTTGTTATTGATATAACAATGCGCTCAACAACAATCAGAACACTTGAGGACAGCGTTGTAACACTGCCGAATTCAGCGGTTGCAAACTCATCAATAGTAAACCTCAGCAAGATTGAAAAAAGGCTTATGCAGTTTGATATCGGGCTTTTATACTCAACTTCTAATGAGCTTTTGCAGAAGTGTATTGATGATATCAAGGAATACCTTAAAAACTCGCCTGATATTATTGACGAGCCTATAAGAGTAAATTTTTCAAAGCTTGATGATTCGAGCCTGAACATTTCGATTTTCTGCTATTCCAACAGACCTGATTTGAATGAACATATTGATATTATGACTCAGGTTGATTTAGAAATTAAAAAGATTATTGAAGAAAACGGTGCTTCGTTTGCATATCCCTCAACAAGCGTTTATATTGAAAAGAAATAAAAAAAGTAGGGGCAGGTTTCCTGACCCGCCCAAATTGAATAATATGCGTTTTATTCGGGAGGGTCGGGAGACCCTCCCCTACATTTTTCTTTTTAGAAGTTTCTCTGCGCAATGAAGTTTCCTTTTGAATCAACTACAATGATTTTCAGCTTCATTCCCTTTATTTTAGAATCTTTTCTCAGCTTGACAAACTGACGCCTCTTTTTCTTGTTCTTACTGAGTGATCTCAGATATTTTTTATAAGTCTTTGTGACTTTCTTTTTGTTCTTATCATTAACTTCTTTTTTATATTTCAGCTCGATAACCAGCGTTTCTCCCGAAGCGTAAGCATCAACTTTTACATTTTTCTTAGATTCAACATTAATTGAATATGAATCTATAAAACTCTGAAAGCGCTTGCCGTCGATGTATTCTTCAATCTGTTCCTCCATTGGAACTTCCTCATCAAAGCTTCCAAAATCCCTGTCCTGGTTTTTATAGGAATCCTCAATAACATAAACAACATTGTTCAAGCTGAATGAAGAATGGCTGATTCTTTTGTAGATATAAACATCAGGAAGAGCCTGTCCATTAACAAGATAGTTATTTGCATTAACTAATTCGAACGCTTCTTCGTCTATTTTATATTCAAGATTAATGCTCTGCCCACCTGCTTCGATATGTGCAGTATTTCCGTTGAATTCAATGGAATCAATGATTATATCCGAACTATATGGGTCATCGGGTATGTACTTACCCGTCATTCCCTGGGAGCAGGAGGAAAACAATGTGCAAAGCAAACAAGCAATCAAAACACAAATAAGTGATTTTCTTTTTGTTAGTTTCATACTCAGCCTCTTAATCAACAAAGAGACCCTTGAAGTTCAAGGGTCTCAGCATTTGGAGGCACCACCCAGATTTGAACTGGGGCATAAAGCTTTTGCAGAGCTCTGCCTATTTGGTGTCCTCATTTCTGGAGCGGATTACGAGACTCGAACTCGCTACCTTCACCTTGGCAAGGTGACGCTCTACCGGATGAGCTAAATCCGCATATTTGGTGCTTCCGGACGGAATCGAACCATCGACACGTGGATTTTCAGTCCACTGCTCTACCGACTGAGCTACAGAAGCACAAATGGCGACCCGGAACGGGCTCGAACCGTCGACCTCTAGCGTGACAGGCTAGCGTTCTAACCAACTGAACTACCGGGCCATTTGTCCCAACCGGACTACTGCCCGATTGGATTTGGTGGGAACAACAGGGCTCCTAAAGAAACAAACCTGCTACGAAACAGTCCACCGGACTGTTTCTCCCAAATCAAAGATTTGGAGCAGCTTGACACAGGCTCGAGCCTGAACAAAACTGCGCGCATATAGCAAATTGTTTCAGCAGAGCTGCTGCACCTTGGTGGGAACAACAGGGCTCGAACCTGTGACCCCCTGCTTGTAAGGCAGGTGCTCTCCCAGCTGAGCTATGCTCCCATACGTCGCATTAGCGACGGGTTATATAATACAATATTATTATTTAATTGTCAACACTTTTTTTATGTTTTTTATTGATATTTTTAAAGTGCATTATCAATCAGCTTTCTTATTTCATCAGGTGTAAAAACATACTTTTTATTGCAGAAATGGCAGTCAACTTCTGTGTTCTTATCATCCTCCGCCATCTCACTCAATACCTCTTTTCCCGTAGAAATAAGCGCGTTTTCAACTCTTTGCCTTGAACAGTTGCATTTATAGCAAAACTGACTTTCATCAAGCTTGTCAAGCTCAAAACCTTTCAGTGCTCTTTTTGCAATATCATCGGGGGTCATACCCTTTCATCCTCACAGCCCGGGAGAAGCTGAATGATAAAACCTCCTGCATGCTTAACGCTTAAATCGGGATTGACAAGAACGCCAAGCGCGCAGACAGAGGGTGTCTGCTCAGAAGATGCAAAGTAATTAGTTATATCCTCAGCAATTTCACCGCTGATAATCGGAGTCTGACCAATGTATGGTTCTTTCATTCCAATATCTTTAATGACATAAAGCATGCCATTAGTTCCGACAGCTCCGCTGACATCAAGTTTTCCTTTTTCGTTGAGTTCAAGCTCAACAATAGGATTTTGTACATATGCTCTTGCATTTCCCGAAGAGTCTGAAACAGCGATTAAATCCCCTGCTCCTCCGCCTCCGTTCATTCTTACTGTCACTGTATCGTCTTTTCCCTTGAGCATATCACCCATCATAGAGCACGCGGTTAAAAGCCTTCCGAGAGCCGCTGTAACGGTTGCCGAGGATTTGTGTATTCTTTCCATTTCGCTGACGGTTTCTGTGCTGTCACAAGCAATTACATATGCACTGCCGTCCTGAGTTATGTATCTTACAACTTTATCCATTTTACCTCTTATTTTCTGCAGACAAAATAAAACCTTTCATCTGTATTAGTTGGTCTTGATTTATTAAAATCACCGTAAATATCTATTTCCCTGAAACCTGCTTTTTCAAGCATTTCGGTCAGCAATTCTTCTGAATATGCTCTTTCCTCAAATTCCTCGCTGTATCTTTCGTATAAGCCGTTTTCGTTTTCTATAAAAAAGTCAAGTATTATTCTGACGCGTTCATTGCCGAGCACTTCATTATCCCAGACTAAATAAAAATCATCCTCGTCAAAAACGTAGGTCTGATTATTAAGTGCGGTTTTATGCTTATAAACCGTGTTTACATCAAAGATGAAAACACCGAAGTTATTGAGAGAAGCATAAACGTTTTCAAAGGCTTTTAAAACATCCTTTTTGTCTGTTAAATGATTAATGCTGTCAAGGCAGCATATGCATGCGTCCTGTGGCTCGCAAAGTGCGAAATCCTGCATTTTTGCATTAATCAGAACGTATTTACCGCCTGCATTGAAAAGCCTGTTTTCAGCCAGTGAAAGCATTTCATCAGATGCATCAATACAAGTAAGCGAATAGCCGTTGTTTATTAGCTTTTCGCTCATCTTTCCCGTACCGCAGGCAAGGTCAATAACCGTCTTTGCGCCTATTTCATTTAAAAAGCCGGATATAAAATTAAATCCGGCATCATAATCAACGTTTTCGGTCAGCAAATCATAATAACGTGCAAATATATTATAACTATTCATCGTTATTATTTTTGCTTATTCTTTCAAAAATCTTGTCATAGCCGTCGCAGCCATACTGCAAGGAGCGGTTAACCCTGCTTATTGTTGCAGTTGAAGCGCCTGTTTCACTGACTATATCGGTATATACGCATTTCTGAGAAAGCATTTTTGCAACAGCAATTCTCTGAGCAAGAGTTTTAAGCTCCTGAACAGTGCATAAATCTTCGAAAAAATCATAGCATTCCTCTGTAGTTTCAAGAGCAAGAATTGCTTTAAAAAGGAAATCAACATTTTTATCTGCTATTTTATTATTCATAATGTGCCTCCGAAATTTAACTAAGTAGTAGTTTAACACATTAAAGCGTGATTGTAAAGAGAAAATCTCCGAATTAACGGAGATTTTATAATTAACCTTTTATTAACTTGTTATAAATATCAAAGCAATCAAATGTTGCAAAATAGTCCTTCTCGGTTTCTGCTCTTCTGATTAATTCAAATGAGCCGTCCTCTTTAAGAAGTATTTCCGCGCTCTTAAGCTTGCCGTTATAGTTATAGCCCATTGCAAAGCCGTGTGCGCCCGTGTCATGAATAAACAGAACATCGCCCATATCAATTTTGGGAAGCTTTCTGTTTATTGCGAATTTATCATTGTTTTCACAAAGAGAGCCCGTTACATCATAGAATTCGCTTCTCTTAGCTTCTTCTTTACCGAGAACTGTTATATGATGATATGCACCGTACATTGCAGGTCTCATAAGGTTAACTGCACAAGCGTCAACGCCGATATAGTCCTTATGTGTGTGCTTTTCATTAATAGCTGTTGTAACAAGTCCGCCGTATGGACCCATCATATATCTTCCAAGCTCAGCACAGAGCTTAACATCGCCCATTCCTGCAGGAACAAGGATTTCTTCAAAAACTTCCTTAACACCTTCACCGATTGCCTTTATATCAACGGGGTCTTCCTTGGGAAGATAAGGAATTCCGATACCGCCCGAAAGGTTGATAAAGGAAATCTTTACACCAACCTGGTCCTTAATCTTAACAGCAAGCTTGAAGAGCTTCTTAGCCAGAAGCGGATAGTAGTCGTCCGAAAGAGTATTACTTGAAAGGAATGCGTGCATACCGAATTCTTTAACGCCCTTTGCCTTCATAACTGCATATGCAGCAAAAATCTGCTCCTTGGTCATACCGTATTTAGCATCACCCGGCTCGTCCATGATATCATTACTAATCTGGAACACACCGCCCGGGTTATAACGGCAGCTCATTTTTTCAGGAAGCTTTCCGCATGCTTTCTCAACTGCTTCAATATGTGTTATATCATCAAGGTTGATAATACCACCGAGGTCGTTGCAGTATTTGAACTCTTCAAGCGGTGTATCATTTGAAGAAAACATAATATTGTCGCCTGTTACGCCGAGAGCCTTTGCAATCATAAGCTCGGTTTTGGATGAGCAGTCGCAGCCGCAGCCGTATTCATTAAGAATTTTAATAAGATACGGATTAGGAGTTGCTTTAACCGCAAAATATTCTTTGAACCCCTTGTTCCATGAAAAAGCATCATAAAGCGCTTTAACATTCTCTCTTATTCCCTTTTCATCATAGATGTGAAAAGGTGTCGGGTACTGCTCAATAATCTCATTTGCCTTATCAAGCGTTAAAAAAGGTAGTTTACTCATTAATTTGTCCTCCGTGAATTAATCAATAGATAATTCAATTTGTTTTTTTATTTCATCAAGACCGAGTCCGCTCTGCGAAGAAAAAGGAATAACTGTGCAGTTTTCAAACTGAGCAAATTCACTTTTTGATTCTTCAAGTCTTTTGTTATACTGGGTTTTGTTAAGCTTATCCGCCTTTGTCATAACAATTATGAAAGGAATATTCATTTCCTTCATAAATGAAAGCATTCCGAAATCGTCTGCGCTGGGTTTGTGTCGCATATCAACAAGCTGAACAACAAGCTTTATATTTCTTGAGCTTTTGAAATATCCCTCCATAAGCTCTCCGAATCGCTGTTTTTCCTGCTTGCTTATCTTTGCATACCCATAACCGGGTAAATCAACAAATTTTACACCGTCAACATCATAGAAATTGACCGTTATTGTTTTGCCCGGTACGGAACTTACTCTTGCAAGGGATTTACGGTTGAAAAGCTTGTTTAAAAGCGAGCTTTTGCCGACATTTGAACGCCCTGCAAATGCAATTTCAGGCTCTTTTGATTCAGGAAGCTGTGACGATATTCCGTAAGCTCTTTCAAAATCCGCTTTATTATAGTTCATTAAACAATTACTCCGTTATTCTGAGCGTTTTCAACATTTGTTGAATATGTTATTATTTCATTATTCTCAGCTTTAGGCATGGGAACATATTCAAGTGCATTTGAAACAACCTCGTCAAAGCTTGAAACGGTAATAAACTTAACGCTCTCTTTAACCTCTGCACTTATTTCCTCAAGGTCTTTTTCATTGTCCTTAGGAATAATTACCGATGTGCAACCCGCTTTATACGCCGCCATTGACTTCTCTTTAAGACCGCCTATCGGAAGTGCCTTTCCTTTGAGCGAAATCTCGCCCGTCATTGCAACATCACATTTTATCGGAGTTGAGGTGAGTTCACTGAGAAGCGCTGTTGTTATTGCAAGACCTGCAGAAGGACCGTCCTTCGGAATTGCACCCTCAGGCGCATGAATATGTATGTCCTTTGTTTTATAGAAATCTCCGTCTATTCCATAGATATCGGACTTGGAACGGATATAACTAACAGCGGTTTTAGCGCTTTCCTTCATAACATCTCCGAGATTTCCCGTAAGTTCAATCTTGCCCGTTCCGTCAAGAGCTGAAACTTCGATAGGAAGCATTGTTCCCCCGACCTGAGTCCATGCAAGTCCGTTGACTGTTCCAACGAGATTGGTTTTGCCGATTTCCTCTTTCTCATATTTGGGAACGCCGATAAAATCTTTAAGATTGCTTTCGTTTACACGAACACTCTTTTTGCCGTTTTCAAGCTCTAAAAGTGCTTTTCTGCAAATTGTTGCAATCTGTTTTTCAAGAAGTCGAACGCCTGCCTCACGGGTGTAGCATTCAATAATCTTATATATTGCCCCGTCACTTATTCTAAGTTCTTTAGCCGAAATGGAATGCTTTTCAAGCTGTTTTTTTACAAGGTGCTTTTTAGCAATATTGAACTTCTCTTCAATAGTGTATGAATTAAGTTCAATAATCTCCATTCTGTCGTGAAGCGGTGCTGAAATTGTTGAAGTATCGTTTGCAGTTGTAATAAACAAGACTTTACTTAAATCAACAGGAAAATCAACATAGTGGTCATTGAAGGTGCTGTTTTGCTCACTGTCGAGTGCTTCAAGAAGTGCCGAGGACGGATCGCCCTTATAGTCAGCACCGACCTTATCTATTTCGTCAAGAAGAATAATCGGATTCATAACTCCGCTGCTGATAATAGCTTCAACGATTCTTCCCGGCATTGCGCCGATATAAGTTCTTCTGTGGCCTCTTATCTCAGCTTCATCATGAACACCGCCGAGAGAAATTCTTGCATATTTTCTGTTCATGGACTTAGCAAGGGATTTGACAATACTTGTTTTACCGACACCCGGAGGACCGTATAAGCAGATTATCTGGCCGCCGAAGTTCTCATTTCTTTTAAGAACTGCAAGGGACTCAATAATTCTGTCTTTAACCTTTTCAAGTCCGTAATGGTCTTTATCAAGAACTGCTCTTGATTTCTTCAGATTAACGCTGTCCTTTGAATATTTGCCGAAAGGAATATCAAGGCATTTATCAAGATAAGTTCTTACTACAGTAGCCTCATGAGAGCCCATTGGCATCTTCATAAGCTTATCCGCTTCTTTAAGAAGCTTTTGTTTTATTTCATCACTGCATTTTAACGCATTGATTTTTTGTTTATATTCATCCGCTTCTTCGACGGGATTCTCACTCTCACCGAGTTCATCGGATATAACTTTCATCTCTTCTCTGAGAAAATATTCTCTTTGATTTTTGTCTATTTCACTCTGAACTTTTTTCTGAATTTCAGCTTCCATTTTAAGAGTGAGGTTTTCTCTTCTTATTTCAGCAAGAAGCTTTACAACGCGTTTTTTCGGGTTTTCTTCTTCAAGAAGAGTCTGCTTTTCGTTATAATCAAGAAATGTGTTTGCACAGATATAGTCGGTAAGCTCGTCTATATCATTCAATGAAATTACTTTTGCCTTAACTTCATTCGATATTTTTGCATATGACTCGGCATAGGTCTCAAATTCATTCTTGAGCGCTCTTGCATACGCATTATCTTTAGAATCATAGGTGTAATCTTTTACAATATGAGAATTAACCATAGCTAAAAGATATGGCTTATTCTTAATCATTGAAATAAGCTCTCCCCTCTTCTCACCCTCAACGATAACGCGAAGATTGTTTGAATTGGGAATTTTAAGCATCTGCTTTATTTTGCAGATAACACCGATTTTATAGATGTCGTTAATTTTCGGGTCGTCAACAGAAGCATCCTTCTGGGTTATAAGAAAAACTCTCTGGTCGTTGTCCATTGCGGATTTAAGAGCTTCGATACTCTTTTTTCTTCCGACATCAAAATGGAGATTCATTCTCGGAAAAACAACAATACCTCTTAAAGCCACAACGGGAAGTGAGCTGTAGCTTGAAAGTTCGATATCATTATCCTTTTCTAAATCAAATAAATCCATAAAGTCAAATCCTTATAAAGAAATTAGTAGTATTATATATTATTGAGTTAAAAAACGCAACAAAAAATTTTTATATTAAAAAATATGAGCTGTATTAAACAATACAGCTCAATAGTTTATGCATTTTTCAGTTCTTATGAAGAGATATTCTCATTTCTGCGCTTTTTATCCGTTCTGATAAGCGGAGAAGCTCCGGTTTTAACGCTTTCCTCAGTAACAACAATCTTTTTGATTGTTAAATCAGAAGGTACAGTGAACATCAATTCACCGAGAATCTTTTCAAAAACGCTCCTCAGTCCTCTTGCGCCTGTTTTTCTTTCAAGAGTTATATCAGCCATTGCTTCAAGCGCTTCCGGTCTGAATTCAAGCTCAACGCCGTCCATTTCAAAGAGTTTTGTATACTGCTTTAATATGGAATTCTTGGGTTCGCTCATAATCTTAACAAGCGCTTCTTTATCCAAATCCTGAAGTACGGAAATAACAGGAATTCTTCCGATAAGTTCGGGTATTAATCCATACTTTACCAAATCCTGCTGAATTACGCTTGAAAGAATATCGCTCTTTTCTTCCTCGTTTTTGTTGAGTTCCGAGCCAAATCCGAGTGAATTTCTTCCGATTCTTCTTTCAATAATCTTTTCAAGGCCGTCAAAAGCACCGCCGCAGATGAAAAGAATATTAGTTGTGTCAATCTGAATGAATTCCTGCTGTGGATGCTTTCTTCCGCCCCCCGGAGGAACATTTGAAACAGTACCCTCAAGGATTTTCAGAAGTGCCTGCTGAACGCCCTCACCGCTTACATCCCTTGTTATAGAGCGGTTTTCGCTTCTTCTTGAAATCTTATCAATTTCATCAACATAAATTATTCCGTGCTCTGCTCTTTCGATATCGAAATCGGCAGCCTGAATTAATTTCAGAAGAATGTTTTCAACATCTTCTCCGACATAACCTGCTTCGGTAAGAGTTGTTGCATCAGCAATTGCAAACGGAACATTCAGTATTTTAGCAAGTGTCTGTGCAAGCATTGTTTTGCCGACACCCGTCGGTCCTAAGAGCAGAATATTGCTCTTTTGAAGCTCAACATCACCGTCGTATCCGTAGAATATTCTTTTGTAATGGTTATATACTGCAACCGAAAGGTCTTTTTTAGCCTGTTCCTGACCGACTACATATTCATCAAGCTGCTGCTTGATTTCAATCGGCTTTGGCAGAACCATATCTTCGCTTTCGGTTTTTCTTTCGGGCTCACTGTATGTTCCGATAATGTCATTGCAAAGGGCAATGCATTCATCACAGATATATACTCCGCCCGGACCTTCTATCAGCTTGCTTACCATTCCTTCGCTTTTTCCGCAGAAGGAACATTTTGCATTCTGATAAAAATTAGAATCATCTTTTGCCATTAAGAATCCTGCTCCTCTTATCTCTTGTCAATAACTTTGTCAACAAGACCGTAAGCCATAGCTTCTTCGGCGCTCATCCAGTTATCTCTGTCGGTATCCTTAACAAGTGTTTCATAGTCCTTACCACAGTTTTCGGCAAGAATTCTATTTAACTTTTCCTTGGTTTTAATAAGGTTTTTAGCGGCAATTTCAACATCAGTTGCCTGACCTGTGATACCGTTTCCGCCGACAAGCGGCTGGTGAATAAGAATTTCACTGTTCGGAAGAGCAATTCTCTTGCCCTTTGTTCCGCTTGAGAGAAGGAAAGCGCCCATGCTTGCAGCCATACCGACACAAATTGTTGAAACATCGCATTTAATGTAGTTCATTGTGTCGTATATTGCAAGACCTGCGGTAACAGAACCGCCGGGAGAATTGATATAAAGAGATATATCCTTCTCACTGTCCTGACTTTCAAGGAACAATAACTGAGCAACTACAAGGCTTGCAGTGTTATCGTCAACCTGGTCAGAAAGAACAATAATTCTGTCTGACAGAAGTCTTGAAAAAATATCTACACTGCGCTCGCCTGCGCTTGACTGTTCGATAACGTAAGGCACTAATGATGCCATATAATCACTATCCTTTCAAATAAGTGTAAAGCTTATTTCTTTACAGCTGATTCAACAATCAAATCAACTGCTTTTCTTGTTTTAATATCCTGAGCAAGCTGGTCAGCGGGAACAGCAGCTTTAATCTGGTCAGCTTCCATTGAATACTGCTCAGCAAGCTTATCAACCTCGGCGTTAATTTCGTCCTCAGTTGCCTCAATATTCTCTGCTTCAACGATTGCCTCAAGAGCAAGACCAACCTTAACCTGCTTCTTAGCTCCCTCTTCAAACTGAGCTTTGAACTGATCCATATCCTGACCTAAGTACTGAAGATATGTATTAAGGTCAAGTCCCTGCATCTGAAGTCTGTATGCATAATCCTGAACCATATCGTCAACCTTCTGGTCAAACATACAATCGGGAATTTCAGCTTCAATATTTTCAATAACAAGCTCAAGAAGCTTATTTTCGAAATCGTTCTTTGCTTCTGTTTCTTTCTTTTCTGCGATTTGCTTTCTGATGTCTTCCTTAAGCTCGTCAAGAGTATCAAACTCGGAAACATCCTTTGCAAAATCATCATCAAGCTCGGGAAGCTCCTTATGCTTGATTTCATGAATCTTACACTTGAAAACTGCTTCCTTGCCTGCAAGGTCTTCCTGGTATTCATCCGGGAAGGTTACATTAACATCGAATTCTTCTTCGCTTTTATGACCTGCAACCTGCTCTTCAAATCCGGGGATGAATGCGCCTGTTCCAAGCTCAAGAGGATAGTTTTCACCCTTGCCGCCATCGAAAGCAACGCCGTCAACAAAACCTTCGAAATCGAGCTCTACACTGTCGCCCATTTCAGCAGCTCTGTCTTCAACTGTAACAAGACGGCTGTTTCTGTCCTGAAGGGATTTAAGCTCGTTATCAACATCCTCATCTGATACTTCAGCGCTGAGCATTTCAGCCTCAAGACCTTTATAGTCACCGAGTTTAACCTCAGGATATGTTGTAACTTTAAATTTCATTTCAACGCCTTCAGCCTTGCTCATTATTGAAACATCAAGGTCGAACGGCTGGTCAACTATACGAAGCTCTGCCTCGTCAATAGCGCTCTGAACAGCGTCGGGATAAACAATCTCGAGTGCTTCTTCATAGAAAGCGCCTTCGCCGTAAATCTTTTCAACCATTCCCTGAGTTGCCTTACCCTTTCTGAATCCGGGAAGCTGAATTGTTTTTCTCTGCTTCATAAATGCAGTTTTGCAAGCCTCGGTAAATGTTTCGGAATCAACAGTTACTTCAACTTCATAAGTGTTTGTATCAACTTTATTTGATGATTTAAGTGCCATGATAATGACCTCCTTACAATCTTTTTTATTTACTGAGATGGCATTATACCATAGTTTTCCTGAAAAAACAATAATTATTTATAATTAATTATCTTTTAATAAGTTTTGGGATGAATTTAAGATTATCAGCTGAAATCAGCTCAAAATTGATTCCTTCAACCGTTTCATTCAATGCGTATTTTGCAGCCTCTCCGTGAAGATGCCCATAATAGCATTTTTTTATTCCCTTTTCTTTTAACAGTCCGAGTATTTCATCACATGAATTCTGGGTTGTTACGGGCGGATAGTGAAGAAAAACAATCTTTTCATCGCATGAAGAGCTTTCTATTGATGTTTTAATTCTGTTAACCTCACGAGCAAGTATTTTTTCATCGTGAGCTTCCTCACTATCGAAGAACCATCCCCTGCTTCCGCAAACCGAAACGCCCTCAACATCATATGAATTATTAAACAGAAACTTAATTGAATTAAAGCCGTTTTCTTCAAGGAATGCATTCATTTTGGTAAGCGTTGTCCACCAGTAATCGTGGTTGCCCTTGCCGATGATTTTTGTTCCGTTTAAATCATTTAAAAATTCGAAATCTGCCTTTGCCTCATCAAGATTCATCGCCCAGCTTATGTCGCCTGCAATAACAACTGTGTCGTTTTCATCAATAAGTTTATTCCAATTATTCTTCAATCTGTTAACGTAATCATTCCAACCCGAAAAAGAATCCATCGGCTTATTTGTTCCGAAAGACAGATGTGTGTCAGCTATTGCATATAAAGCCATAGATTTTCTCCTTGTATAAAATAGTCGTGATTGTTAAAAATAAAACTGAAGGGAGTGATTACGAATGGATAAAGAGATTAAAGGAATAACCTGCGATGCTAAAAACTGCATATATCATGATAAAGCAGAACATTGTACAGCAGGACACATTAATGTCGGCAGTCACAGTGCAAAGAATTCAAGCGAAACTAAATGTGAAACCTTTGAATGCTGCGAAAACTGCGAATAGTATTTACGGGAGGCTGAACCTCCCGTTTAATTATATATTCAAAAGTTTAAATACCATTTCGCTCATATTTTCTTTTGAGCAAACCTCTTTGAATCTTACCTCTTTATTCTTAAGAGCTTTTAGAGGCTCAGGAACCTCTGCACCTGTTAATCTATTAAGTTCATCAACAGTTTTGAATTCATCCGAAATATCACCCAAATCGTCTGATACAGCGGATAAAACGCTCTTTGAAAACTTATAGGGTGATGCGGTTGAGTCAATTACTGTAGGGATATCATCACCGCTTGATTTTACATAATCTTCATATACCTTAACAGCAACAGCTGTGTGAGTATCGCAAAGGTAACCAAAATCTTTGAACTGTTCTTTTATCGTTTCAAAAACGCCGTTTTCATCTGCAAAACCGCCTGAGAACAAAACGCTGATTTTATCTCTTAAATCATTTGAAACAGTGTACTTGCCGTCAGTTGAAAGTGACGTCATAAGCTCGTTTACAAGCTCAGCATCATCACCGCTTACATGATAGAGCAATCTTTCAAGATTTGAAGAAATAAGAATATCCATTGACGGAGAGGTTGTTGTGAAGAACTCTCTGTTTTTATTATATTCACCGCTTTTGATGAAATCGGTTAAAACATTGTTTGAATTAGACGCACAAACAAGTTTTTTAATCGGAAGTCCCATTCTCTTTGCGTAATATGCAGCAAGAATGTTGCCGAAATTACCTGTTGGAACAACAACATTGATTTCATCGCCGCATTTAATGCTGTTCTGTTCAATAAGGTCACAGTAAGCAGAGAAATAATAAACTATCTGAGGAACAAGTCTGCCCCAGTTGATTGAGTTTGCGGAAGAGAACATCATATTCTTTTCTGCAAGCTGAGCTTTGATATTGTTATCGGTGAAAATTAATTTAACTGCACTCTGAGCGTCATCAAAATTGCCGTTTATAGCACAAACAGCAACATTTTCACCCTCCTGAGTTGTCATCTGGAGCTTCTGCATAGGCGAAACACCGTCAACAGGATAGAATACTAAAATCTTTGTATTTTCAACATTTTTGAAACCTTCAAGAGCTGCTTTTCCAGTGTCGCCTGAGGTTGCAACAAGGATAACAATCGTCTTTCCGTCAGCAGTCTTTTTAGCAGAAACAGTCATAAGATAAGGAAGAAGCTGAAGCGCCATATCCTTGAACGCACAAGTAGGTCCGTGCCACAGCTCAAGAATGTTTTCGTTCTTGTTTACATTAACCGTCGGGGCAATTCTTTCACTTGAAAACTTTTCTGGAGCGTATGCGCCGTTAACACAGTAATCAAGCTCTTCTTCGCTGAAATCGGTTAAGAATTCCTTTAACACGGTTTTAGCTCTGCTTATGTAGTTCATTTCAACCATTGAAGCAATTTTTTCAAGTGAAAATGAAGGAATCTCACAAGGAACAAAAAGTCCGCCCTCTTCACTGATTCCGCGCGAAATTGCCTGAGCAGCTGAAACTCTTATTGTATTATTTCTGGTAGATGTATAAAGCATAATTATATCTCCTATAAAATGTTACATAATATATTATACTAATTCAAAAGCATTTTCAAGATGTTCTATCGATTTTATTTCTTTACCCTCGCAAACAACTTCAATTACATCAAATCGTGGCTGAAGATTTGTTTTATTCTGAGAAAGAAACATCTTTGCGCTTGCAATAATCTTCTGCTGCTTTTGAAAGTCTACAAATTCCTTTGGCTGAGCTATTGAATTAACATCACGCATCTTGACTTCAATGAAAGCAAGATACTTGCCCTTTGAAGCGATTATATCAATCTCGCCAAATCGGCAATAATAGTTATAATCAACTAATTTGTATTTATTTGTCAGAAGGTATTGAGTAGCTTTTAACTCTGCTAATTTTCCGTTATTGTTCATTTTTGTTATACCAGGTTCTTAAAAAAGTCTGTCTGTGAATTTCACTCGGTCCGAATTCATCAAGCATCTCATAATGCAGTTTTGTTCCGTAGCCTTTGTGCTTTTCAAACCGGTACTGAGGATATTTTTCAGCCATTTCAAGCATATATCTGTCCCTGCTAACCTTAGCAAGAATTGAAGCGCAGGCAATGCTTTCGCTCTTTGCATCACCTTTAACAATGCATTCAGCCGGAATGTCAAGAGCCGGAAGTCTGTTGCCGTCAATAAGGGCATAATCAGCATTAATTTTCAAGCCTTCAACAGCTCTTTTCATTGCCAGATATGTTGCATTGAGAATGTTGATTTCATCAATTTCCTTCTCATCAGCAAAAGCAGTAGAATATGCAAGAGCTTTTTCACAGATAACATCAAACAGCGCTTCTCTCTTCTTTTCTGATATCTTTTTTGAATCGTTAACACCTTCAATAAGACAGCCATCGGGAAGAATTACCGCAGCGGCATAGACGCGCCCTGCAAGGGGTCCCCTGCCCGCTTCATCAACACCGCAGACATATTTAAAGCCCTTGTTTTTTGCTCTCCTTTAAGGCAGTTCAAGCGTTATTCTTCCAAGCTTTCCTGCACGGAATTCATCGCAAACAATAACGGCTGCGCGCTCATAGTCAATTTCTCCGCCTTTAATAAGAAATCCACGCTTTTTTCCGATTAATTCAAGGACTTCCCATCCCTGCAGACTTTCGTCAATGTTGATTTTATATCTTTCTTCAATTGCAGACGGTCTTGTTTTTGAAAGTGATTCAAGCAAACGGCAGGATAAAGTCTGAATATCCGTTACTTCATCTTTAACAGAGCCAATAAAGGCAAGCTTATCTCCTACCTCAGGGTCATCAAATTTAGGCCAGAGCACACCCGGGGTGTCGAGCAGTTCAATACCATTGCCGACATTAAACCACTGATTCTGTCTTGTAACACCTGCTATATCGGCAACCTTTGCTTTTGGGCTTTTACCCATTCGGTTGATAAAAGATGATTTACCCGTATTAGGAATGCCGACAACCATTAATCTGAGTGGTTTATTATCCATTCCTTTGCTTTTATTTCTTTCAATAACCGATTTAAGCGCCTGTTTTACAACCGAGTCAAATCTGTTTAAGCCCTTGCCCGTTCTGCAATCAACAGCAAGAACATATTTGCCTTTATTTTTGAAATATTCAATCCAGAGTTTTGTTGCCTCGGGGTCTGCAACATCACATTTATTAAGGAGAATTATTTCGGGTTTATTCTTAATTAACTCTTCAAGTTCGGGATTCCTTGAGCTGAGCGGTATTCGTGCGTCAACAATTTCAACAACACCGTCAACAAGAGAAAGTGACTCTTTGATTAATCTTCTTGTTTTCGCCATATGACCCGGAAACCACTGAACATTTTGCTTGATATATTCAGGCATAATTAATCCTCCTTTACGATAATAATATTATACATTAATAACAAAAGAACTGCAAGAAGTCCTGCAGTTCTTTAAGTTCTTATTTAAGGTTCTCTTTAACCTTAGCAGCCTTACCGACTCTGTCACGAAGATAATAAAGCTTAGCTCTTCTGACTTTACCTGAGCGAATAACTTTAACATCAACAACGTTGGGTGAATGAAGCGGGAAAACACGCTCAATACCAACACCGTATGAAAGACGGCGAACTGTGAATGTTTCGGAAATACCCGAACCCTTCTTTGCGATAACTGTTCCTTCAAACATCTGGATTCTTTCTCTTGAACCCTCGCGGATGTTTACGGAAACTCTTACTGTGTCACCGATTTCAAACTTCGGCGGCTCTGCTTTTACGCAGTCATTTGTGATAATTTTAAGTGCGTCCATTTTATTTCCTCCTTATTATTTATGAGATGTTCTTATCAGGAGTTCCGACATTGGACCATCTTCTAAAATGCGTAACGCTCGCATTTTACGCGCGATAAGAGTAAACCGCGGCTAAATGCTGATATATAATATCATAAAGTTAATATAATGTCAAATGTTTTTTTGACAATTATCGGTATTCTTTTAAATCCTTTGTTAAAAGCCGTATTCTTGATATGCTCTTATATTCAAAATCCATATCAATAAGCCTGATAATGGTATCAAATAAAAGAGATGGATTAAGGTTTTTCTCACTTCCTGCAAGCAGTCTGATATTAAGAACAATCTGATTATCCCTGATTGAAATATTATATTTATCAATGAACTGCCTGATGTCCGTTTCTTTAAAAATTCTTCTCTTCCCTTTTTTACCTTTTTTCAGCGCCAATATTTCATCCTGCTCTAAAACAGCTTTTATCTTCTCAAATGCTTCTTCATTATTGATGAATTCAAATTTATAAACATAATCACTGAAAGCAATTTCGTGGCAGTCCATAAAATCAGAATAAACATCAACAATCCTTATTCCCATTGGCAGTGCATCATTCATTCTGCGCTTTATTTCATCCATTGGAATATCTTCATTAATTCGGATATCAACATTTTCACATAGGCTTTCAACACCGAGAGAAAGCGGAAGTGAAAAGCTCATATATGGATGAGGATTGAAACCCTCAGTGTACCACAAATCAATCTTAGCTCTTGAAAATGCTCTTTGAAAAGCTCGGTTAATGTCAAGATGGCTTATGTATTTCGCTGTGTCAGTTTTTGAAAAACGGAGTCTAATTTCTTGCATCGCAATTACCTCCGTTGAGCTTATTTGCACCGCATCCCGAGCATTTGATTCTGCAGTGGGGCGTTGTTTCGTTATTATGTGCCTTGATATTCTCTTTTTCAAGGAACCTTCTGCTTACGCCGTAATCAAGATGATCCCATGGCAGAAGTTCGGAAAATTCGCGCTTACGCTGAGTGTAGAAATACGGGTCAATTCCGTTCTCTTCAAAGGCTTTCATCCAGTTTTCAAACGAAAATTTGTCATCCCATGAATCAAACTTACAACCGTTTTTAAATGCAGAATAAAGAACCTTGTTAAGCCTTCTGTCACCCCTTGCAAAAACGCCTTCAATAAGCGAAGTCGGTGTTTCGTGATATGAGACCTTAACTTTTTTTGAAGGAATAGATTCAAGCAGGTGTTTCTGCTTTTCCTTAAGGCTTTCCATATTGTCCTCGGGTTCCCATTGAAAAGGTGTAAAGGGTTTTGGAATAAATGATGCACAGGAAACAGAAACCTGAACACCTGTTCCCTTCTGACGGTTTTCATTTTTATAAAATGCATGAACAACTTCCATTGCAAGATTGGCAATGCCCTCAATATCCTCCATTGTTTCGGTAGGAAGTCCCATCATAAAATATAGCTTAACACTTGTCCAGCCGTTATCGAAAGCCTTATTACATGTTTTTATAACCTCTTCTTCGGTTACATTCTTATTGATAACATCCCTCATTCGCTGAGTTCCCGCCTCGGGAGCAAAAGTAAGTCCGCTTTTTCTTACAAGTTTCAGTTTTTCAACAAGTTCATCAGAGAAATTGTCAACTCGAAGACTTGGAAGAGAGAGATTGATTTTATCTTTTGCGGTCCAGTCAATCAGTGATGAAAGCATATTGTTAACATCTGAATGGTCGGAAGTTGAAAGCGAGCAGAGTGATAGCTCATCATAGCCTGTTGATTCAATAAGCGCTTTACTTTGTGCATTAATTGTTTCAACGCTCTTTTCTCTTATAGGACGGTATATGAATCCTGCCTGACAGAAACGGCAGCCTCTAATGCATCCTCTGAAAATCTCTTCTACAGCTCTGTCGTGAACAATATTTATAAAAGGTACAACGAATTCCTTGGGATAATAAACCTTGTTTAAGTCGCTTATAATGGATTTTTTAACGGACTTCGGAGCGCCGTTAAGTGCTTTAAGCTCTTTTAAAGTTCCGTCTTCATTGTAGCTGTCTTCGTACAAGGACGGAACATATATACCTGTTATATCCTTTGCTTTTAAAAGAAATTCCTGCTTTGAAAGATTGTTTTCCTTGCTGTATTTCAGCAAATCAAGAACTTCGTTAGTGCTCTCCTCACCTTCACCTAGAAAAATAATATCGGCAAATTCGGCAATCGGTTCGGGATTGCATGTGCACGGACCGCCGAATGCAACTATCGGAGTTAAATCTTTTCGGTCTTTAGAGAAAAGCTCAATGCCTGCCAAATCAAGCATATTTAAAACATTGGTGTATGAAAGCTCGTACTGAAGAGTGAAGCCGAGCATATCAAAATCTTTTATGTAGTCCCCTGATTCAAGCGCAAAAAGAGGAACGTTGTTCTTCCTCATAAGCTCTTCCATATCGGTATCGGGTGCAAACACTCTTTCGCACCAGCAGTCATCCCTGTTATTTGCAGCTCCGTATAAAATCTTCATACCGAGATGACTCATACCAATTTCATATATATCAGGAAAACAAAAGGCATAACGAAGAGAAACAGCGTTTTTATCTTTAACAACACTGTTTAATTCGCCGCCCGTATATCTTGCAGGTTTCTGAACATACTGCAGGAGTTTTTCAACCTCTTTTTTAATCATAATTTCTCCGATTAATCAAATGAGTTATTAATTGCAAAAATAATTATATAAATAGAAATGAATATTAATGAAAAGTTCTTTGATAGAATTGATGAAATAACAAAAGCTGTTATGAAAACAACTGAAATGATTTTGAATACTCTGTCCGCAATATCAAAGCAAAGCAGTTTATTGATTATAAGCTTCGCTGCCCTGCCCCCGTCAAGAGGATAAACGGGAAGAAGATTGATAAGCGCTAATGAGTAATTAATTTCCCTTTGAATGTCAAGTAGATAAAACAAAATATTCACAGCTGCGCCTGCTAAAAGAACAATTAATTCTTTGATAAAAGTTAATCTGCAACTGTATTTCATACCGATTCCGTAGAATGCAAAGTTTATTTCGCTTGGCTTTTCTTTAAACGACAGCAAGGCAATTAGATGAGCACATTCGTGTATAGAAGAAAACAACAGAACATATAATATACTCTTGTTTTCCAAAAACAGTGAAAATGCGATAATCAGTAATAATGAATATTCAACTTTAATTCTGATTTTATTGATATAAAAGACCATATATAAAAATACGCTCTTTTTATATCAATATTACTTCTTCGAATCAATATAGCTTTGAAGAATCATAACTGCCGAAACAGCGTCAACAGTTTCTTTTCTTTTTTTACCCCTGACGTTATTATCGGATAACGCGTTATGCGCCATTACCGTAGTAAGTCTTTCGTCCTGATAGGCAATCGGAATGTTAACTTTCTTTTCAAGTTCACTGCCGAGTGATTTGCATTCCTCACAGCGATAGCCATAGGAACCGTCCATATTACGGGGTAAGCCGATAACTATTTTCTCAGGCTTTTCATCATTAATAATGCTAACTAATTTTTCAACAAGCTTTGGCTGATAGCTTTCATTTATAACGGTGTACGGAGATGCGATGATTTCCTTAATATCACAAAAAGCAATTCCCGTTCTTTTATCTCCGTAGTCAACAGACATTATTTTCATACTATATTCCTTATTAAAAGAATAGGAAAATCGGATGTCCGATTTTCCGTATTCTCTTATAAAACTATTCTTTTTTGTCTTTGTTTTTATCTTTGCTCTTGTCTTTTTTAGTGGTTGTTGTAGTTGTTGTGGTGGATTTTTCTTTTTCATCTCCGCCGGAACTGCTTGTGGGTTCATCTCCGCCTGAAGCAGTTGTTGATTCCTGGTTGTTTCCTCCGGAAGTGGTTGTTTCACCCTTCTTAGTGGTGCTTTGCTTTTTGGTCTTAGACTGAGTGGTCGGAGGAACATATGTTGTCCAACCGGGAAGATGGTCTTTGTCATACCAACCGTAGAGTCCGCTTCCTGAGCAGAGTTTACCGTTTACAGGGCTGTACTGTCTGCAAACAATGGAATTGGGTGTCGGGAATTCGTACTTGTGAACGCCCTTCTTAGCATATATGTTTCTCATAACAAGATTCCAGATTGTTCCGCTGGGGTTCTGAGAAAGGTTATAATGAACTTCCTTAGGAGTATCATAACCGTACCATACACCGCCGACATATTCAGGAGTACCGCCGATAAACCATCTATCCTTATCCTCGGTTGTTGTACCCGTTTTACCGAAGCACTGAACTCCCGAGATTTTATACGGAGTACCCGTTCCCATAGTCATAACAGTCTGAAGAAGCTTGTTCATAATGCCCGCAGTACTGTCTGACATAGCGGTTTCTTTTGAGCCTTCAGGGTCTTTTTCAATAATAACATTACCCTGGGAGTCCTCTATCTTATAATAAGCATAGCCTTCATAGTAGTATCCGCCGTTGCCGAAAGCCTGGTAAGCAGTTGTCATTTCAAGCGGACTTACACCGTTTGTAAGTGAGCCTGTAGCCATGGGAGCATAGTCCTCATCGGCAACGCTTAAAGATGTTATATGATATCTGTTCTGAAGATAATCATATGAATATGAAGTTCCGATTTTATCAAGCGTCTGTGCTGATATGGTGTTCATTGAGTTAGCAAGTCCGCGCTGAACGGTAACATATCCGCCTGAATACCAACCGCCGTCGTTAGTAGGCCACATCTTGCCGTTTATCTGCATAAGAGGTGCGTCCTTAGTCGGTGTTGACCAATAAATTTCTGTATTCGGGTCGTTAAGTGCCTTTTCAAATGCAGGGCTGTAAACCGAAAGAGGTTTGATCTCTGTTAAGAACTCGGTTAGCTTTCTTCTTTCCGCAGCCGCCGACTATTCCGAGAATTCTTCCCTTATAGTTCATGACAACGCAAGCGCCCTGAACTGTTTCATCAGGCATTCTGCGATAGTTTACATATACGTCCTCAATAGCCGACTGAACATCGAAATCAACAGCACAGTAAATCTTAAGACCGCCGCCGTAAATCATATTCTTGGCTTTTTTAGCACTGTAGCCCATTTTCTGAAGGTCGGTAATAACCTCTTCAATTACATAGTCAGTGTAATAAGAATAAACCTTTTCCTTATCCTTGGTAACTTTTTTATCTTCCTTAACCTGTGAGCCCTTATAGTTCTTTGAATTGGTGAAGACCATTTCATAATCAACGGCTTCGTTGTATTCCCTATTTGTGATATATCCAAGCTCTTTCATCTTCTTTAAAATCCAGAGCTGACGGTCACGGTTATTGTCAGGATGAACAAGCGGGTCATATTTAGAAGGATACTGAGTAATACCTGCAAGACAAGCACATTCGGCAATATTCAAATCCTCAACATCCTTACCGAAATATGTTTCGGCAGCTGTTTTAACGCCGTAACATCCGTGTGAAAGATAAATCGTATTAAGATATGCCTCAATGATTTCCTTCTTTTTATAGTGCTTTTCAATATTCAATGCAGAAAGAATTTCGTTAAATTTTCTGACAAATGTAACATCATTAGCATCGGTCAGGTTCTTAATAAGCTGCTGGGTTATTGTTGAACCGCCCTGACCTGAGTTTCTTGAAACAAGAATAACGCCGCCGACACGCTTCCAATCAACACCGTGGTGCTTTTCGAAACGCTCGTCCTCAACTGAAATGAATGCCTGTGGAAGTTTTTCGTTGATATCCTCAAGATTAATCCAAACACGGTTTTCCTCACCGTGAAGTCTTGCGATTTCAACCATATTCTTCTTTTTAGCATCCTTATAACCGTAAAGGAATGATGTCTGGTTCTGGCTGAATTTTTCCTTATCAAGATCAAATACCGCATCACCGTGAACAACGCTGTAGCCATATATGCCGATGACCGAGGCGCAAACAACGGTAACAACACCGAGAATCATAATCAGAGCAAGCAACACCTTTCCGACCTTTCCGAAAAAGTTTGCTGCAGGAGTTTTTTCTTTTTTGGGAGCAGATTTTTTTGGCTCGCTTTTCTGTTCCTTCTTCTCCTTCTTAGGCTTCGCTTTCGACTTCTTCTTTTTAGAATTATCATTAACGCTGTAAGAAGAAGGCAGAGAATCTCCCTTCTTTTTCTGATTATCCCTATCCTCATTATAGACCTGCTGAGAATTATTCATAAAAGATTCTAATAAATCTTCATAATCCTTTGATGCCATAAATGAATCTCCTTAAGAATTAATATTATATCTATTATATAATAAATAACCGAAAAAATAAAGTAATTTTTGTTAAATATTTTTTTTGAAGAGTTTTCGCGCTCTTTTTTTATTCATCTGAATGAAATGTTCTTTAACAATCACATCGTCATAAGTCTTTTTTGCTCTAATAAAAACCCAGAAGCTCTTTCTGCATTTTCTGCATTTTACTGCGCCTTTAAAAGACTTATTCTGAACAATATACTCCTTTGAAGGACTTATTGCTCCGTCGCAAACAGGGCATGTTAAACTGTAGTTATATACATCAAACAGATTTGAAACCGGTTCTGTTATAAAGTAGGGCTTGAATAAAAGTCTTTCAAAATACTTTGAATCACATTCGTGAATAAACCCTTTCAGTTTTTCAAAATCAAAAACTTTTCTGAAACATTCAAGGGCAACATAACAGTCTGCAAGAGCTCTGTGAAGTTTTTCGGTATCAACTTCAATATTCATAAGCTCGGCGCAGTTTGAAAGACCAATCTGGTTGTTATTATTCTCTCCCTCTCTTTTGACAAACGCCATGCAGTATTTCTGAACATCACAGTACTTTTTTATAAATGATATGTTGCAGTTATTGTTGTTAAGCAGAAAATTATTGCTTAAAACGAACAAATCCGAATTGCTCCAGCTCATAAAAACATTGTCTGTATCACCGCACCATCTGTCGAATTCCGAAAAAGCCTTATTAAACTCGATTGCGTTTTCCTTGATTTCCTCAGGTGTAATTTTTGTTAAGTTCTTACATCTTGATGAAAGTTTTCTTGTGTATTTCGGGATAACAAGCTGTTTATATGTGTCTATAACATTGAGATTGCCGTCAACCTTAACGGCGCCGATTTCAATAATCTCATTAAGATATTTATGAAGTGCGTGGTTGTATCCGTTGTTCCACTCCAAATCAAAAATAATATAGTTCAATTTTATTCTCCAATAAAAAATAGCCTTGCGTTAACAAGGCTATTCGTTCTTTATTTTACAAATAGAAATACAAGAAATGCACCAAGAACAATTGCAAAGAAAAGACCGATTAACCATTTTGTTAATCTTTCAAGTTTGCCTTCGGTTGTTCTTCCCTTTGACTTTCCGACAAAAGAATCAGCGCCGCCAGTGATTGCTCCGGAAAGATTCTGTGAACGGCCTTCCTGCATAAGTACAACTGTGGTTATAATAATTGATGCAACAATGAGAACTGCACCAAATACATAATGATACCAAACCATAATATTACCTCCGTAGTATTAATAACACTTGAGAATTATAGCATAATAGATTTAATATTGCAAGTACTTTTTTACCCTCTTAAAAATTTATTAAAAAGATAACTGTGCGGTATTATCAGCAGGTCCCGGAACGGCGCCCGCAGCGGGAAGATTCTTTGTTCTGAATCTCCATGCTTTTTCAAATTCACCTTCCTGATAATAATGCATTGACTCAAGACGGCTGTTCTTTTTAAGAGTCATCACAGAAACACCGATTGTGTCCTTAGTTGATTTGGGTGTAAGCGCTCCTGTGTTGAGAATAAGCATTCTTCCGTTTGAAGCACAAAGAACAAGCTCTGTATCCTCTACTATATACTCAATACAGCTAAGCGGTGACTTTGCAGAATAAGCATTTATGAGCTTCTTTCTGTTTGTTTTCGTCTGATATGCAGATATATCAACCTTTGCAACCTTGCCGTTTTCGAAAGCGAAAATCATATAGCCCTTGTATTCATGGATAACGCAGATGTATACAACCTTTTCATTGCTTTCCATCTGAAGCTTTGATGCAACAAAGGTGCCCAACTGAGAAGCCTTAGAATCGGCAAAATCATCTACCTTTGCCTTATAAACCTGAGCCTTATCGGTGAAAGCAAGAATTTCATCGCGGTTAGAGCATTCAAATATCTTTTCGACTCTGTCGCCTTCCTTAACCTTCTGTTCACCGCTCATTCGAAGGTTAGCAGTTCTGATTTTATTGAGATAACCTTCTTTAGTAATGAACAGTGTAACGGGATAATCGGGAATTTCAGCGGCAACGCTTGCATCGTATTCTTCAATCTCATAGAGGATTTCGGATTTTCTTTCGCTTGAATACTTCTTTGCAACCTCGGTAAGTTCCCTGATAATAATCTTTTTCTGCTTATTCTTACTTTGAAGAATTGAGCCGAGTTCTTCAATCTCTTTTTTAAGGTTTTCAATATCCTTTGTGCGTTTCAGGATGTATTCTCTGTTAAGATGACGAAGCTTGATTTCAGCAACAAATTCTGCCTGCATCTTATCAATTCCGAAGCCAATCATAAGATTCGGAACAACGTCGCTTTCAGATTCGGTTTCTCTGATGATTTTAATTGCTTTATCGATGTCGAGAAGGATTTTTTCAAGACCTTCAAGTAAATGCAGTCTCTGAGCCTTTTTATCGAGTGTGAACTGAGTTCTTCTGCGAATGCATTCAAGTCTGAAAAGTATCCATTCCCTGAGAATATCAGTAACTCCGAGCACTTTTGGATAACCCTTAATTAGAACATTGAAATTGCACGAGAAAACATCCTCAAGAGGTGTCAGTTTATAAAGCTTGGTCATAAATGCGTCTGCATCAACACCGCGCTTTAAATCAAGAGTTATTCTCAGACCTTTTAAGTCTGTTTCATCACGAATATCATTGAGCTCTTTAACTTTATTCGTTTTAACAAGCTCAACAACTTTATCAATTATAGCTTCACTTGTTGTTGTAGGAGGAATTTCGGTTATGTCAATGCAGTTATATGATTTATCATACTTATACTTTGCTCTGACTTTAACCGAGCCCCTGCCTGTACGGTAAATCTTATCAAGCTCCGCTTTATCATATATAACATATCCGCCGCCCACAAAATCAGGAGCTAAAAGTGTTTCCGAAACATCAAGGTCGGGATTCTTTATAAGCGCAATAGTTGTTTCACAAAGCTCGCCGAGATTAAAAGATGCTATTGATGATGCCATTCCGACAGCAATACCCGTTGTTACATTTGCAAGAATGGACGGGAATGTTACAGGAAGCAGTGTCGGCTCCTGCATGGTGTTATCGTAGTTATCAACAAAGTCAACAGTGTCTTTATTAATATCCTCAAAAAGCTCTTTAGAAATCGGAGCAAGCTTAGCCTCGGTGTATCGGGAAGCGGCATACATCATATTTCTTGAATACGCTTTACCGAAATTACCTTTTGACTCAATATAGGGATATAAAAGACTCTCATTACCCCTTGAAAGACGAATCATTGTTTCATAAATTGAAGCATCGCCGTGGGGATTAAGCTGCATTGTTCTTCCGACAATATTAGCACTTTTTATTGTCTTGCCCTGTAAAAGTCCCATATTATACATTGTGTAAAGAAGCTTTCTGTGAGAGGGCTTGAATCCGTCTATTTCAGGGATTGCACGCGATAAAATAACGCTCATCGCATAGGGCATATAGTTTGATTTCAGTGTTTCAACAATGTTTTCGCTTTTAACCGTACCTGCACCCTGAATATGAACATTATCAGCCAATGGATTGGTATTAACGACTTCTTCTTTTTTTCTTCTTGCCAAAATAATACCTCCCCTCTTAGCTTACATCAGCGGCATCAAGATAAAGATGACCGTAATCTGCGATATATTCTTTTCTGCCGTCAAGATTGTCACCCAAAAGCAAATCAAACATTTTCGATGTTTCTTCCGCTTCATCCGGAGTTACCTGAATGAGTCTTCTTGTTGCAGGATTCATAGTTGTTAAATTCATCATATCGGCTTCGTTTTCGCCAAGACCTTTTGAACGCTGAACGGTATAGCTCTTATCGCCGATTTCTGCTTTAATTTCGTCCATTTCTATTTCGTTATAAGCAAAATAAGTCTGGTCTTTGCACGTTACCTCATACAGCGGAGACTCAGCAATATATACCTTGCCCTCTTCGATAAGTCTCGGCATAAGGCGGTAAATCATAGTTAAAATAAGAGTTCTGATCTGGAAACCGTCGACATCGGCATCGGTACAAATCATAATTTTATTCCAACGCAGAGCGTCCATATCAAAGAGCGAAACATCCTTTGCAGCCTTGCTTTTAACCTCAACACCACACCCGAGTACCTTTATTAAATCGGTTATAATTTCGCTCTTAAAAATCTTGTCATAGTCTGCTTTCAAGCAGTTGAGAATCTTACCTCTTACGGGCATAAGCGCCTGGAAATTTGCGTCCCTTGCCTGTTTGCAGGCACCGAGAGCAGAATCACCCTCAACAATAAAGATTTCTCTTTCAGAAACATCTTTTGAACGGCAGTCAACAAACTTCTGAATTCGGTTTGTCATATCAACCTTTGACTGCAGGGTTGTTTTAAGATTCTTTCTTGTTTTTTCCGCTTTGATTCTGGAGCGCATATTAATAAGCATCTGGTCCGCTATTTTATCCGCTTCCGTCTTATTTTCAATAAAGTATACCTCAAGCTGTTTTCTGAAGAAATCAGTCATTGCTTCCTGGATAAACTTATTGGTAATAGCCTTTTTTGTCTGGTTTTCATATGAAGTCTGCGTTGAAAACGAAGAAACAACAAAAATAACGCATTCTTCAACATCCTGAATGTTTATCTGGGAATCGGTTTTATTGAATTTATTGCTCGTTTTAAGATATGAATTTATCTGATTTACAAACGCACTTCGAAAAGCCTTCTCAGGAGCTCCACCGTGCTCAAGAAAGCTTGAATTATGATAGTATTCCTTTAACTGAGTATTCAGTGAAAAACAGAGAGCTGCCTTGATTTTCAGCTTATAGTCATCAAGGTCTTCTCTGTCGCGTCCGACTCTTTCACACTCCCAGTACTGGGGTGTTGTAAACGCCTTTTCACCTGCAAGCTCTTTGACATAGTCCTGAATACCGTTTTGATAGCAATATTCGAACTTTTCAAAATTGGATGAGCTTATCTGGTTTTTGAAAATGAAGGTTATATTATCATTAACTATTGCCTGGCGCTTTATTGTTTCCTGAAAATATGAAACAGGAACATTTATATCCGTGAAAACCTTTAAATCGGGTTTCCATTTGATTCTTGTGCCCGTATCGCCCCTTTTGCCATAGGGCTCTTTGGACAGTCCGCCGACATTTTCGCCGTGTTCAAAATGAAGATTATATTTGAATCCGCCCGATTTAATTTCAGCGTCCATGTATTCCGAAGCATACTGAGTTGCACACAGACCGAGTCCGTTCAAGCCGAGAGAAAACTCATAGTTATCTCCACCGTTACCGTACTTTCCGCCGGCATAGAGTTCACAGAACAGAAGCTCCCAGTTATACTTATCCTCATTCTTGTTATAATCAACAGGAATACCGCGTCCGAAATCCTGAACTTCAACCGAGCCGTCAAGATATTTGGTTATGATAATCTTATTGCCGTGACCTTCTCTTGCCTCGTCAATAGAGTTACTCATAATTTCAAAAATTGAATGCTCGCAGCCTTCAATTCCGTCCGAGCCAAATATTACCGCCGGGCGTTTACGAACTCTGTCGGCACCCTTGAGTGATACGATACTTTCGTTTCCGTAAGCCTTTTTTGCCAAAATGATTCCTCCCATAAGAAGTATGCATACGCAGTGATTATACAATATGTTGTATTAAAAAGTCAAGAATAATCTATATAAATAATATTTACACAAAAGCAGAAAATAAAAATGAATGTGTAAAAACGCATTCATTTTTATAAATCTTCACTATTTTCTTGTCTGCCTTCGGAATTTTAACGGTGATATTCCCTGTGAGTTTTTGAACACAGTTGAGAAATACTGCTGGTCGGCATAATGCAGGATTTTTGCAATTTCGCTAATACTTATATTTGTGTTTGTCAAATAAGATTTTGAAACTTCGATTTTTCGGGCAATAAAATACTTATAAGGTGTTATTCCATACTTTGCCTTAAATACATTTATAACATAGTTCTTCGAATAGTTTACATCCTCACAAAGCTTATCAAGAACAAATTCCTCTTCAACGGATTCATCAAGATAATCTTTTATTATTTCGGCAAGGTCTTCACTTTCATACCTTTTCATATCCCTTATACTAATAAATATTTCAAGAAGCTGAGAGGTAATTTTGTTAACCATAACATCATATGGATAATTGCCTTGGGAAATCTTTAAAATCTCTTCAAAATACTGCTTAACAGCACAGTTCGGAAAATAGTATGTGTCACCCGGAAGATAGTTTTCAATCATTGCATTAGCAAATTCGCCGCCGAAAACAATCCAGATTTTATGCCACGGTTCATTTTCATCAGCTGTATAACAGTGATTTGTCCCCTCTTTCAAAAAATAAACATCACCCTTTGAAGGACTGTAAATCTGACCTTCAATTTCAAGAGTTCCCGTTCCGTCAATTATGTATTCAAGAGCTGTTAAATCGGAACATTCCCTTGTTATTTTAAACGACTTGTCGCACCAGGTTTCGCCGACAAAAAAAACACTGACAGGGTCATCGGGGTTATTAAAAGATGTAAAATTATTAAAATTTTCAATCATAGTAATTTTCCTAACAAATTCTGTGAAATTTTCTATATTATTTTCCGATTAAATGTGTTATGTTAGTTTTATAATACAACAAACCTTAAAATAAATCAATAATTGGAGTAAAATATGTCTATTATCAATCACAATAATATATTTATAATTCAAACAAAATTTAATCATTATGTTGTCGGAGTGGATAAAAACGGCTTTAATCGCTTCTATTACTGGGGTGAAAAATGCCCGATAGAAGACTATCAGGCAGACTACTGCGGATTTTTAACTTCAAACCACACTGACCTTGACGAAATGGCACAGGAATACACGCCATTCGGACTTACAATGTACAGAAATGTTGATATTAAAGCAACATTTTCTGACGGATGCAGAGAAATATCACTTGACTTTATTAAAAGTGAGATAAACGATAATAATTTAAAACTGTATTTCAAAGATAAACATTATCCGCTTGAAATAATACTTAATTATGAAACCTATAATGATTCAGATATAATCACCAAATGGGTAACCGTTAAGAATAACGGTAATGACAGCATTATTTTTGAAAAGCTCTATAGCGGTGAATTCACCCTTCCCGGTGTTAAGCCGTATACTTTCAAAAATACAAACGGCTCATGGGGCGCAGAATTCACAGAAACAAAGACGAAACTCGACGGTGGCTCGCTTGTTTTTGAAAGCAGGCGCGGAACAAGCTCCCATAACAATTCTCCACAGTTTGTTGCATACCAAAATGCTGATGAAAACAGCGGAAATGTTTACTTTGCAGTGCTTGAATACAGCGGAAGTTTTAAGGTTGAAGCAAACAGATATTTATACGGTAAAACAAGGATTGGCATAGGCTTAAACGATTTCGATTTTGAATATGTGCTTAAAGGCTCAGAAAGCTTTGATACGCCAAAAATTCATTTTGGATTTACTCAGGGATTCGGAAACATGTCAAGAAGTCTTAACCGATTTGCAATCAATCATGTTTTTCCGAGTGAATTTGCTAAAGCTCCCCTCCCTGTTTTATATAATTCGTGGGAAGCAACATATTTCGATGTGAACACAGCTGACCAGTCCCGCCTTGCCGAAAAAGCAGCACAGGCAGGCGTTGAACTGTTTGTTATGGATGACGGATGGTTCGGTGAAAGAAAGGATGACCATGCAGGTCTCGGCGACTGGTATGTTAACAAAGATAAGTTTCCGAACGGGCTTAATGAATTAATTAATAATGTAAACAATCTTGGTATGGATTTCGGACTATGGGTTGAGCCCGAGATGGTTAATCCTGACAGCGATTTATTCAGAAATCATCCCGACTGGACATATCATTATAATACAAGAAAGCCATCAGAACTGAGAAATCAGCTCGTTCTGAACATGACCAAACCTGAAGTTCAAAATTATCTCTACAACTGCTTAAACAAACTTCTGACTGACCATAACATTAAATATATTAAATGGGATATGAACAGACCTTTCTCGGAAGTCGGCGCTGAAAACTTAGAGCATCCGAAAATGCTTTGGTACCTTCACACTAAGGCAGTTTATGACCTTGTCGACAGGCTGAGAAAAGAACATCCCCATGTTCAGTTTGAATGCTGTTCTTCGGGCGGCGGCAGAGCAGATTGGGGTGCTTTCAGGCATTTTGATATGATTTGGACCAGTGATAATACAGACGCCATTGACAGACTCGCAATCCAAAACGGATATACTCTGACAAGACCGACAAAAGCAATGAGAGCCTGGGTAACCGACACAGTAGGTTATAACAGAAAAACACCCCTTGATTTCAGATTTCATGTTGCAATGAGGGGCTCATTAAGTCTCGGAGGAAATATGCAAAAGTATTCCGAAGAGGACATGAGAATTTCAAAAGAATATATTGAATTCTACAAGAGTATCAGAGAAACAATACAGTTCGGTGACCTCTATCGTCTGCTTAATCTTGATGAAGATGAAATATCATCCGATATCTATGTTAGTGAGGATAAAAGCAAAGCAGTTCTGTTTATCGCAGCGGTTAACACAAGATGCTTTAAAAAGAAAATTCCGCTCTATATTAAAGGACTTGACGATAACAAGAAGTATTCTTTCACTTTCAATAATGAAACAATAGTTAAAAGCGGCGCTTATCTGAAAAATGCAGGAATATCGCTTGAGATTCGTGAGCAGTACTATAATGATATAATAATTATTGATGAGGTAAAATAGTTTGAAGTGCGATGAAATAAATATAAGAGATCCTTTTATATTTACTGAAAACAGTAAATATTATCTGTACGGAACAAGGGCTGCGGATTTCGGTACTCACACAGGAGGATTTGACGTATACACTTCCGAAGATTTAATCAACTGGAGTGAGCCGAAGGAATGCTTTAATTCAGAAGAACACGGTCTCAATACAAATGTTAACTGGGCTCCCGAGGTACATAAATATAAAGGTATGTACTTTATGCTTGCAACTTTTACTAAGCCGAATAACCTTAGAGGAACATATATTCTGTGTGCCGAAACACCCGAAGGTCCATTTGTTCCTTACAGTAACGGCGCTGTAACTCCATATGATTGGGAATGCCTTGACGGGACATTATATGTTGAAGAAGGAAAACCGTATATTATTTTCTGCCACGAGCATACCCAGATAATTGACGGAACCATTTGTTTTGCGCAGCTTAGTGATGATTTAAAAGAAATTATCAGCAAACCCGTTACATTGTTCAGCGCATCTTCACCCTATTGGGCAGATAAAAAGGCGGACGGTCAGCATTATATCACTGACGGACCGTTTATGTTCAGGACAAAAAACAAAAGCTTATTAATGATTTGGTCAACTTTTATAGGAGACAGTTATATTGAGGCTCTTGTTCGTTTCAAGGACGGAAAGCTCAATGAAAACTTTGAGCATCTTGACCCGATTATTACAGATGACGGCGGACACGGAATGATTTTTAAGGCAAACGATAAACTTTATCTTACATTCCACTCACCTAATAAGACCGGTAGTGAAAAAGTAAAACTCGTTGAAATAACAGAGAACGGTGATACAATTACAGTAAAATAATCTATATGCCCTGAGATATCAAATCTCGGGGTTTTATTATTGGTATATTTATATAAATTATACAAATTTAATTATAAAATTTATATTAAAATATTGAAATATTACAATTTTATGATATAATTATAAGGTAAATAAAGAATTGGAGGAGAATATGAATACAAAAACACTACGTTATATTCTGAAAAGAATACTGCTGGCAATCTTTACAGTCTGGGTAGTTATAACCGTAACATTTTTTGTTATGCATGCTGTTCCGGGCGGACCATTTGTCGGTGAAAAAGCAACAACTGCTGCTGTTCAGAAGGCTATGGAAGCTAAATACGGGCTGGATAAGCCGTTAATTGAGCAGTACGGAACATATCTTAAGGATATCGTCACTAAATTCGATTTCGGTCCCTCTCTTAAACAAAGAGGAAGAATGGTTATTGATATAATTTTTGACGGATTAAAAACCTCTATGAAGCTCGGAATTCTTGCAGCACTGCTTTCCGCTATAGTCGGAATTGTTCTCGGAGCTATTGCCGCGCTGAGAAGGAACAAGTTTATCGACAGAATAATTATGGTTATTACAACCGCATTTGTTTCGATGCCTTCATTCATAATGGGCTCGCTGCTTCTCGCTCTGTTTGCAGTTACACTTAAGTTGCTTCCTGCAAACGGCACAACAGCAAGCGGTCTGGTTCTTCCGATTGTAACCCTTGCGCTATACCCCATGGCGTACATAACAAGGCTAACTCGATCATCAATGCTCGATGTTCTCGGTCAGGACTACATCAGAACAGCTAAAGCAAAAGGTGTTTCAAATACAAATATCATTTTCGGACATGCTCTGAAAAATTCACTGATTCCCGTTTTAACTTATTTTGGACCCATGCTTGCTTACATAGTAACACCGGAATCGGACGCGCATTTGTAAGCTCTATAACAAACCGTGACTATCCAATGATTATGGGAACAACTATTATTCTTGCGGCTCTTATCGTTATTATGAACTTAATAACCGATATACTCTATAAAGTAGTTGACCCGCGTATTACATTTGAGTAAGGAGGACGAACTGTGAAAAAGAAATTTTCATTCCATGTGGACTTAGATATGTTCATGCCCGCATCTGATGAAGAAAAAGAATATATGGTTCAGATGCGTCCGTCTTCCACATTCTTCAAAGACGGTGTGAAAAGACTTTATAAGAATAAAGTTGCATTCATAAGTCTTATAGTTATCTTGATAATCACCATTTCAAGCATTGTTATTCCTATGTTCTGGCCGTATTCATACGATGACCAGCTCGGAGTTCAGCCGGGACAGATGGTTGATGCATCGTATAATAATTTAAAGCCTTTTAAATACGGCGATACCGAACAGGAAAAAATAGATAATGGCGAAAAAGTCTTTCCTCATTTATTCGGAACAGACTCAGCCGGAAGGGACTATTTCATCAGAATTATATACGGAACAAGAGTTTCTCTTGCCGTTGGATTCTTTGCAAGTATTATTGTTTTGCTGATAGGAACGCTGATAGGCTCAATTTCAGGTTATTTCGGCGGTAAGGTTGATATTATCATAATGAGGTTGGTCGATGTTATATATTCGCTTCCCGATATGCTTATGGTAATTCTTCTTTCAACCGTATTTAAAATGACATTGACTCCTGTTATTGAAGGAACAGCCCTTGCAAGTATCGGAGCGAATATTATAAGCTTGTTCATTGTATTCGCCCTGCTCTACTGGGTAAGCATGTCAAGACTTATCAGAGGTCAGATTCTTTCTCTGAGAGAACAGGAATATGTTTTATCGGCAAGAGTAACGGGCGCTAAAGGAAAATGGATTATTGTAAAACATTTAATTCCTAACTGTATCAGTGTTGTTATCATTTCTGCAGCACTTCAGATTCCTTCGGCAATATTTACCGAAAGCTATCTTTCATTCCTCGGACTCGGTGTTAACGCACCGATGCCCTCTCTCGGTTCACTTGCTTCCGAAGCATTGAACGGACTTTCAAGCTATCCGTACAGACTGGTTATTCCCGCATTAGTTATTTCGCTGATAGTACTCAGTCTTAACCTCTTCGGCGACGGTCTTCGTGACGCATTCGACCCAAAGCTGAATAATTGATAGGAGGTTTAGATATGGCATTATTAGAAGTAAAAAATCTTAAGACCTCCTTCTTCACAGACGCAGGTGAGGTTAAAGCAGTTAATGATGTTTCCTTCTCTCTTGACAGAGGTAAGGTGCTCGGAATTGTAGGCGAAAGCGGCTCGGGTAAATCTGTCACCGCATATTCAATTATGCAAATACTTGCATCAACCGGTAAAATCATCGGCGGCTCAATAAAGCTTGACGGTCAGGAACTTGTCGGCGCAGGCGAAAAGGTAATGAAAAATGTCAGAGGAAACAAAGTCTCAATTATTTTCCAGGACCCGATGACTTCTCTTAACCCGACTTATACGATAGGCAGACAGCTTATTGAAGCAATAACCCTTCATACAAACAGAAACAAAAAGCAGGCATATGAACGCGCTGTTGAAATGCTAAAGCTTGTTAATATTAACGAGCCTGAAAAAAGAATGAAACAGTATCCATTTGAGCAATCAGGCGGTATGCGTCAAAGAATCATGATAGCAATGGCGCTGGCATGCGAGCCCGATATTCTTATAGCGGACGAACCCACAACTGCTCTTGATGTTACTATTCAGGCTCAGATACTTGAGCTTATGATTCAGCTTCAGAAAGAGCTTGGTATGGCAATCATAATGATTACTCACGACCTTGGCGTTGTTGCTCAGATGTGTGATGAAGTTATCGTTATGTATGCAGGCTCAATTTGTGAGCAAGGAACAGCGGAAGAAATTTTTTATAATCCCTGCCATGAATATACAAAAGGCTTAATGCGCTCAATCCCGTCGGCTGATACAGCAGGAACGAAGCTTCAGCCAATAATGGGAACACCTATTGACCTTTTGAATATGCCCGAAGGATGTCCTTTTGCTCCGAGATGCGATAACGCAATGAAAATCTGTATTCACCACAGGGCTGAAACAATGGATATCAATGAAAACCACAAGGCAACCTGTTGGATGAATATTAAAAACGGGCTTGACAAAGGTGATATTGAAATTGATTCGGAAGGCGGTGAGGCAAATGGCTGATAATCATCCGATTATTGAAGTAAAGAATTTAAAACAGTACTTCCCCATCAACACGGGAATGTTCAAGACAACGCCTCTCAAAGCAGTTGATGATGTTTCTTTTTCAATCAATAAAGGCGAAACGCTTGGTCTTGTAGGTGAATCAGGATGCGGAAAAACAACCGTTGGAAGAACATTGCTTCACCTTTACAAGCCGACTGCTGGCGAAATCTGGTACGACGGTAAGCAGGTTAAGTCCAAATCGGATATTAAAGAGTTCAGAAAAAAGGCTACAATGGTTTTCCAGGACCCCTACTCTTCTCTGAATCCGAGAATGACAGTCTCTGATATTATCGGCGAGCCGCTTGATGTTCATCATTTATATAAGGATAAAAAAGAACGAGAAGAAAAAATTCTTCAGTTTATGGATTACGTCGGCTTAAACAGTGAACACGCTTCAAGATACGCTCACGAATTTTCGGGCGGTCAGCGCCAGAGAATCGGTATTGCGCGTTCACTTGCAGTAAATCCTGATTTCATCGTTTGCGACGAGCCTGTTTCAGCGCTTGATGTTTCTATTCAGGCACAGGTTATCAATATGTTTGACGAACTTCAGGACAAGCTTGGTCTTACATATCTGTTTATTGCTCACGATTTGCTTGTTGTCCGTCATATTTCGGACAGAATCGCTGTTATGTACCTCGGTCACATAGTGGAACTTGCAAGCGCAGATGAAATCTATAACAAACCGCTTCACCCCTATTCGAAATCTCTTCTTTCAGCAGTACCCGTCCCCGACCCGAAGATTGCCAGAACGAATAAGAGAATAGTTTTAAGCGGAAGTATCCCCTCACCTCTTAACGCTCCTTCAGGATGTCCGTTCAGAACCCGCTGTCAGTATGCATGCGACAAGTGTGCTGAGAGTATGCCTGAACTTAAAGAAATCTCAAAAGGTCGTTTTGTAGCTTGTCTCAGAGCTGAGGAGATAAACGATTAATTTGGTAATTTGTACAGCAAAACTGTACATTGATCATTTTCATTATTATAAAAATTAAATGAAAGGAAGGTATGATTATGAAAATGAAAAAAATAATCTCTGCTCTTCTTGCACTTGCATTGGTATTCAGCCTCGCAGCATGTGCAAAAAACGGCGGAGAAACATCCAAGAAGACTGATGCAGCAAAGACCTCAATTTCAGTATGTCTTGCGTCAGAGCCGGACACCATTGACCCTGCTCTTAACTCAGCAGTTGACGGCGCTACACTTCTTGCTCACCTTTTCTCAGGTCTTGCAAAATGGTCACAGACCGAAGACGGTAAGCTTGAACTTGTTCCCGACGCAGCAAAAGAGCTCGTTGAAGGTGTTACAAACAAAGACGGCACAGTAACCTACACCTACACTCTTAAGGATGGTCTTAAGTGGTCGGACGGTAAAGATGTTACTGCAGGCGACTTTGAATTTGCATGGCAGAGAGCAGCTTCTCTTGAAACAGCAGCTGACTACGGCTATATGTTTGATGTAGTTGCAGGCTATGACAAGGTTACAGAGGTTGATGAAAAAGACAATCCGGTTAACCCAGACGCTAAGCTCGAAGTTAAAGCTCTTGACGACAAGACTCTCGAAGTTACTCTTGCAAACGCTGTTCCTTATTGGAATGAGCTTCTTGCATTCCCGACCTACTTCCCCGTTCGTGAGGATGTAGTAAGCAATGAAAGCTGGGCAACAGACCCCTCAACATATGTATGTAACGGTCTTTACACTCTTTCAGGTTGGGAACACAACTCAGTTATCACTCTTTCAAAGAATGAAAACCACCCAGATGTTGCAACAGTTAAGATGGATACAATCAAGTGCTATCTTTCTGATGATGCAAACAATATGCTTTCGAACTTTAAGAACGGCGATTGGCAGTTCATTGACTCAGTTCCTACAAACGAAATGGAAGCATTAAAAGCTGATTTTGCAGATGAATTCTATAATGTTGGTCAGCTCGGAACATACTATGTATGCTGGAACATCAACAAGAGCATCCTTCCCGCAGACACCAAATTAAAGGGTGAAGAAGCTGCTAAGGCAGAAGCTGAAATCAAGAGCGCACTTGGACTTCTTATCGACAGAAACTACATCGTTGACAAGATTGCTCAGGGCGGACAGGTTCCCGCATCAACATTCGTTGGTTCAGGACTTACAGACGCTGACGGCAAGACCGAGTTCGTTCAGAACACAGGCGTAAGCGATAAGTTCACAGGTTATTTCGATACTTCAGCTGATGCTGTTGAATCAAACTACAACTCAGCTATTGAAACACTTAAGAAATACTATAAGTTCGACGAAGCAAGCGGTAAGTTCACAGACTTCCCCTCAATCACATATCTCTACAACACTGACGAAGGTCATAAGGCAATCGCTGAATACATTCAGAACGCATTTGCAAACGTTGGAATCGATATGAAGCTTGAGAACCAGGAATGGGCTACTCTTCTTAACACAAGAAAGAAGGGCGACTACACCGTAACACGTAACGGCTGGCTTGCTGACTACAACGACCCGATTTCATTCCTTGATATGTGGACAACCTCTTCAGGTAACAACGACGCTCAGTTTGGTAAGGGCGACAGCAAGGATACCAAGTACTACAGCCTTGACCTCACTAAGCTCGGTTATGAAGAAAAAGTTGAAAAAGGCACATGGGCAGAAACATACGACGTTCTTATTGCAAAGATTAAGACTTGCACAGATACTGAAAAGCGCTATGCAATGATGCACATGGCTGAGGATATGATTATGGCAACAGGCTGTATCACTCCTATCTACTACTACACAGACCAGTATATGCTTGCTAAGAACGTTAAAGGCTTCTTCGCTAGCCCGCTCGGATACAAGTATTTCATGTACTGCACAATCGAGTAATACACTCTTTATAAAACCATAATTAAAAACCACCCGGGGAAACTCGGGTGGTTTTCTTATCTTATAATGCATTGATATGAATTGTAGCTGTATATTTCATATTGCTTTTTTGTCTGAAATTTCTCTTCAAAAAAGGTTTTGGGAAGCTGAATTCTTTCAAGCTCTCTGAAAAAGGCTGGTTCTCCGAAATACGGGTCGTCGTCGCTCAGATAGAAACACGCATCACCAACCCATTTGTTCTTCTCGATATCATTTCTTACAATAACAACAATTTGTCCTGTAATAATCTGAAATATAATATGCATTAAATCTTCGGCAAAATACTCTTCTTCATGGTCAAACATCTCGAAACAAAACTCGCCGAAAAGAATTTCAATGAATGTATATATTCCGTCTATCTTATTAAATTGCAGCTCAATATTCTTATGTTCGTTCTGACAAGGAATAACAAGCGAACAAACATTGCATTCCTCGTATTCATCAAGTTCGGGATATAAATAAATATGCTCAAGAAATTCTTTCTCGGTTTCATATTTCATTAGAAAATATTTAATTTCCCTCTCCTTCAGAAGTTTTTGAACTTCGCCTAGCGTCATTAATAAGCTCCTTTAAATTCTAATATAACATGAAATCAATTATAATATATTTAAAATGTTTTTTCAACTAAATGTTGAATAAATATTTTTTATAGTTTATAATTATTTTATCTATTAAAAAACAGGTGGTAATTATGCAAAAAATTAAAACCGAAAATCTGCGTTTTGTTGACTCAGAGGGCAGAACACGAATATTCAACGGAATGAATATTGATGATAAGCATGTTAACTGTAAAGAATTTCACTATAAACTCGATGAAGAGTTTTTCAAAAAGTATCAGGCTAACGGCTTTGACATCATCCGTCTTGCAGTAACCTGGCAGAATCTTGAGCCAAAAATGGGAGAATACAATTTATCTTATCTCAAATCAATTGATAAGATATTTGAACTTGCAGAAAAGTACGGAGTATATATTCTTCTGGATATGCACCAGGATTTATATTCTCAAAATGACGGCAAAAGCGTTGGCGACGGAGCTCCGTCCTGGGCAGCACTGACCGACGGTGCAAAACCGAGAATGCCATATTTCGTATGGGCAGACGGTTATTTTCTTGGTAAATGGGTCAGAAATGAATTCGACAATTTCTGGAACAATACCGACCTTAACGGAAAAGGACTTCAGGACAGATACTGTGAGCTTTGGCAAATGCTTGCAAAACGCTACGGAGATAAAGGCGCGCTTTTCGGATACGACCTTATGAACGAGCCCTTCCCGGGTTCATACAGCAAAAAAATGTTCTCTCGCCTTGTTAAAGGTGTTGCAAGAACAGTTTTGACAAGCGATAAGGTTGACAGAAAAAAGCTCTTTAAATCAGCCATAAAGCGTGATACAAGGAATATGCTCGATTGTATTGGCGGAGATGTTATAAGGGATGCAGTATATAAAATTGATGAGGTTCAGGAAAAATTTGATTTAGAAAAATATTCACCGTTCCTTAACAAAACAACAGCCGCAATAAGAGATATCACCAAAAACGGCATTGTTATGATGGAACAGAGCTACATATGTAACAGCGGAATCAAGCAATCCTCTCCTCCGATTACCGTTAACGGAAAAAGAGAAGAAAACCAGTGCTTCGGTCCGCATGCATACGATTTTTCGGTTGACACGCCGTTATATCAGTATGCAAACGCATCAAGAGTTAAAGCGTTCTTCGGTGAAATGAGAAACACTCAGCTCAGACTTAATGTTCCCGTTATTGTCGGCGAATGGGGCGGCTGCAGTGATAATACTGATACTTCCTGGTTCCCGCATGCCTTTGAGCTTCTTGATTTCTTTGACGAAATGCAGTGGGGTCAGATATACTGGGACTATCACGGCGACGATATGGATGCGCCGCTTATGGAAATGCTTTGCCGAACTCATCCCGTTGCAGTTGCAGGAGATATTGAAAGCTACGGCTTCGACAGAGATAATAATATATTCAACCTGAAATATATGTCTGATTTTGAAGGTGAAACATTAGTTTATATTCATAAACCGATTGACAAGTGCGAGGGCGCTGAGTATACTGTTGTCGATGAATATGAAAACGGCGCAAGTCTTATTAGCTTTAAGACCAATCCCGGCTCTTATAACATTAAAGTATTCTTGAAATAAAGGAGATAAATCATGGCAAAAATTATCGGAGAATCAATTAAGAATATACCCTGGCAGGATAAACCCGAGGGATACCGGTATCCCGTTTGGAGATATACCGAAAACCCGATTATTACAAGGGACAACCTCTTTTTTTCAAACAGCATTTTTAATTCGGCTGTTGTTCCCTACGGCGACGGCTTTGCAGGCGTTTTCAGGGTTGATGACAGAACTCGTTATCACAACATTGTAACAGGCTTCAGCAAGGATGCAATCAACTGGGAACTCGACGACAAGGTTATCTTCAACGGATACGACCCAAGACTTTGTGAGATAGACGGCAAATATTATCTTTCATGGGTTAACTTAACTCCCAACGGAACAACAATCGGTATTGCCGTTACAGAGGATTTCAAAACCTGGGAACAGAAAGAGGACGCAACCTATCCCGTTGCAAGAAACGGCGTTTTATTCCCGAAGAAGATAAACGGCGAATATATGCTTCTTGTGCGTCCCTGCGACAGAGGACACACACCCTACGGCGATATTTTCATTCAGCAGAGTAAAGACCTCGAATACTGGGGCAAATACCGCTTTGTTATGAAGCCTGAAAAGTTCTGGGAGGCAACAAAAATCGGCGCAGGACCGACTCCGATTGAAATTGACGAGGGCTGGCTTATGTTCTACCACGGCGTATTAAACAGCTGTAACGGCTTCACATATGCAATGGGCGCTGCAATTCTTGATAAGAACGAGCCCTGGAAGGTACTGCACAGAGCAGACTGCTTTTTGCTTGCTCCCCACGAAATATATGAATGCGTTGGCGATGTTCCTAATGTTGTTTTCCCCTGCTCCGCTCTTGCAGACGCAGAAACGGGCAGAATTGCAATCTACTATGGCGCAGCAGACACAACAGTTGCTCTTGCATTCACAACAGTTGATGAGGTTGTCAGCTACATCAAAGAAAGAGATATGATGAATTAAGCTTTTGGGAGGGTCGGGAGACCCTCCCCTACGAAAAAAGGTCACCGCTCGGTGACCTTTTTACTATTTGGTTTTAATAGCTCTTGAAGAACTCCAGTTTGAATAGTAGTTAACACCCTTAACCTTCTTATATGTTCTGATTCGGACATAATATTTTTTCTTTGCCTTGAGTTTAGATACAGTTTTTTGATTGTTTTTAAATCCGTTAACCGTTGTAGATTTACACGAATTAAAGCTATTGTTTTCGCTGTATTGTATCTGATAACCGTCACACTGAGCAGGAACCTTGTTCCATTTTACGTTAAAGCCTTTAGTTTTAGCAGTTACAGATGTAATGCTTGTTGCTTTAGGGATTATAGCAAAGTTCTTTGTAACGCTTCC
>CAJOEV010000041.1 GCA_905233545.1 uncultured Eubacterium sp. | reverse complement strand
ATCTCAAAATTGCTTCGCACCTCAAAAATTCAGATTTTTGTGTAAGACAAGGCAAAAAGCACAGGAATAATTTGTTTATTCCGAGCATTTTTAACGCAGTATTACGCAAAAAGATGTTTTTTGAGGCTGTCAAATCCCTTAGCTGCCCACCCTAATGTCGGTCATTTTTATTTGCTTGACGGTGCTGACGACATCCAAAAAAATCGGAGCGAAGCGACCCGAAACTCCAATCTTTACTCTCCACCGTTCAAACTTAAAAAAATCTCTTGATTTTATAAATTAATTATTGTATAATAAATAACCGAAAAGAGTGCTTTTGCGTCTTTTATGTAGCGTATGGGCCCTGTGCGACGGGATGCTACGAACCTTGTCAGGCGGGGAACCGAGCAGCAATAAGTGGATTATTCTGTGTGCCTCAGACAAGTCTGTACGTTACGTAAAAGGCGTAAGGGCGCTTTTTTAAAAAAGAGGAGTGAAAGTGCGAAAAGTCGCACTTTCAAAATTGTATTGCCCGCTCAGTTTGTTGCAAAGCAACAACGGGCGATGGCTAAATTCACATTAACGTCTTGTCCGCCCAACAAGGTAGCTGTTTATGTGATTATTAATAATACATTTGTGGGCGGAAAGACTATGTGAATTAATATGTATCAGGTTTTATACAGAAAATACAGACCGCAGGTGTTCAGCGATGTCTACGGTCAGGACCATGTTACGTCAACTCTTCAGAATGAAATCAACCAAAACAGAATTTCTCATGCCTATCTTTTTACAGGCTCAAGAGGAACGGGCAAAACGACCTGTGCAAAAATTCTTGCAAAGGCTGTTAACTGCGAAAATCCTCAAAACGGCGAGCCCTGTAATGAATGCGAGGTCTGCAAAGGACTCGACAGCGGTTCAATATATGATGTTGTTGAGATTGACGCTGCTTCAAACAACGGCGTTGATAATATTAGAGATTTGCGAGAAGAAGCAAACTACACTCCGACAAGGGGAAAATACAGAGTATATATAATCGACGAGGTTCATATGCTTTCAGCGGGAGCATTCAACGCACTGCTTAAAACACTTGAAGAGCCTCCTGCTCATGTTATTTTCATTCTTGCAACAACGGAAGTGCACAAGCTTCCTGCAACAATTCTATCGCGCTGCCAGCGTTTTGATTTCAAGCGTATTCAGCCCGAAACTATGGCTAAAAGGCTTAATCAGGTGTCCGAGCTTGAGGGCATTAATCTTGATGATGACGCTGCAGTTCTTATTGCGAGAATAGCCGACGGCGCACTCAGAGACGGTCTTTCAATTCTTGACCAGTGTGCTTCACGAAGCAAAAATGTAACAAGCGAGCTTGTAAGCGAGGTCGCAGGACTTGCAGGTAAGGAAGCTCTTTTCAGGCTTTCTCAGTGCATAGCCGAGAGGAAAACAAACGACGCGGTTAATATCATATCTGAGCTATATCAGAACAGTTTTGATATGGAGCGTCTGTGTGCCGAGATGATTAATCATTTCAGAAATTTCCTGATAGTAAAAACTGTTAACAAAAGCAGGGAACTGATAATATGCACCGATAATGAATATGAAAACATTCTTGCAGGTGCAAAGAGTTTCACACTTGAAGGAATTATATATGCAATCGACCTTCTTCAGCAAACCTTTATTGAAATAAAAAAAGGCGCTTCAGCAAGAATAGAGGTTGAAATGGCGTTTGTTCGCCTTTGCAATCCGAAAACCGAGGAAACCGTTAAAGCGGCGTTGCAGAGAATTTCGGAACTCGAAAGAACAGTTAAATCGGGCAGCTTTGTTAAGAATGAAGCACCCGAAGAAGCTGAGCAGGAAAAGGAAGAAGCTCCTGCAGTATTCATCAAAGATGAAGAAGCAAAACCCGTAAAAGAGCCGATTCCCGAGCCTGAACCCCCTGAGGATACTCCTCAACTTCAGGAAGAAAAGCAGGAAGAACCCGAGCCGGCACCAAAGCCTTCTGAGACACCGGCACCTCAGGCTCAGAATGATGTTTCGAATCAGTTTGAATTTATGCAGTGGGGCGAATTTATGGAGGTGCTTCACCGAGAAGATATCGCTCTTTTCGGAGTGCTCAGCGGAGCAAAGGGCTTTATTAGAGGGGAATACTTTCTTATTGACAGCCCGAATGCAACAGTTCGCGATTTCATAAAAATCCCGACTCACGCAAAAGCAGTCAAAAAAGCGCTTTATGAGGTAACTGATAAGCAATTTAAGCTCGGACTCTTTAAGCGCAAGGATAACACACAGGCAAAAAGAGACCCGCTTGAGGATTTAATTGCTCAGGCACAGGGAAAAATCAATATAGATGTAAAATAAATAACAATAGGAGATAAAACTATGAAAGCAAGACTTCCAAAAGGTATGGGCGGCGGAGGACCGCAGAATATGCAGGCAATGCTTAAGCAGGCTCAGAAGATGCAGGAGCAGATTGAGCAGAAGAAAGCTGAGCTTGAGCAGAAGGAATATGTTGTTTCTTCGGGCGGCGGAATGGTTGAAGTAACCATTACCGGAAGCCACGAGGTTAAGGCAATCGGAATCAACCCTGAGGTTGTTGACCCTGAGGATGTTGAAATGCTCGAGGATATGCTTGTTGCCGCTCTCAATGAGGCAAACCGTCAGATAGACGAAGAATCTGAAAGAGAAATGGACGCTGCAACGGGCGGACTTAATATCCCGGGACTATAATTCTTGATATTGGAGTAAAAGACTATGTCATATAATCTTGCACCGCTTCAAAATTTAATAGACCAGTTTGAACGAATGCAGGGAATAGGTAATAAAACCGCACAGAGAATGGCGTTCTATGTTCTTTCGCTCTCCGAAGAGGAGGCAAATAACTTTGCTAAGGCGATAACGGACGCACACACTAAGATTAAGCAGTGCAAAGTCTGCTGTGACCTTGCTGATGAGGAGCTATGCCCCGTATGTAAGGATGAAAGCAGGGACAGAAGCGTAATCTGTGTTGTTGAGGACCCGAGGGATGTTGTTGCAATCGAAAGAACCCACGAGTATAACGGAATGTACCATGTTCTTCACGGCGCTATTTCTCCGATGGATAACATCGGACCCGACCAGATACGAATCAAAGAGCTTATTTCAAGGTTGGGTGACGGCGTTTGCGAAGAGATAATTATGGCAACAAATCCAACTGTTGAGGGCGAGGCAACGGCTATGTATATCTCAAGGCTTCTGAAGCCAATGGGAATAACGGTAAGCCGTCTTGCATACGGCGTTCCCGTCGGCGCAGACCTTGAATATGCGGACGAGGTAACACTCAGCAGAGCATTAAAGGGAAGGTCATTAATCTGATAAAAAGAAAGGAGTGATGGGCTTGAAGGAAGAAGTTCAGACTATTGCAAGAAACAAAAAAGCCTATCACGACTATTTTGTTCTTGAAAAATATGAGGCAGGAATTGAGCTTTTCGGAACGGAAATTAAATCAATCAGAGCGGGAAGAGTTAATTTAAAGGATTCCTACTGTTCTGTTGACGGCGGAGAGATGTTTGCGCTTGGAATGCATATCTCGCCCTATGAAATGGGAAACCGTTTTAACCGCGACCCGATGCGAAAGAAAAAACTGCTTCTTCACAAAAGAGAAATAATGAAACTCTTCGGTCAGTCAAAACAGCAGGGACTTTCAATAATTCCGCTTGAGCTGTATATCAAAAACGGAAGAGCAAAGCTTGAAATAGGGCTTTGTAAAGGTAAAAAGCTTTACGACAAACGCTCAACCGAAGCGCAAAAAAGCGCAAACAGAGAAATGGAACGCAGCATGAAAATGCGTTAATCGCGCATAGTGATATGCTGTTTCGCAGCGTGATATTGATTTGCAATGCAAATCAGTTATATTTCTCGTTTCACTCGAAGTGATATTTTCATTGCTTTGCAATGAAAGATAAACCTATTTACAAATCAAAAAGCAGGCTTCGCCGAAATTTTGATTTGAGAGGAAAAGCGTTCGGAGCGATTATTAATATATTGCTCAAAACAAGTAATATAGAGCAATATATTTCAATCGCGCAGTATGCTTTGACGAGGGGATGAAAGGCTATCGACAGGTTCGGTGAGGCTTGGTCAGCGAGTAGCGGAGTTGCACCGCTTTAAAAGTAACACTTTAAAAATAACTGACAATAATAAAACAGTTCTTCGCGCTGCCTAAGCAGTGCGCGTCCTGATTAAGAGTGCCGCGGCTTAATTAAGGGCGTCGATTAGCGGCGAACATGAACGGGGGAGTGTCTCGGCTCCCGTCAGGTATAAGAGACTACCGTAACTGAAAGGCTGTTTGCCGCCGTTCAGTGAGGGGAATCCCAATGACAAACTACACTCGTAGAGCCCTTGAGGAACTGAGTTTGGACGCGAGTTCGATTCTCGCCATCTCCACCAAAAATGAAATGAGCACCCTTGCGGTCAATGTCATTAACTTAATGACATTGACCCGACGGGTGCTTTTTTCAACTATATTCGCCTTCGGCGAGTTATATTGCTTCGCAGTTAAATTGCTATCGCAGTGATATTTTGCTCCGCAAAGTTTTTTCAAGGCGAAGATAATTTCACTTTTTGATGAAATCAAAAAATATCACTATTCACAGCGTGAATAATATCACTGTTCGCTTGCGAACAATATCACTAATAAATCTTTATTATTGAAATGATTATTAAGTGTGATATAATGTTTTTATAAGTAAACAGAAAGGATGATTTTGTATGTTGAAAAAACTGTTAACCGTTATTCTATCTCTTATGTTTATCACATCAATGTTAGCGCTTCCCGTTAATGCAAATGCTTCAGTCAGCATCAACGCTTCAAGCGTAACAATTTGCATTAATCAAAGTATAAAAGTAACTACTAAGAAAAAGAATCCAAAATGGAGCAGCTCTAACAAAAAAGTTGCAACCGTTTCATCGAAAGGATTAGTAAACGGTAAAAAAGTCGGCAAGGCTGTAATAACCTGTGAGGCAAACAGAGCAAAGTATAAAATAACGGTATATGTTAAAAATCATTCGCTGAAACTCGACAAAAAGAATAACTGCAAGAAATGTGCCCATTGCAAAAAGGTTTTTCCTGTTGCCGGAACATATGCAGGAATAAAAATTAAAAATGCAAATGATGTTGTAAATCTATATAATAAGGCATATAACAAAACAAAAATTCAAACAAAAAGTATACCAGTCACGGTGAAACCGTTACATACTATAAAATGCTTGGTGAAGAATCTGTAGATTGCGGTAAAGTGTATGTTGACGGATACGCTAATGCTGTTGTGAATAAGCTAGTTCCGGGCATTACCGGCGCTCTTTTTAGTCCTTCAACAACCGGATTGTCTCCGTCTGTCAATTATGACCCCAAATATGACTATGATAAGAATAAAAAGCCGCTTGATAAATCAAGATTAAAAGTCTCTGATTTAAACTATGTAACAATAAATGAAAAAAACGGATATATTATTATCAAACTCAAAGCAAATGCAAAAAAGGGTTCCTCTTTGCCCGGTATGGACTCTCAGGGGAAACTGTTTACAACATTCGGGAGCCTTAAAAAAACTATTGACAGCATGAGTATAATAACTTTCAGCAAGGGTACTTCGAAAGATAATTTATCTGTTAACTATAAGGATGGCTATGCAATAATTAAGATTAATCCAAAAACAATGAAAATTGTTTCTGCCGATTATGTTCTTAAAATCGATGTAAAACTAACTCATATGAATATTGCTGTTATAAAAGACAAAACAGCTACAACGAAGGTAACTTTTAAAACGCATTTTCCTGCTTCAAAGAAGTATTTGAAAAACACTAAAGATATTGAATGATGAATAAATGAAAATCGGAGAGGATTTCCTCTCCGATTATTTTGTATCACTTATCAAACCCCGGATTCGTCATATAATAATTCTTCGAATCAAGTTTATCCGTTATTACCCTGAGTCCCTCACCGAAGCGCTGGTAGTGCACGATTTCGCGCTCTCTGAGGAACTTAATCGGCTCTATGATATCGGGGTCGTCAACAAGACGGAGAATGTTGTCATAGGTAACTCTTGCTTTTTGTTCAGCAGCCAAATCCTCGTTTATATCTGCTATCGGGTCACCCTTAACCTGCATCGATGCCGCGCTCCACGGGCTACCGCTTGCCGCTGTCGGATATACACCTGCAGTGTGGTCAACGAAATAAGCTGCAAAATTCGGGTTTTCTTCAATCTGCTTCTCAGTAAGATTTCTTGTGAGCTGATGAACCATTGAGCCAATCATTTCAAGATGACCGAGCTCCTCAACGCCAATGTCGGTAAGGAGTCCCTTGAGCTCTGCATATGGCATTGAATATCTCTGGGAAAGATATCTGAGGCTCGCGCCGAGTTCACCGTCGGGACCACCATATTGACTTATGATTATTGCCGCTGCCTTCGGATTTGGATTTTTTATATTAATCGGATATTGTAACTTTTTTATATATTGAAACATAAAATCACTCCTTAACCCATTTTATGAGCAAGGAGTGATTTTGTTAACATTACGGACCACGGATCACGGATCACGGATCACGGACCACGGATCACGGACCACTTACTTGGGTTGTTTCATTGTCAGCGAAATTCTGTTCTTCTTTGTATCAACGCCGATAACCCAGACATCAACAATATCGCCGACTTTGAGAACTTCGCTCGGATGCTTGATATATCTGTTTGTTATTTGGCTGATGTGAACAAGTCCGTCCTGATGAACTCCGATATCAACGAAAGCGCCGAAATCAATAACATTGCGGACTGTGCCCTTGAGCTGCATACCTTCCTTTAAATCCTCAATGCTCATAACGTCGCTTCTGAGCATTGGCTTCGGAAGTTCATCACGGGGGTCACGTCCGGGCTTTGAAAGCTCGCTGACAATATCAACAAGTGTCGGCTCGCCGATACCAAGTTGTGCTGCAAGTGCGGATGTGCCTTCAATTTTCATTTTAGCACTGAGCATTGCAATATTGCCCTGACGGATGTCCTCATCACTGACGGAGCAGAGCTTGAGAAGGCTTTTTGCCGCCTTATAGCTTTCGGGATGAACAGCGGTGTTATCAAAAACATTGTCGCTCTCAGCAACTCTGAGGAAGCCTGCACACTGTTCAAATGCTTTCGGTCCGAGCTTGCTGACTTCAAGAAGCTGTGTTCTTGATTTAAAGCTTCCGTTTTTCTCGCGGAAATCAACAATGTTCTTTGCAACGGCACTTGAAACGCCTGCAACTCTTGAAAGAAGCTGGGGAGAAGCTGTGTTAAGGTCAACTCCGACTGAGTTAACGCTATCGTGCTGATACTGACCGACTCCGATTGCCTTCGGGTCAATCTTAACAAGCTCGGCAAGCGGGTCCTGAAGTCTTCTTGCAATAGAAACTGCGCTTCTAAGCGAAACATCAAACTGCGGGAATTCCTGAGCCGCAAGCTTAGATGCGCTGTAAACGGATGCGCCTGCTTCACTTACAACCATATATTCAATCTTACCGCCGATTTCTTTTATTGTTTCAGCGGCAAATTCCTCGGTTTCGTGGGATGCGGTACCGTTGCCGATTGCAAAAAGAGTAACATTGTATTTCTTAACAAAGTCCTTGATGATTTTCTTTGCCTCATCAATCTTCTTGTGGGGCGGAGCAGGGTAGATAACGCCCGTATCGAGCACCTTGCCCGTGCTGTCAACAACCGCAACCTTGCAGCCCGTTCTGTATCCCGGGTCAAGACCGATTGTAACTCGTCCCTTAACGGGCGGCTGCATAAGAAGTTGTCTTGTGTTTTCACCGAAAACTTTAATTGAGCTTTCGTTTGCTGCGTCGGTAAGCTCGTTTCTGATTTCTCTTTCAATTGAAGGGAAAATCAGTCTGGTGTATGCATCGTCAATAGCCTCATAAACCTGCTCAGCACATGGGGAGTTGTTCTTTTTGTGAAGATTAACAAGCATATCGACAGCAAGATTTTTGTCGTAATCAACGCTGACCTTGAGGAAATCTTCTTTCTCGCCTCTGTTGATTGCGAGAACTCTGTGGCGCGCAATCTTGCTGACTGGCTCGCTGTATTCCTTATACATCTCATAAACACCGAGTTCTTCCTGTGCGCCCTTAACATTAATAATTCCGCTTTTCTTGATTGCGTATCTGAGAAGCTTTCTGCCCTTCGGGTCGTCTGAAACGGCTTCTGCAATAATATCTCTTGCACCCTGGAGCGCATCCTCGATTGTTTCAACCTCATCTGAAAGATACTTTTCTGCAAGCTCTTCGGGAGCAGGTGAGTTCGGGTTTTGTTCAAATATTTCGTCTGCAAGTCCGCCAAGTCCCTTTGCCTTTGCAACCGAAGCCCTTGTTTTTCTCTTCGGTCTGAACGGGCGGTAAATATCCTCAAGCTCGGTCATGGTTTTTGCAGCGTCTATTGATGCAAGTATTTCATCGGTCATAAGCTCCTGCTCTGTGATTGAAGCAATAACCTTTTCTTTCTGTTCTTCAAGATTGCGGAGATAGGTGAGTCTGTCACTGAGTTCTCGAAGAAGCTGGTCATCAAGTGAGCCCGTTGCTTCTTTTCTGTATCGTGCGATAAACGGAATTGTGTTGCCGTCATCAATAAGAGCGACAGTGTTTTCAACCTGCCACGATTTGAGTGAAAATTCTGTTTGTAACTGCTTTAAAATGTCCATAGTATATTTCCTTTAGAATGTAATAAAAATATAATAACAGATTATTTAATTAAAATCAATATATATTATTTATATAAATTATTATTGACTTTACATACAAGATATGGTTTAATTCTATAAGAGGTATTTTCAATAAAATGATAATAGGGAGGTTTATTCTTTACATATCAAGCGCCGGAGCCAAATGGCTGACGAGGCAAAGAGTTATCGAATCTTTCGGCGGATGCTCTTTCGTATTACCTTTGATACGTTATGAAAAGGCAAAACTAATCGGAAACGGTTTCGACAAATTCTTTTCAGCAAAGGATGAATAATTGAAAATACCCTAATAGTTTATTATCGTTCGAGCGAAGCGAGTAACCGAGAACTTGCAACTCGGGGCTCGGAACTCGAAACTAAAAAACGACTGAAAGGAAGTTTTATTTATGTGTGGAATAATTGGCTACACAGGCTACAGCGAAGCAAGAGGAATTCTTCTTAAGGGACTAAAAACACTTGAATACAGAGGATATGACAGCGCAGGTATTGCAGTGTATCATCCCGAATTCAAAGAGGTTCTTGTTTCAAAATGTGAGGGAAGAGTTGAAAAGCTCGATTCCCGTTCAACTAATGTTAAGGGTGTTGCAGGAATAGGTCACACCCGTTGGGCTACCCATGGCGGAGTAAGCGATAATAATTCACATCCGCATAAATTCGGCAGCGTCACCCTTGTTCATAACGGAATTATTGAAAACTATGCGGCAATAAGGAATCAGCTTGGTATTGCAAATAAGATGAAGAGCCAGACAGACTCCGAGGTTGTTGCAGCGCTTATTGATAACTACTATACGGGTGACCCGAGCGAAGCAATTATCAGCGCAGTTAATGAAATCAGCGGAACATTTGCGCTTGCAATTATGTTTGACGATATTCCGAACAAGATTTTCGCAGTTCGAAATGTAAGCCCGATAGTTTGCTGTTCAAATGAGGACGGCGCATATATCGCTTCCGACATAATGGCAATCGGCGAATACAGCGAGGATTATTTTGTTCTTCCCGAGCTCACAATCGCAGAGCTTACCGAAGAGGGAATAAAGGTATATGATTTTGACGGCAATGAAGTTCAGCCCAATGTTTTAACACTCGACTGGGATATTAAAAACAGCGGAAAAATGGGTTATCCCTTCTTTATGGAGAAGGAGATTATGGAACAGCCCGATGTTATCGAAAAGACCATTTCGTCAAGAATAAAGAACAATCTTCCCGATTTCAGCGCAGAGAATGTTGACGACAGCATTTTCAAGGAATGCGATAATATAACCGTAATTGCCTGCGGAACGGCAATGCATGCAGGACTCATCGGCAAGCATATAATCGAAAAAACCTGCGGTGTTCCCGTAACGGTTAATATGGCAAGCGAATATATGTATAATCAGCCGATTATTAATGATAAAACACTTGTTATCTGCGTTTCTCAGAGCGGTGAAACAATCGATACTCTTGAAGCGCTGAAATATGCAAGAAGAAGGGGAGCGCGCTCGCTTTCAATCGTTAATGTTAAAGGCTCGACCATTGCACGCGAGAGCGAAAATGTAATATATACGAATGCAGGTCCCGAAATTGCAGTTGCCTCAACAAAGGCGTATACAACCCAGGTTGCTGTTTTCTATCTTATAACTGCAAAAATGGCGCTTCTCAGAGGCGATTTGAATGAATACGGAGTATCCTCGTTTATTCAGGAACTCAAAAAAATTCCCGAGGCAGTTTCTTCCGTTCTTGAAAGAAGAAGTGAAATCCACCACCTTTCAAACGGAATGCTCACCGCAGAGCATACATTTATGATTGGCAGGGGACTTGATTATCCAACTCTTCTTGAAGCGTCGCTTAAGCTCAAAGAGATTTCATACATCCATTCCGAAGCTTTTGCTTCTGGCGAGCTCAAACACGGAACAATTGCGCTAATAACGGCTCAGACACCCGTTATTGCCCTTATGACCCAGAGCGCTCTTATGAGCAAACAGGTTTCAAATATCCGCGAAGTTCAGTCCAGGGGTGCAGAAGTTCTGACCTTCATTAAAAAGTCACTTATCAATAAGGATGTCGATTGTTCATTCGAGCTTCCTGATTTGAATGATGACTTTATGGCAATTCCGGCAATAATTGCAATGCAGCTTCTTGCTTATTATGTTTCAAGCGATAAAGGACTTGATGTCGACAAACCGCGTAATCTTGCGAAGGTTGTAACTGTTGAATAATTTCTTAGTTCCGAGCTCCGAGTTCCGAGTTCCGAGTTTTCGGTTACTCGCTGCGCTCGGACAATTATATAATTGTTATTGGAGTGATTCTATTGTCAGTAGGTTATCAGGAATTAGTAGTATGGCAGAAATCAGTTGATTTGGCAGAAGAAGTTTATCGCTTAATTAAACTCTTACCTAAAACTGAAGAGTTTGCTCTTTCAAATCAAATGAGGAGGGCTGCTGTTTCTATTCCTTCTAATATAGCAGAAGGGCAGCAACGTAGGTCGACCAAAGAATTTTTGACATTTTTGTCAATCGCTCGTGGCTCACTAGCAGAACTTGAAACACAGCTTATTCTATGTGTTAGGTTCAACTATCTGTCAATTAAACAGATTGAGAAAACTGAACCATTATGTAAAGAAATTGGCTTAATGCTTATTTCTTTGATGAAAACTCTTGAAACATAAAATTTACTGTTTGAGCGAAGCGAGTAACCGAAAACTCGGAACTCGGGTCTCGGCACTTGGAACTTAAATAGCCCACGAAAAACGACGATTTTCTATTAAATCGTCGTTTTTCTATTGTTTACAAAATGTTTACAAGTTCATAATTTGTTAAAAATTTCAAAAAAACTATTGACTTTAATATAAAGACTTTATATAATAAAGTGAATTTTAATATGGGACTGGAGCGGAACAGACTTTTGTAGTGTACAATGCAAGGGTGTGGTCAGCTGGAAAACTCCCGTATACCCTTATTAGAATATCTTTTATTTTCAATATTTTATTATGAAAAGAAAGGAATGATTCCAATGAGAATTAGTAAAAAAGTATTAGCTGGCGTTCTCGCTGCTTTAATGGCTATCTCAATGATGCCTTTCACAGCTCTTGCAAGCGACCTTCCGACTGCTGATATTTCAGTTGTTACAAATGATGCTGTAAACACTGAAGGTCTTGATGTTGCTTATAAGTTTTCTGCAAACAATGACGGCACAGATTACTATGGCTATAATGCTGATTTCATAGTAAGCGTTGATAAGGCTGGTCTTTCAACTGATGACTTTGAGCTTTACGGAAACTATGGAGGCTATGGCTGGACTTGTGCAACACAGGGTGAATATTTTCCTTACGATGCAAACTATGATTACTATCTTCTCAAGACAGTTCTTGGCTCAGATATTACATATGAAGAGATTTGCACAATCGTAAAAGATTTCTACTGCGGTGTTAAGGTTAACAATGCAGAGAATGCAAAAGGCGCAACATTAACTGTTAAGCTTGTAATTTACAAGGGTGATTCAGCTCCGATTACAATCGGCGATGTTATGACCTACACAATCGGTGAGGAAGCTCCTGCAGCTCTTCCCACAGCAACAATCGAAGCTATTTCAGTTGAAAATCTTGAAACAGCTTACAAGTTCTCTGCAGACACAACTGATACAAACAGCGCATATGCTGACTACAAAGCAGACTTTGCAGTAAGCTTTGATGCTGCTATTGACGCAGGTGACGTTGTTCTTTCAGGTCAGTATGGTTCTTACGACTGGACTGATATTAATCTTCCTGCACTTGCTGCAGATGAGGACTACAGACTTCTTGCTAACAACGGTATGGGCGATGTTACATATAACGACGTTGTAACACTTGTTAAGGAATTCAACTGCGGCGCAGTAGGCGTTAATGCTGAAGGCGTAACAATGACTGTTAAGTTCAACATCTATGATGCAAATGATAATGCATACACTATCGTTTCAAAGAGCTACACATTTGCTTCTGATAAGATGAGCATCACTGTTGAAGATAAGGTTGACCTCAATGTTTATGTTGCAGAGAATGTTTCAATCGAGAACTTAAGAATCACATACAATGCAACTCCTGAGCTTGAAGAAAACAACCAGACAAGTGACATTGTTGATTATGATTCTCTTCCTGATACTGCAGAAGGTAAGAAGGTAAACATCGAGCTTGCTCCTGCACAGATTATGGATAACATCAAGATTGAAGCTCTTGATGACCAGGGCGAAGTTGTAAAGACAATCGAAACATCTGTTGCTGACTATTGTAAAGCAGTAATGAACGATAACAGCATGAATCCCGCAGTAAAAGAGCTTGCAAAGGCAACTCTTGACTACGGTAAGGCTGCTTCCGATTACTTTAATTATAACACATCGGGCTTTGCAGGCTACGCAAATCAGCTTGGCGAGTTCAGCACGAGCGGTTATAGTTTTGAAGCATTTGTAGAGGGTCTTAATATTTCTTCTGTTTCATACAGAGCCACATCAGTTCCGGAGCTTCGCTTTGTTGTAACAAACATTACAGAAGCACAGGCTGCCGAACTCAATAAGACTATCGAAATAAATGGTATTGATGAGGCAGAAGCGTCATTCGCTAAGCTTTCAGACGGAACTATCATTCTTCAGGTAACAAACATTCCGATTGCTAAGTTTGATCAATCGTTTGAAGTTCTTGCTAACGGATGTTCTCTTGTGTATACACCATTAACTTGGGTTAAGGTCGCTAAGACTGTTCCTGCACTTGCAGACCTTGCAAACGCAATCGGCAATCAGTTTGCTGCATCTAAGGCAGTATTTTAAAGGAGGGCTTGATATATGACAAAATTTTATAACGAGCCTGAATTTAAGGTTGTAAACATGACTTCTGAAGATGTTCTTACTGCATCTGCAGGCGATACTCTTCCTCAGGCAAGCCCTGAATGGGATACACATGAGCAGGGCGGCGGAGTTTCATTCGGAATATAAACTGCTGATATGAAGAAAATTGTTATAGCACTGATATTAGTTGTTGGTTTATCAATAGCTTTTTGTGCTTGCAATTCTCAGACAAATCAAAACAATGAGGGTACTTCCGCATCGGCGGAGGTATCCTCTTCTGTGGAAACCTCTGAGAATACAACCCAAAAAGACAGCAAGGGTAAAGCATCAACAACAAAAAAAGGCGATAAAGAATCAGCAACTCTCAAAACCGTTGATAGCGGTGATGAATACGAGATAACGGTTCCTTTTGAAGAGGAAGATGGTTCTACAACCAAAAATTCAGGTAAAGAAAAAACTACAAAAAAGTCTAAAGAAAAGACAACTAAAAAGAAGAAAGAATCTTCTTCGGAAGGCTACGAACTTCCCATAATTCCTATTCAGTAAAACCAAAAAAGGTTTTACTGAATGAGGTTTTTGAGAAATGACTTTTTATTCTATTTAAAAGAGATGATATTAATGAAAAAACTTATAAGTATTATATCAATTATATTAACAATGACTCTTCTCTCAACTTTTCCTGCGTTTGCAACTGATTCGTGGGAAACAGATCCTATTGAGTTAACCGACACCTCATCGGGTTCAGGCTGGGAAACAGAAGATATTCCTTTTGACGGCAATGAAACGAAAAAAATCGCTGTTTCAAAATGCAGCGTTTCTAATATTAAAAGCAAAACCTACACAGGCAAAAAGCTTTATCAGAGCTTAACCGTTAAATACGGTAAAAAAACTCTTGTTAAAGGTACGGACTATACTCTGTCCTACAAAAACAATGTTAAGGTAGGAACAGCAACTGTAACAATTACAGGCAAGGGCAAATTTAAGGATTCCGTTAAGAAAACCTTCAAAATCAACCCAAAGGGTACAACTATATCCAAAGTTACAAAACCAAAAACAAAGCAGATTAAAGTATCCTGGAAAAAGCAGACCACTCAGACAACGGGTTACCAGATAAGGTATACAAATAACTCAGCTAAGAAATACACAACAGTTTCAAATAATAAAACAAATGCAAAAACAATTAAGAATTTAAAGAAGAATAAGAAGTATTATGTTCGCATAAGAACATATAAACTTGTTAACGGCAAAAAGTATTATTCCGCTTGGAGTAAATCCAAAACAATTACTACTAAATAACTACTTTAGCAATACCAGGAGAACAAAACTATGCACCATTCAAAAATAGTTTCAATCATTATTGCGCTGATACTTGTTATCGGCGCTGTTTGTGGTGTGGGCGTAATTTCGAATGCACAGGATGCGCCTGACAACAGTGTCAATTTAACTGTCGGCGAAAATATTGTTTCCCACTACTATATTGACGCTGAATTTTATCGTTCAAAGGGATGCGATGAGATTCGCTATACCTATAACGGAACTGATAATAAAGAAGAATACACTGCGATAACTAAAACTGTTGAAATTGGAAGCGATGATACAATAACAATTGATGCATATCAGTCGGCTGCTCAGATTGCGGAGCCAACAGTTATTGAGGCATTAAAGAATAATGAAGTTTACGATACTGTTTCATATTCATCAAAAACTTATTGTGATGCAATAATCAATATGGTTGATGATGATTTGATTAACGGCTACACAAGGGGAATAGCTCTTAAAAATCTTTGCAAGGCAATTGTAACCTACGGAAAAGCAGCTCAGGGCGCGTTTAACTATAATTCGGATACTGTTGCAGGTGCAACAACAATTGAAAGCGATTATTCAACCGACCTTTCTCTTGAAAGTGCTTCGTTTACTCCTTCAGTAGAAAAAACTGCAGGCTCAAATGTCCGTTTCAGAACTGCATCCTTTCTTTGTACATCATCTGCAAAGCTTCGTTTCTACCTTCAGGTTAATGATACAAGTGATCCGACAAGCTACGGTATTCCCGAAATCAGCATGCCAAAGGATTGTTCATATGAAAAGGGATATGTTGTAAGCGGCGGTGTTCCTGTTTACTACATTCAGATTAATAACATCAAGCCCGTTGATTTTGATGAAAAAATCGTAATTAATTATGCAGGCGCTTCTGTTTCAATGAGCGTTCTTGATTATGCAGGTGCAGTAATCAACAGTTCTGCTATGTCTGCAGCTGATAAAACACTTGCAAAATCACTCATCGTTTACAGCGATAAGGCAGAGGACTATTTCACATCTCACAAGAGTCTTGAAAAGATTTCTGCAGTTGCTCCGACATGTACCGAAAGCGGTAATATTGAATACTGGCGCTGTAATGATGCCGACTGCGGAAAATTCTTTGAGGATGAAGAATGCGATTATCGTTTATCCGATGAAGCTGTAATTGTTCCTGCACTTGGTCATAGCTTTGGCGAATGGACAGTAACAACAGAGGCAACATGTACAGCAGACGGTGAGGAAACAAGAGAATGTTCACGCTGTGATGTTAAAGAGACAAGGCAGGTTGAAGCAACGGGACACAGCTATACTTCAGTAGTAACAGCACCAACCTGCACAGCACAGGGCTACACAACCTTTACTTGCACACGCTGCGGTGATACATATAAAGATGACTATACAGATGCTTCAGGACACACACCTGCAGACGCAGTTGAGGAAAACAGAATTGATGCAACCTGCTCTGCAACAGGCTCATATGACAGTGTTGTTTATTGCTCGGTTTGTGAAGCTGAACTCTCAAGAACTAATCAGACTATCAATGCACTCGGTCATAACTACAATTCGGTTGTAACAGCTCCGACGTGTACTGTTCAGGGATATACAACCTATACATGCTCACGCTGCGGTGATAGCTATGTTTCAGATTATTCTGATGCAATAGGTCATAATTACGGTGCATGGACTGTAACAACTGCAGCTACGCTGTCAGCTGACGGAACAGAAACAAGAATATGTGCAAACGACAGTTCTCATAAAGAAACAAGAACAATTCAGCATTTCACATTTAAACTTCCGAATACGGATTCTTATCTCTATCGTGTTGGTAACGGCAACAATGTTACTCTCGGAACCTTCTTCGGTAACGAAAGCGGTGCTGATATTACAGGTATCACTGTTACGACAACTAAGAATTCTGGAAGCGCTTCCTGTACATATACTGCAAACGCTTCTGATTGGAGAAACGGAACACTCAAATTTGCAAATACAGGCGTTATGACCGTAACCTTGAAGCACGGCGAGGCAACAGTTAAATCATTTAAACTTGAAGTTGTAGCAGGAACAAACTATACAGAAGGCGCAAATCTCGGTGGCGTAACTTCAAATAATGCTGTTCTTCTTGGTAATGTAAATGTTCCTGCAACCGTTTCAATTAACAATGGCAAAACCCTTTACGGAAACGGCTTTAATGTAACCGATACAAGGTCAAGCACAGCAGGAACAAGTGGCTATATTAATATGACAGGCGGCGGAACAATTAATAACGCTGTTATGTTAGGTCAGGTTTATAAAAATGCTGTATCAAGCGGAAATAATAACGAGAATTATGCACCCGGTATCTGGATTACGGGCAACGCAAATATTTATAATTCATATGTTTCTGAATGTAAATATGCAGCTCAGATAGACGGCGGCGAGGTTAATCTTGTAAATTCAACATTTGCAGGCGGTGCAATCGCAAATGTTTGCATCGCAGGTGGAGAAGTTACTCTTGAAAACTGTACAACAGCTACATCTAATCGCAACGGCTTGAAAGGTCTTGGTGTAAGAGTAACATCAACCGATGCAAAAATAATACTTAACGGAACATTTAAGCAGTATAACTGGTTGAAGAATTCGGAGGTTTATTCGGATTACAGCGGTATTCTTTCATCTATTTATGATGACAGTAATTATGCCTATACTTATAACAGCCAGAAATATATCAATATGGGTATATTCTTTATTACTGAAGCAAATAATATAACTTCAGATCAGGCTCAGGAAACAATCGAGGATAATACTTCAAACAGTTACGGATATATTCAGAAAACTGCAGCAGGTCGTACCGGGGCAGTTTATACCGCAAAAGCATCTATGGGCTCAGCAGATATGCTTTCTATGCCGGCTTATTCTGAAACAGTTAACGGGCAGTATTTCATTGTTCCCGCCAGCACCTTTAACTACACCAAAAACGATTTCACAACAGACGACAAAACCTATTGCACATATAACTCGACAACGAAAATTACAAATATTTCTTTTGTTGAGGGTTCATCAGTTCAGTGGGATACATCAATTCTTACTGTTACGAAAAACGGTAACAGTATCACACCGACTGTAACAATGAACAACACTGATTATTCAGGAAAGAAAATCACCTTTACTGAAGCGGGTGACTATAATGTTGTTTACTCATATACAGATCCGTACAACTATGATAAAGAAGGTGCAATGTTTAGTCACACCTATACTAAAACCGTCAAGATTCATGTTTCAACCGTTGAGCAGTCTGTTCAGATTTATCATCCCGATTTCACATATGCAAATATCGGCGGAACAACTGCATCAAAGCAGGTTGAAGCAACAGTTAGTGGTTCAAATAGGGTTTATGTAATGCCGAATGTATCGGCAACCAGTTCATCAATCGGTTCAACAACAGTTGGCGGAAAGACTGTTTATTTTCCCATTGTAACAGTAGATCCAAAGAGTTCATCAGGAGTAAGTTATTCAAGCGGAAACATTCATTATTTTGCTCCTGCATTTAAGCACATAAATATTACCGATTACGATCAGGATAACCAAACAACAAAAACTGCTAAGTATACATATAATTCTTCAACTCAAAAGTGGCCGCATAATATTTCGAGTTCTTCTAAGCCAACTACAGAATACTATTATTATACTTCAACTGTTACCAGTACGAACACTAACAGACCTTACGGCAGAAGTATGAACGAGCAGTATTACGGTTATAATTATAATAGCAGTCTTGGCGGATTGTGCTTTGAATCTAAAGAAATCAGTAAAGATAATACTGCAAACTCACAACTTGTTGAGTTCTATTATAAAGGAACCGATAATGTGACTTATTATTACTATATTAAGTACAGCTTTACTGCTGCAACTTATAAATCGAGCGGCTGCGTTGCAGAAGGCTCACAAGTTACTATGGCTGACGGAACAAAGAAAGCTGTTGAAGATGTTAAAGCGGGCGATATGGTATTAACCTGGAGCATGTGGAAAGGCAAGTATGAAGCTCAGCCCGTTATAAAGAATATGTATCACGGAACTGAGGACTGGGATGTTCTTACACTTAACTTCAGCAACGGCAGCAGTTCCAGATCGGTTATTGACCACGGTTACTACGATGCGGACAAAAACAATTATGTATATATAAATACTGATAATGTCGAAAGCTACATCGGAGATACATTTGCTGTTCAGAATGAAAACGGTGATATAGAGAAAGTTACACTAACCGATTATTCTGTAACAGTTGAAAATGTTGGAATTTACAATGTAATCAGTGCGTATAATATTAACTGCTTCATAGACGATGTTTTAACAATTTCTCCTGAGGTTTATGCACCCGGATTGTTTGAATACTTTAATATCGGAGACGATATGGTATTTGACAAATCCCAGATAACAGAAGAGATTGCTCAGTACGGATTCTATGATTACAGTCAATTCTCTGAATATGTAAGCGAAGAAGCGTTTGATATGTTAAACCTTAAGTATTACAAGATATTTGTTGAAAGAGGCGATGTTGACTACGATGCCTTAATCAAGATGATTGTAACTTATATTTGCGACTAATCTTAAAGGAGGACTTGAAAATGAATAAAACAATTTATAACGAGCCTTTCTTTAAGGTGGTTAACTGTTCAAAAGAAGATGTTCTGACATCATCTTACGGAGCTGAAAGATTTGCTGAAATCAACGGGTTTGTAAATCCGACAAATATTAATGCTCCCTCATCCGAAGGCGGAGAATGGAACATGCCGGGCGTTGAAATCTAAAACAAGGGCGACTTGCGTCGCCCTGTTTTCACATTGAATGTTTTTAATAATCATTTTGAAAGGAATTAATATGCCTAATCAAAAAAGACCACACCCACCAAGACCGCAGCCTCCAAGACCACAGTCTCCTATCAACAGAAATCAGCGCCCTATTCAGAGTGCTGAAGCGCGATATTATCAATATCTTGAAAAGCGCGACGAAAAGAATATTATTTATGATGATGAAATAGAAAAGCTTGAAAGTAAGGGAAGCTTAAATTCTCTTACTTTTGAAGGCGAGCTGACTGATGAAGAAAACGCTTTTATTATTTCGGGAGAAGAGGACAAAAAGGCAGATAAGGGTTTTTCTGTAAAAATTAAAAAACTGTTTCTTTCCATAATCTGTCTGTTTTTAGCATTCGGACTGAATTTTGTTCAGATTAATTTTCCGAATACTCCTTCAATTGTGAAAATTGATTTTTCAGCTTTGCCCGAGCTTCTTGCAGCACTCGCGGTTAATCCGCTTGTCGGAATCGGAATAGTTATTATTAAAAACGCTGTTTACTATGCTTTTAATCCAAACGAGAATGACACAAATTTAGAATCTGATCCAGAACGTAACCTTGTCCCCAAACGCAAGAGGAAAAAAATGGGCAGCAAGGAACCATGAGGTGCATATGAACAAGAATGGAGAAGTCTTGTCGGAAGTCGGTGTAAGCGGGGCGACGTCGGGCTTTGTCCTGCTGGAAGCATCCGACGGGTCTTTCTCGGATGCGGTGGAGCTCGTCGTCGAGATCGGCGGCCAGGAGGTGTATGCGTACACGCCTCCCGTGAGTTTCTGCGACGTCGACGGCATGTACCGCTGGCGTAACA
>CAJOEV010000040.1 GCA_905233545.1 uncultured Eubacterium sp. | reverse complement strand
GTAAACAACGTAGCCTTTATAAATAAAGTCCTTTCCTGCAAGTCCGTTAATGCTTATTGCGAACTGATTTGCACCGACGCACTGAGTTGATTTAGCACGGATGATATCATATTCTTCATGAGTTCCAACATTTTCAAGAGTAATCTCTTCTTCCGGAACTTCTTTACCGTTCTTTGATACTCCGATAATAACGCCGTATTCTTTTACATTGCCTGCATTTTCAACAATCTGTCCGTTGAAAACAGCCTTCGTTCCTTCAAGAATTACGCCTTCTTTTCTCATGTTAACCGTCGGGAGCGAGAAGTTATATGAGTTGAACTGTTCCTCGGTTACTGCAAGCAATGTAATTGACTCTGATGCAAAGAAGGTAATGTCACTTCCGATTGCAAACGGTCTGTAATTATTTGCACTTACCTCTTCAACCCAACCGTATGCATTATCGCCGCCTCTGATTGAAATCTTGGTGTTATATGCAACGGAATTATTAAAGCCTGTTCCGTTTTCAAGAGCAATTGCATTTACTGCACAGTCTGCGCTTCCGCTGAACTCATACAGCGCTTTGATATCAACATCACCGCTAACATTGATTGTTTCATTAGCTTGCTTTGTTTCTCCGTTTACATCATATCCCGTAAAGTTATAATTCGAATATGCGGGAGCTTCGGGAAGCGTATAGCTGTTTGCTACAAAAGCAGCTGTCGTAAGCGGAGTTCTGTCGGGTTCATTACTGTATCTTCTGAAGATTCTTACCATATTCGGTTTTTCTTCAGTTCTCTTTTCAGCATAGATATTAATATTTGCAACAACCTTTGTTATAAAGGTTTCGCCATAACCCTGATACTGCTTGCCCCTGCTTGTTCCCGAAGATGTAAGCTCCATATACCATACGGTGTCTTTATCCTCGGAATGAGCAATTACATTTGAGCCGTATGTTGCAGTGTACGGAGAGTCTTCGCCAGTTGTTTTTCCGTTCTGGAAACTTGTTTCAACAACAGCATCATTGGTTGTTATTGTGTATTCAATAATGCTGCTGTAAAGCGCATCGAGAATTGTTCTTGTTGCGTCATCAATATTGCTCTGGCTTGCAGTTGATGAAAGAGATTCAATTGTTGCAGTGTTTGTTGAATCCAATGCATCCTCATATTTAATAGCTGTTGTATTTAAAAGAATGTTTGAAATTCTTGTTGCGCTTCCAATGCTGGATGTTTCGTTATAAATATCCCTGTCAAGATTGTTGATTGTCTGCGCAGCGACAACATATGCCGAAAGGTCATTGGTTCCGACAGCACTTTCAAGTGAATCATATGCATTGTCGATTACCTGGGCAAGCTCATTTGCTCTTTGCTCGTCTGCACTTCCGTATATGCTCGGGTCTGCAGCATTAAGATATGCCTCAACCTCATCATCGCCAAGTGCGTCAATAAGAGCCTGAAGTGACTCAGCAGTATATACGCCAACCTTTTCATCAAGACCCAGAAGCAACTCATTTGCTCTGTTATATGCTCGTCTGAGCTGTGTGAAATCAGCAACGCCCTCAAGTGTGTTCTTTGCATCTGAAATTGCCTGTGCTGCAGCATTAACTGCTGTCTGAGGAATTGTTTCGCTGTATGTCAGAAGTGCAGAAGAAACACCGTTTTCGTATGTTGTTCTTGATGAAGCTGTGTATTTTGATGCATAGTCCGAAGCGCTGATTGTTGCCTCATAATCTGCAACATTCGCATTATATACGCTCCAGTCAACATCGTCATAAACTCTTTGAGATTCATCAGTATTCAGACAAGCAGTACAAGCGTAGTCCTTATATCCGTTTGTTGTTTCAGTTGCATCAACATGGATTTCTGCAAATGAGCAATCCTCAGCGCTTGCTGTTTCAGTGAAGGTTGAATCATCCTGAACAACGGTGTCCTCTGTAACGCCAACCCATGAATAAACATTGTGTGTGTTTGTTCCTTCTATATGAGTTGCAGAAGAATTTTCGGGAAGCGCTCCAACGGGGTCGCCTGCCGTTACTGTTCTTGACTCAATTGTTGCTGTTGAATCCGCATTTTTGAAATCAACCGTAAATGTCTTTTTAACAGGGGTTTTGTTTTCGTTGTATCCGTCAACAAGCTCTTTGATTTCGTTTGCCGATGCTGCAAGCGCAGTGTCATCCGAAACATCAAGGTCGTTAACATTGAATTTCATAATATCTGCAACAGCATTGTAGTAATTATCAAGAGAAGCGTCAGTATACATCCACTCGTTTTCGGAAATGCTGTTGAAGTTTGCTATAAAATCACTTGAAGAAATAATATCCTTCAACGGCTTGATATTGAGAACTCTAATATCAATATCGGTTTTGCCGTTGATGGTGATGCCGTTCCAGTTGCTGAGATCGTTCCATGAGCCCTGATTTCCAAGCCAGTGACCGCATGCGTCCGCACTTGCTCTGAAGGTCGGAACAGCTGGAATTGCATAGTAATAATTGTCGCCGAAATTGACCTTCGAGCTGTCGTAATACATTGTATTTGCAAGTGTTATCGGCGAATTATCGGTGAAATGCCCTTCGCTGTGTGAGTACCAGCTTCCTGCAACAATGTTTTCGTTGCCGTGTCCTGTTACATCCAGACTGTAATTGATTTTGTTTACGCCGTATGCTTTATCACTCTGGCTGTCAAAAATATTGTCCCAGGTTCTGTCGCCCGAGCAAACAAACCAATCGTGATTTAAATACCAATCTGCTGCGTTATCGGTAACAATATAGTTAACACCGAAATGCATTGTTGTTGCCGTTGCAGCGGATTTCTGAACCTTTACAATAAGCGGATAACCTATTTCGGCATCATCGGAATCATAGACATAAACAACCCTGCTTGATGCGGGATAGATATTGAAACCGAGCTTGTTGTTTCCGTCAACAACACTATCAAAATAGTTTGAATCAAAGTTACCGTTTGCGGTATAAAGAACATTGGTTTTGTATACATCGCCGCCGCTTGAGAACTGAATTCCGCCTGATTTTGCTTCTAAATTATCTCCGCTGTATGAAGCAATTTTTTCCTTAACAAAGGTTTCGGAATCAATTTCCTGAGTTTCGTAGCTGAGCTTCGGCTTACCTGCCCAGATATCCGACCAGTTTGTTTCCGCAGGTTCGTTAAACATTGCAACGAAAACTATTGAACGCCAGCTTTCATCAACAGCCTTGTTAAGTGCCTCAACAAGCGCATTATTAGAAAAGCTCAGTGTTGCGCTGTCATTTTCATAAACATGCTGGCTTGAATAAAGCGGAGTGCTTTCGGTAATACCGAATGCAGTCTTATAGGTTGAAGGACCTGTTGTTCCGTATCCAAGAGAGCTGTCGCGGTAGTTTGAGTTATTGAGATAATTACTGTAATCACTCATATCCGCAGGATTGCAGTACCAGAAATCAAGATACTGATTCGGAATATTTCTGTTATTAATGCTCCAGATATCCTCTGTTAAAGTTGCAGAGGTAACTTCAAATCCGCCCTTGATTGAGGACAAGTCGAACTCCCAGAGAATAGCGGACATATTGTCGTCTCCGCCGTCGTTTGTAATACATCCGTTGTCGCCCGAGCCTCTGGATGAATTACCCGTGCGTACAAGACCGTAGGTTATCGGCTCAGCGTCGGTTACTGTTTCAGCCCTTGCCGAAAAAGGTACTGCAAAAACGCTCGGCAAAACTAAAACAACCGACATAATCAGTGCCAAAAATCTTTTTGAAATACTATTCATAAACATTCCTCCAAAAATCTATAAATTATCTCGTATACAATAATAATACATATTATCTTTGATGTCAATATATTAGTTAACAATTTATTCATAATTTAGATATCAGGCTCAGTAGAGCCTCCCCTACACCCTAACACCTAAAACCTAAAACCTAAAACCTAACACCTAACACCTAAAACCTAACACCTAACACCTAACACCTAAAACCTAACACCTAAAACCTAACACCTAACACCTAAAACCTAACACCTATACTATTGACTATCAAGCCATGATATATTATGATATTGGAGGTGATTAATATGAAGAAAATTGCAGTTATCAATGATATTTCGGGATTCGGAAAATGCTCGCTCACCACAGCGCTTCCGATTATCTCGTCGCATAAAATGCAGTGCTGTCCCCTTGTCAGCGGAGTTTTTTCAAATCAGACGGGATACGACAGCTTTAAATATGCTGATTTAACCGATTATATGCAGGGTTTTATTGATGAATGGAAAAAGCTCGGCGCTGAGTTTGACGCAATAATAACAGGCTTTATTCCAAACCACAGACAATCTGATATAATCAAGAATTTTATTGACGAATTCAAAACCGAAAACACTCTTGTTGTTGCAGACCCCGTTATGGCTGACGGCGGTCAGGCTTACAGCGGTTTTGATGAAGAGCGAATAAACGCTGTTTGCGAAATTGCAAAAAAAGCAGATATAATAACGCCGAATATATCCGAGCTCTGCCTTCTCTGCAGTGATGATTTCAAAGATATTTCGGGCAAAAACGCGCTCACAAAAGCCGAAAAGCTTGCAAGAAAATACTACAGCGAAAACAGCATCTCTCTTGTTATTTCAGGCATTGAAATAAGCGACGCTGAAATTGCAACAGCGGTTTGTGACGGCAATGATTTCAAAACAATAATCAGCAAAAAAATGGGCGAAAGCTTCTCGGGCACGGGCGATATTTTAAGCACATATTTAACCTGTGAACTGCTTAGCGGAAAAGATTTATTTTCAAGCACAAAAAGCGCCTGCGAATTTATTGAAAAGGCAATTTCTAAAACAATGCAAAAAAGCAGTGTTAACTATGCCGACGGCGTTGATTTCGAAGAGCTTTTGTGATTTTTGCAAAAAATATATTAACATTTCGCTTGACAAATTGGTTATTTTACATTATAATAGGCATAGACTTGAGACGGAGCCGCAACCGTCTTAGGTAACCTGTCCTCCTATAGTTTGTTATAGACAGAGAAGGGAAAAGACTAAGTGCTATGCTTGGTCTTTTTTCTTTTGCACTGTTCACTATGCAATGATTAAGCAATAAAAAAAGTGATGCAAAAGCATCACTTTTTTTATTATGGATTAATGTAAACTTATTTAAGTTCAACTGTTGCGCCTGCTTCTTCAAGCTTTGCCTTGAGTTCCTCAGCCTCTGCTGCAGGAACTGCTTCCTTAACGTTTGCAGGAGCACCGTCAACGAGAGCCTTTGCCTCTTTAAGTCCAAGACCTGTTGCTTCACGAACTGCCTTGATAACCTGAATCTTGTTTGCGCCAACTGATGCGAGAACAACGTCGAAATCGCTCTTCTCTTCAGCTGCTGCTGCGCCGCCTTCTGCGGGAGCTGCTACTGCTACAGCTGCTGCTGCGCTTACGCCGAATTCTTCTTCTACTGCTGATACGAGCTCTGAAAGCTCAAGAACTGTGAGCTCCTTGAGAGCGTCAACAATTGCTGTTACTTTATCTGATGCCATTTTTATTTCCTCCGTAAAAATTAATTAAAATAAATTATTCTGCTGTTTCCTCAGCAGGTGCTTCTTCTGCCTTAGGTGCTTCCTCTACGGGAGCTGTTTCCTCTGCTGCAGGAGCAGTCTCCTCTGCAGGTGCTTCCTCGGCAGGAGCTTCTTCTTTTGCCTCGGGTTCACAAGCTTCAACTCCGCCCTTATCAACAATTGCCTGCACACCGCGTGCGAAAGCTGCGATAGGAGCATTGAATACGCTGCAAACTGTTGCAAGAAGAACTTCTCTTGAAGGCAATTTTGCAAGAGACACAATCTTTGCGTCATCAATAATCTCGCCGTCAAGATAACCGGTCTTGATAGTGAAGTTATCATGACCTTCTGCATACTTGTTGAGAATTCTTGCTGCTGCAACATAATCCTCAACGCTTGTTGCAACTGCTGTTGTTCCTTCAACAACAGAATTATCAATCTTAAGACCTGCATCCTCTGCTGCACGGGCAAGGATTGAATTCTTAACTACTGTGTAGTCAACGCCTGCTTCACGAAGCTCTTTTCTGAGCTTTGTGTCATCTTCAACATTGATGCCCTTGTAGTCAACAATGATACCTGCGCAAGATGCCTTAATTCTGTCTGCGAGAACAGCAACCTGTTGCTTCTTCTTTTCAAGTACTACTGAACTTGGCATTTAGTTTACCTCCATAATTATTTGCCTGTAAACAGGACTTGGAGCTATTCACCATACATATAAGAAAATGCATTCCCAAAGAGTATGGGAATGCATAACATTACTAATCAAATGAATTCTGTAATGTTCATTCCTCGGCAGGCGCCATGCTTACATCTTTCGATACCTGCTGTCTTTGGTTGAACAGCGAGAATTATTATATATTATTAATAATTATTTGTCAAGAGATTTTTGAACAATTACTTTAATAATTGTTATAACAGCAATAAGTAATGCACTGATAAAACCGACAGCCCAGCCAACAAAAGGATTTATCAGTACATAGTATTCGGGTCTGTCAACGATATAGCGAACAATACCATTATCTTTATTCTTAACAAAAACATCAACTACATTAAAATCGATATCGGTATTATTCAGGTTGTTTGCTTCTTCAAAGCTTTTTGATTTTGCGCACTCTTCGTCAGTGCTTTCGTGCTTATCAATAAACGCTCCGCTTTCAGCATTATAAATATAAGTATCATACCATATTAAATAAAGTGTCCCGTTTTCAAGATAGAACGAAGCTTCTCCGTTTTGCTGTTTGGGAATACTCACCGACCATTCATAATTGCCGCTGTAATTATACACATTAACGGCATTTGATTCTTTATAAAACACATATATGAGTTCTGAGTCTTTTTCATAGGCAACATTTGAAATCGGCGCATAGGTTTTAAGCTCTTCGTGGGTATTGCTGTAATCATTGATATCATTCCTATATAGTCCGTCAACAATAATCGAAAACACTATGCCGATAAAAAACAGAATAAACAAAACGAGCACAAGAACTCTGAAAAGCTTGCTTTTGATGCTTATCGTTCTGCCTCCTGCATTATATTCAAAAGCCATATAATTACCTCACTATGAATAGTATTCATCTTTTCCCATAAGCCATTTCTTTGGATTTTCGTCAATGTATTGGATATGCTGCATATAATCTTCTTCATCTCTGATAATATGGTCATAAAAGGATTTTTGCCATATTGAACCACCAACTTCTTTTGAAACATAGCGTTTCAGGCTACCAATAACTGTAGGGGCGGATACCATCCGCCCGTCAAAAGCATTAATACTAATTATCATATGAATATGATTGGGCATAATAACATATCTGTCGACATTCACGCCGTTATAGTGTTCGGGAACCGAGTTTATAGCTTTATCAACTATCAATCCATAGTCGGAAAGCCTCGGGCGGATGATATCCGCCCCTACAAAGAATTCGGATTCAGGGGCGCATATTGTTGAAAGGATGCATTTCATATCCTTGGTGCATATAGTCACAAAATACGCACCGTTGCTTGAATAATCATATTCTTTTAATCGTATACTTTTTCTTTTCGGCAAATCGTTCATACTGATATATTACTACATAACTCAAGCGATATCAACAATCAATAAGCCAAAAAAATCTTAAATGCTTACCACAAAGAATTTTGTAGGGCAAGATGAGCTCATCGTGCCGATATATCATCAATTGTTTGAGGCGCAGCGACGCCGAGTAACCGAGAAGTTATATTGCTTCGCAGTTATATTTTGCAACTATGTTACAAAGTTATATTATTCACTTTGTGAATAGTTATATTTTTCGGCACAGCCGAAAAGTTAATGCAGAATATAAAAATCGGCAGCCCGTTATTTCGGACTGCCAATGATTTATTATTCAGCGTTTGAGCCGACTTTGTTAGGATTGATTCTAACACCGGGACCCATTGTTGAAGCAACTGCACAGCTCTTGATGTACTGGCCTTTTGCTGCTTCGGGCTTTGCCTTGATGATTGCATCAAGAAGAGCGTTAAAGTTTTCAGTAAGCTTTTCTGTTCCGAAGGAAACCTTTCCTATCGGGCAGTGAATGATATTTGTCTTATCAAGACGGTATTCAATCTTACCTGCCTTAGCTTCCTGAACAGCCTTTGCAACGTCCATTGTTACAGTTCCTGCTTTCGGAGAAGGCATTAAGCCACGGGGACCGAGAACCTTACCGAGTCTACCAACAAATCCCATCATATCGGGGGATGCAATAGCAACATCGAAATCCATCCAGCCGCCCTGGATTTTTGTTACGAGGTCTGCATCGCCTACAAAGTCTGCGCCTGCGTCCTGAGCTGCCTTAGCAAGGTCGCCCTTTGCGAAAACTGCAACTCTTACATCTTTACCTGTTCCGTTGGGAAGGATAACAGCACCACGAACCTGCTGGTCTGCGTGACGTGAGTCAACACCCAAGCGAACATGAACTTCAACTGTTTCATCAAACTTTGCCTTTGCTGTCTGAGCAACAAGGTCAAGAGCTTCTGTTGTTGTGTATAAATTAGCGCGGTCAATTAATTTTGCACCGTCTGTATATTTCTTTCCGTGTTTCATAATAAATTACCTCCAGTGGTTAATCGGATTTTTCCTCCCACACGGGGAATTAGTCTTCTACTACTATACCCATGCTGCGAGCTGTTCCTGCTATCATAGACATAGCAGATTCAAGTGATGCAGCGTTAAGGTCGGGCATCTTTGTTTCAGCAATCTTTTGAACATCAGCCTTTGATATTGTTGCAACCTTGTTCTTGTTGGGAACTCCGGATGCCTTGTCAATACCGCAAGCCTTCTTGATAAGAACTGCTGCAGGCGGTGTTTTTGTGATGAATGTGAATGAACGGTCATCATATACTGTGATAACAACAGGGATGAGAAGACCGGCATCATTCTTTGTTCTGTCGTTAAATTCCTTTGTGAAAGCAACGATGTTTACACCGTGCTGACCGAGTGCAGGACCTACCGGAGGAGCCGGTGTTGCCTTGCCTGCAGGAATTTGAAGTTTAATTAAACCTACTACCTTTTGAGCCATAATTTTTTTCCTCCTAAAAATGTGGTAATTGGCGGAGTCGAAACAGAATTTCTTTCCTCCCACTCTAGTCAAAACATTCTTCGTGATTCAAACATATTGCCTTGGTAGTGTAGTTGCAATATGTTATTAATCACTTCGTATGTTTTTCCTCTCAAATCAAAATTTCGGCAAGCCTGCTTTTTGATTTGATAATTAACAACTTAATTTGGTCAATATAACAATTTTTGACCGTTAATCTTCGACCTTTTCAAGCTGGTCAAGCTCAAAGTCAACAGCTGTTTCTCTTCCGAACATTGAAACGGTTACCTGAACCGAATTGTTCGGGATATCAATTGATTCAACTGTTCCTGAAAAGCCCTCAAGCGGACCGTCTATAACATTAACAATATCGCCAACATTATATGTTACTTCAACGGATACCTTTTCAACGCCGAGATTCTTAACCTCTTCCTCGGTTAAAGGAACGGGTTTGCCCTCGGGGCCAACAAATCCTGCACATCCTCTTGTGTTTCGAACAACATACCAGGTTTCATCCGTCATAACCATTTTGATAAGAAGATAGCTCGGAAAAATCTTTCTTTCGCTTTCCTTCTTTGTTCCGTCCTCTTTGATTTCAACAACCGTTTCGGTCGGAACAATTATTTCCTGAATCAAATCGGTTAAGTTACGGTTTTCAACCTTGATTTTGAGGTCGTTTGCAACTTTGTTTTCATAGCCTGAAAAAGTATGCGCAACATACCATTTTGCTTCTTCCATGTCAGAGCCTCCTGATTATTCGGCTTTCTCGGCTGCCTCGGTTGTTGCCTCAGTTGTGTCTGCTTCTGTTTCCTCTTCAACAACCTGAGCTGTTGTTGCCTCGGTTGATTCCTCTGAAGCAGATGTTGTTGTGGTTGCGAGCTGCTTAATGCCCTTCATGCCCTGGGTTAAACCTAAGTCGATAAGATAGATTATAACGCCGAGGATAAGAATAACAACAAGAACAACAACTGTGTTTTTCCAAACCTCTTTAGCTTTCGGCCATACAACCTTCTTGCCTTCGCTTCTTACGCTCTTGAAGAAAGCGCCAATGGCTTTAAACGGATTCTTACGGGGCTTTTTTTCTTTGTTGGCTTTCTTGTCAGCTTTTGCAGCCTTTTTTTCGGCTTTCTTAGCTTCTTTTTCTTCTTTAGCAAGAAAATCATCTTTCTTTTCAGCCATCGTTTTCCCTCCGTTACTTTGTTTCTCTGTGAACAGTGTGTTTTTTGCAGAACGGACAATATTTATTCATTTCAAGTCTGTCCGGCGTATTTTTCTTGTTCTTCATTGTGTTGTAGTTGCGTTGTTTGCATTCAGTGCATGCTAAAGTAATCTTAACTCTCATAATGGCACCTCCTAAAAAATTTCGATAACAATCTCCCTCGTTTTAACGCCGTATCACGCTCACACGGCAGTCAAAATATTCGCGCAAAAAAATAAACCCGAAATTCGAGGTATTAAGAATAATATCATATAAAGGGATTCAAGTCAAGAATTTTTTCAAAAAAAGAAAATTATTGCATTTTTCAGCCTTTTGGGATAAGATATGTAGGCGGATTGCAAATCTTACGAAAGGTGTTTTGAAATGAAAGTTGTTGTTATCGGCGGCGGTGCAAGCGGAATTGCCTGCGCGGTTAAAACAAAACTGAATAATCCCGATATCGGTGTTATTGTTCTTGAACACCTTGATGCGCCCTGCAAAAAGATTTATGCAACGGGCAACGGAAGATGCAATATCACAAACAAAAATGCCCCGAACTTTGAAATAACAAAAAACTTTTTTGAATCAATCGGTCTTGTTATGCGCGAAAGCGAAGACGGAAGAATGTATCCATATTCTAACCAGGCTTCGGGAGTTGTTGACACACTTATTGACGCCTGCAAAAAGCTCGGCGTTGAAATTATATGTGACTGCGAAATTGTAAGAGTTGAAAAGGTTGGAAACACTTTTAACACCTTTACAAACAAAGGAGTTTTCAGCAGTAATGCTCTTGTTCTTGCAACGGGAGGTATGGCTCAGAGTGCGCTCGGCTCCGACGGAAGCGGATATGCGCTTGCAAAGGCATTCGGTCATTCAATCAGTGAGCTCTCCCCCGCCCTTGTTCAGCTGAAATCGCCCAACAAGAGCTGCAGAGCACTAAAGGGTATCAGGGCAAAATGCCTTGTTAAGCTTGAAATCAATGAAGAGCCCGCTGCCGAGGAATTCGGAGAGGTTTTGTTCACCGACTACGGTATTTCGGGAATAGTTGTTATGAATTTATCGCAATATGTCAGCGACAAAATGCTATCTCAGAAAAAGCAGAGATGCACTGCAACACTTGATTTTGTTCCCGATATGAATGAAAACGAACTTGCAGAACATTATCGAAAATTCGGCACTTTTGAAGGTATTCTTCCTTCAAAGCTCTGCTCCGTATTAAACCGACAGGCTAACGGTGACGGAGAAAAAATGGCAAAATATGTCAAAAACTGGCGGCTTATTATCAGCGGAACCAAGGGTTATGATTACGCCCAGATAACCAAGGGCGGAGTTAAACTTGACGAGCTCGGCGAAAGCGGAGATTCTAAACTCTGCGATAACCTTTACATAATAGGTGAGCTTACGGATAATCAGTTTCAGTGCGGCGGCTTTAACCTTGATTATGCTTTTTCAAGCGCAGTAATGGCTGCAAACAGAATAACGAGTTAGATATGATTAGAATTAACGAGATAAAACTAAATCTTGATGAAAATGAAGCCTTGCTGAAATCAAAAGCAGCAAGGCTTTTGAAGATTAATGAAAAATATATCACAAAGCTAAGCATCTTCAAAAAGAGCGTTGACGCAAGAAAAAAGGACGACGTTCATTTTTCTTACAGCGTTGATATTGAAATTGCTCTTGATGAAGAACAGATTGTTAAAAAGTGTAAATCAAACAAAGTTCAGATTGTTAAACCATATATTTATCAACCACCCGAAAATAAGCGAAACAGCGAGTTTCGCCCCGTAATAGTAGGCTTTGGACCTGCGGGAATGCTTGCAGGGCTGATACTTGCAGAACAGGGACTCCAACCGATAATTCTTGAACGCGGAAAGGATATCGACGCGCGCCAGAGGGATGTTAACGAATTCTGGAAGAAAGCAAAGCTCGACGAGGAATCAAACGTTCAGTTCGGTGAAGGCGGTGCGGGTACTTTTTCGGACGGTAAGCTGACAACGGGAATAAAAAGCCCCCACATCAGAAAGGTGCTTGAAGAGCTTTACGAAGCGGGCGCACCCGAGGAAATTCTCTATTCATCCAAGCCCCATGTCGGCACCGACAGGCTTGCAATTGTTGTTAAAAACATAAGAAAAAAGATTGAAAAGCTCGGCGGTGAAATACTGCTTGAAACAAAGCTTGAAAGACTTCATATTGCAAACGGTTTTGTTCACGGAGTTCACTGCACGAAAAACGGCGAAAGCTTTGATATTGAAACCGACAGCGTTATTATGGCAATCGGTCACAGCGCAAGGGACACGGTTGAAATGCTTTATAATCTCGGCGTTGATGTCATTCAGAAACCGTTTTCCGCAGGCGCGAGAATAGAACATCCGCAGAGCCTTATCAACAAGACACAGTACGGCAAATTTGCCGACCATCCTAAGCTCGGCGCAGCCGACTACAAGCTTTCCTGCCACGGACTTCACGAAAGAGGCGCGTATACATTTTGTATGTGTCCCGGCGGTACGGTTGTTGCCGCTGCAAGTGAAAAGGGCGGAGTTATTGTTAACGGAATGAGTTCCCTCGCCCGTGACGGTGAAAATGCAAACAGCGCTCTGCTTGTCGGAATTGAGCCAAAGGATTTTCCGAGCGAACATCCGCTTGCGGGAATATATTATCAGCGCGAAATTGAACAAAAGGCGTTTGAGCTTGCAGGGGGCAATTACAAAGCACCTGCACAGCTTGTAGGCGACTTTCTCAAAAATGAAAAAAGCACTGCTCTTGGCAGTGTAAACCCGACCTATCCGATTGGCGTTACTCTTACAAAACTCGATGAATGCCTCCCCGAAAAGGTCACTCAGACAATGAGAAGCGCCATTGTTGAAATGGACAAAAAGCTAAACGGTTTTGCGCTTTACGACGCGGTTTTAACCGCACCCGAAACAAGAAGCTCCAGCGCGGTAAGAATTCTCAGAGATGAATGTCTGCAGTGCAATATAAGAGGCGTTTACCCCTGCGGTGAAGGCGCAGGATACGCAGGCGGAATCATCTCCGCCGCAGTTGACGGAATCAAATGCGCCCACGCAGTTCTGGAAGACGAACATTAAAAAGCCAACTCATTAGGGTGGGCAGTTAAGGGATTTGACAGCCTCAAAAAACATCTTTTTGCGTAATGCTGCGTTAAAAATGCTCGGAATAAACAAATTATTCCTGTGCTTTTTGCCTTGTCTTACACAAAAATCTGAATTTTTGAGGTGCGAAGCAATTTTGAGAT
>CAJOEV010000039.1 GCA_905233545.1 uncultured Eubacterium sp. | reverse complement strand
AAGGATAATTTCAGAATCGGCGCAGGAATTGAAACAATGCCCAGCGAGATTATTCACGCCTTCGGCATTCTGAAAAAGGCGGCTGCAGCTGCAAATAACAAGCTCATACCCGAAAGAATGACCGATGAAAAGCTCGGTGTTATTTCTGCTGTGTGCGATGAGATTATTGAAGGAAAGCTCAGTGAACACTTTCCGCTTGTTGTATGGCAGACGGGCTCGGGAACACAGTCAAATATGAATGTCAACGAGGTTGTTGCAAACAGGGGCAATGAAATTGCGGGCAAAAAACTTCTTCATCCGAATGATGATGTAAATATGAGCCAAAGCTCAAACGACACCTTCCCGACAGCTATTAGCATTTCGGCAGTTATAGGAATTGAAGAAAGAGTTATTCCTTCGGTTAAAACTCTTGTTGAAACATTCAAAAAACTTGAAAAAGAAAACGAGGGCGTTGTTAAAAGCGGAAGAACTCATCTTCAGGATGCGACTCCGATAGCTTTTTCACAGGAAATCAGCGGATGGCGTTCAAGTCTTGAAAAGGATATAAAAATGCTTGAAACAGCATCCGACGCGCTAAAAGAGCTTGCGCTCGGCGGAACAGCAGTCGGTACCGGATTAAATGCTCCCGAGGGCTTTGATATTGAGGTTGCAAGGGCAGTCAGCGAGATAACAAATAAAGAATTCAAAACCGCTGAGAATAAATTCCACGCTTTGACCTCAAAGGACGAGCTCGTTTTTGCACACGGTGCACTCAAAGCGCTTGCGGCTGATTTAATGAAGATAGCAAATGATGTAAGATGGCTTGCAAGCGGACCGCGATTAGGTCTCGGTGAAATATTTATTCCCGAAAACGAACCGGGTTCATCAATTATGCCAGGCAAGGTTAATCCGACTCAGTGCGAAGCGCTGACAATGGTTGCCGTTCAGGTTATGGGCAACGATGCGGCAGTGAGCTTTGCGGCAAGCCAGGGCAACTTTGAACTGAATGTATTCATGCCCGTTGCGATATATAATTTTATGCAAAGTGTTCGCCTTATCAGCGAAGCTGTTATTTCGTTCAACAATAACTGTGCAGCAGGAATTAAGGCTAACAGAGAAAAAATGCATTTAAACCTTCACAATTCCCTTATGCTTGTTACAGCGCTGAATCCCTATATCGGCTATGAAAATGCGGCTAAAACAGCAAAGAAAGCATATAAAGAAAACATTTCCCTAAAAGAAGCATGCGTTTCACTCGGCTTTCTGAGCGAAGAGGAATTTGACAGGGTTTTCAAACCGGAAGAGATGATATAGTGCATAAGGCATAGTTTTAATTTAAACTTGAAAAATAAAAATAACAGGCGTATAATATTTCTTGTATTAATTTTCAAGGAGGACTAATTATGGAAAAGAAAAACATTGATTGGGGCTCACTCGGCTTTTCATATATGCCGACTGACTACAGATTTGTTGCCAACTACAAAGACGGCAAGTGGGACGACGGCGTTCTCACCGAGGATGCAACAATAAATATGACCGAATGTGCGTGCGTTTTGCAGTACGCTCAGACCTGTTTTGAAGGTCTTAAGGCATACACAACCGAGGACGGCAGAATCGTTTGCTTCCGTCCCGATCTCAACGCTTCGCGTATGAAGGATTCTTGTGAAAGACTTGAAATGCCCGTATTCCCCGAGGACAAATTCATTGAGGCAGTTAAAGAAGTTGTTAAGGCTAATGCTGCATGGGTTCCTCCCTACGGAAGCGGTGCAACTCTTTATATCCGTCCGTTTATGTTCGGCTCAAACGCTGTAATCGGTGTTAAGCCCGCTGACGAATATCAGTTCAGAATGTTCTGCACTCCCGTCGGACCCTATTTCAAGGGCGGTGCAAAGCCGATAACAATCCGTGTTTCCGATCTTGACCGTGCAGCTCCTCACGGAACAGGCAACATCAAGGCAGGACTTAACTATGCAATGAGCCTTTATAATATTGTTGACGCTCATAAATGCGGATTTGATGAGAATATGTATCTCGACCCTGCAACAAGAACAAAGGTTGAAGAAACAGGCGGAGCAAACTTCCTCTTCGTAACAAAAGACGGAAAAGTTGTTACTCCGAAATCAAACTCAATTCTTCCTTCAATAACCCGCCGTTCACTTATGATTGTTGCCGAGAAGTATCTCGGACTCACTGTTGAACACAGAGAGGTTACTCTTGAAGAGGTTAAGGATATGGCAGAATGCGGACTTTGCGGAACAGCAGCCGTTATCTCTCCCGTTGGCAAGATTGTTAACCACGGCGAAGAGATTTGCTTCCCCTCGGGAATGGAAGAGATGGGACCGATTACCAAGAAGTTATATGACACATTAACAGGCATCCAGATGGGAACAATTGAAGCTCCCGAAGGTTGGATTGTAGAAATAGACTGATAAAAGCGGCTCGTTTGAGCCGCTTTTTCACTCGTTGAAATAAAAGATATAATATGCTATTATTTTATATGAACTAATATATGGGAAAGGGGGACTGTTATATGAATGAAGTGAAAAACATTTTCAGGCGTATGGCGTTTTATTATTTGCTTCTGGCAGTTAATATAATTCCGTGTGCAAGCTTTATTCCCGACAGCTTCCCCACAAGAAATGTTTCAACAATCTATTTGCTCGCTCTTTGCGTTTGTCTGATTATATACTATTCAAACCGTGTATTAAAAGCAGGCGGACTTTCTTTAATTATGAAATCACTTTCGTGGATGGCACTGCTTATGATACTTCTTCGAGGTATTAAGTACAGCGCCTTTTCCGAGGTCGGCGTGCTTGCAAGACATATATGGTATCTTTATTATGTGCCGATTCTGTTACTTCCGCTTTTGATGTTTTATGTTTCGCTTCTTGTTTCTCCTAAAGGAAAAACGCACATTTCAAAGATTTGGTATTGCGTTTTAGCGGTAACTGTAATATTGATAATACTGGTTTTAACAAACGATTTTCATCAGCTCATTTTCAGATTTCAGCTGAATTTTAATAATTGGGACAGCGATTATTCCCACGGTTTTTTGTTTTACGCAGTAACAGTATGGCAGTATGTTTTATACTTAGCTGCAATACTTATTCTGATAGTAAAGTGCAGAATAAGCAGTTCTAAAAAGAATGCATGGACAATTCTTGTGCCTTTTGCAATCGGTATTTTTATGAACGCTCTTTTGCTGTTTGAAAAAATGCCGAAGTTTAACGGGGCATATATAATTGAATTTCCTGAGGCGGTGATTTTCACTGTTGCGATTGTTCTTGAATGCTGTATGCAGCTTGGATTAATTCCGACAAACACCGATTACGGCAAGCTTTTTCAGAAGTTTTCAATCTCAGCGCAGATTACCGATGAAAAGGGCGAGGTTGTTTATTCATCCCATTCGGCAGCACCCTTAACCGAAAAGCAGTTTTTAATGCAGGATGGCTTACGTATGGATGAGCACACTGTTTTGCATAAAATGAAAATCCCGGGAGGATACGGTTTCTGGCAGGATGATATGACGGAGCTTGACCGCCTTAATGAAGAGCTTGCCGAAGCAAAAGAGAATCTTGAGCAGGAGGCGGAGCTGATTCGTCTGCGTAATGAGCTTAAGGAAAAAGAAGCAAAAACAGAGCAAAGGTCGCTTGTTTACGATTTGATTGCAAAACGAACTCAAAAACAGTCCCAGCTGATTTCGGATTTTGCAAAAACTGCGCGTGAGAGCAGTGATTTATCGGATAAAGAGGAATACAGAAACCGAATTGCGCTGCTCGGCGCCTATATAAAAAGATATGCAAATTTAACGCTTATTTCGCAGGAAAGCGGTTGGGTTGAAGTCGGAGAGCTGGGGCTTTCCGTATCCGAGGTTCTGAGATATCTGAATTTCTGCGGTATTCCGAGCGAGTTTTTCAGCAATGCAAAGTGCAGTGTGAACGCCAAGGCGGCGCTCGCTGTTTTTGAGGCGTTTGAAACACTGCTTGAAACAAATTATTCGTGTTTGCAAGGCGTGTTTGTCAATGTTTCCGAGCAGGAGAATGTTAACATCAAACTTACTCTTGAAAATCTGAAAGAAGAGCTCCCGAAGGAGCAGAAAGCCGCACTGAATGCGTTGGGCGTTTTAAGCGAAACTCAGATTGAGGACGGCGTTGCATATATCTGTTTCACTCTTTCGAAAGGGGGCGAAACGGTATGATTTCATTTGAAATGCTTTCTTCATATGCAAGAGCGTTTTTTGCACTCTGGGCGCTGCTGCTCTGCGTTGTTAATATTAGCTCCGCGGCTGTTTCAGTGTTTAACAAGAGATATCATATAACTGTTGTTTCGCTCGTTTCGTTTGCTCCCTGTTATTTCCTATGGCAGGTTATATTTGACTTCTCGCTTCTCAGCAAAACGGGCGAAATCACCGAAATAACATCAAGGCTGATTGAATTTCCCGTTCTTATCTGGTTTGGAAGTCTTATTGTTTTTTCGCTTTTGTCGGCGATTTTGCTTGAACGCAATATCAGCTATGACAAAAACTATATAACGCGCGGAACAATAAAAACACATCTCGATAAGATTCCCTGCGGAATCTGCTGCTGGCGTGAAAACGGGCGGATTCTGTTTTCAAATATCTGTATGAACGAACTCTGCCTTGCAATAACGGGCGCGCCGTTGCTCAACGGCCAGCAGTTTAAAAATGCAGTTAAAGACGGTATACTGACAGTTGATGAAAAAGTCTGGCGTTTTACCTGCAGGGAAATATCTCTTGACGGCGAGAGCCTTTTTGAAATGATTGCTTCCGATATAACGGCGGAGTATTCAAAAACCCGAGCACTTGAAGAGGATAAAGCAAAGCTGTCACGGCTCAACCAGGAGCTCTGGAACTACTATCTCAGCATTGATGAATCTGTTCAGAAACGCGAGATTCTGCAGGCTAAAATGAGTATTCACGATGAGATGAACCGCCTTATGCTTTCAACGGTTGCGGCGGACAAAAATGATTCAGAGGCGCTTGATAACATTTTCTCGCTGTGGGAACAGAATGCACTTCTTCTGTGTATGGAAGCGGACAAAAAGCCATCGCAAAGAAACAGCATTGATTCGCTTGCAAATGCGCTTGATATCAAGCTGATCTGGAACGAAAAATTGCCGACAAAGCTAAATGACGCTCAAAAAGAGTTTTTCTTCTTCACCGCTCAGGAAGCGCTTATCAATGCGGTTAAACACGCTCAGGCAAAAACTCTTGAAATAACCTTTGAATCAATCGGGGACAGCCTGCTCTGTCGGTTTACAAACGACGGAAAGCTTCCGAATGAAGATGTAAGCTTTCAGGGCGGACTTGCCAATATTGCAATGCTTGCAAAAAAGCAGGGCGCCGAAGTCTATACAGAAGTCGGCGAAGAATTCAGCCTTGTTCTGCGCTTTTCAAACTAAGAAAGGAGCCTGATTATGAGTAATAATGTTTTAATAGTTGAAGACCAGGCTATGCCTCGCGAGCTTTTTGAAATATACATCAAATCAAGTGAAAAGTTTAATCATCTGCTGTCGGTTGCAAATGCGTCCGCCGCGCTTTCAGTGTGCAGAATGAACAGGGTTGATTTGATTTTAATGGATGTTATGACAGAACTCGGTCACAGCGGACTCGACGCCGCCGAGGAAATAAAAAAAGAATTCCCCGAAACAAAAGTTATTATTGTTACCTCAATGCCCGAGTATTCGTGGCTTTCAAGGGCAAGAGAAATCGGAGTGGATTCGTTCTGGTACAAGGATACTCAGAAGGACAGCATTCTTGATGTTATGCAGCGCACAATGGCTGGCGAGAATATCTATCCCGACGAAACGCCCCTTATTCATATCGGCAACACAACCAACCATGAATTCACCGAGCGTGAACTTGATATCCTTAAGGAGCTGACAACGGGCGACACGAATGCGGTTATTGCCCAAAGGCTGAATCTTTCCGTTGCAACAGTCAAAAGTCACATTCAGCACCTTATGGAAAAAACGGGCTTCAAAACCCGAACGGAGTTGGTTTCCGAAGCCCGAAGCAGGGGAATTGTTATAAAAAACCGCAGAGACTGACGAATAACGCTTTGGTTTTTTAAAATTTTTCTTGCAGTAAAGCGTATAATCCTATATAATATTAGCGTATAGGCATTGAGGATTCGAACCCAGCAAGGTTTTGACCGTCCCTTTTTCACAAATACTGCGTTAAAGCGCCTTGTAAGGCGCCAGCCTTGCTTCACCGCTTTGCCTTGTCTTTGCAAAAAATGAACAGGTCAAAACTGCGAAGCACCTTAAATTGCATAGTTTGCGTTCATTTTTTCGTTTTTTTGGTGCAAGCATACTGTCGTATGGTTAGACAAAAAGCGAAAAAAGGGGCGTGAAATATGCAATTTAAGGCTTACTCGGTTCGAATCCTCAATGCCTAAATTATTTATATATCACAAGAATAAAGCAAAGGAGTTAATGTATATGGTTTATTCACATGAAGTTGAAACAATGTGCCCGGTAGCTCAGGGCGTTGCTCACGGCGCAGCTCCGATTCCCGAGGAAGCAAAGTGGGTTAAGGCAAAGGAAGTTAAGGACATTTCCGGATTTACTCACGGTATCGGTTGGTGTGCTCCTCAGCAGGGAACCTGCAAGCTCACTCTTAACGTTAAAGAGGGCGTTATTCAGGAAGCACTTGTTGAAACAATCGGCTGTTCGGGTATGACTCATTCAGCTGCTATGGCTTCTGAAATTCTTCCCGGAAGAACAATTCTTGAAGCTCTTAACACAGACCTTGTTTGCGATGCAATCAACACTGCAATGAGAGAGCTCTTCCTTCAGATAGTATACGGAAGAACCCAGAGTGCATTCTCTGAGGACGGACTTGTTATCGGCGCAGGTCTTGAGGACCTCGGTAAAGGACTTCGTTCACAGGTCGGAACTCTTTACGGAACACTTGCAAAAGGACCTCGTTATCTTGAGATGACAGACGGTTATATCACCGGTATTGCTCTTGATGATGAAGACCAGATTATCGGCTACAAGTTTGTTAACTTCGGCAAGATGATGGATTTCATTAAGGCTGGTGATGATGCAAACACCGCATTTGAAAAGGCACAGGGCAAGTACGGAAGAGTTGATGACGCAGTAAGAGTTATCGACCCGAGAAAAGAGTAAGGAGGATTTGAAAATGGCTTTATTTGAATCATATGACAGAAGAGAGAAGCAAATCCTTGCTGTTCTCGAAAAATACGACATTAAATCAATCGAAGAGTGCAGAGAAATCTGCCAGGCAAAGGGTTTTGACCCCTATACAATCACAGAAGGCATTCAGCCGATCTGCTTTGAAAATGCTAAGTGGGCATATACTGTAGGCTGTGCAATCGCTCTTAAGAAGGGCTGCACCCGCGCTGCAGACGCTGCTGCTGCAATCGGCGAAGGTCTCCAGGCTTTCTGTATCCCCGGTTCAGTTGCAGACCAGAGAAAAGTTGGTCTCGGTCACGGTAACCTCGGCAAAATGCTTCTTGAAGATGAAACTGAGTGCTTTGCATTCCTTGCAGGTCACGAATCATTCGCTGCTGCTGAAGGCGCAATCGGTATTGCTGAGAAGGCAAACAAAGTAAGAAAGCAGCCCTTAAGAGTTATCCTTAACGGTCTCGGCAAAGACGCTGCTCAGATTATCGCAAGAATCAACGGCTTCACATATGTTGAAACCGAGATGGATTACTACACCGGTGAGGTTAAGGAAGTATTCCGTAAGCCCTATTCAACAGGTCTTCGTTCAAAGGTTAACTGCTACGGTGCAAACGATGTAACCGAAGGCGTTGCAATCATGTGGAAAGAGGGCGTCGACGTTTCTATCACAGGTAACTCAACCAACCCCACAAGATTCCAGCATCCCGTTGCAGGAACATACAAAAAAGAATGTGTTGAAAAAGGCAAGAAGTATTTCTCTGTTGCATCGGGCGGCGGAACAGGAAGAACTCTCCACCCCGATAATATGGCAGCAGGCCCCGCTTCCTACGGTATGACCGACACAATGGGAAGAATGCATTCAGACGCACAGTTTGCAGGCTCATCCTCAGTTCCCGCTCATGTCGAAATGATGGGACTCATCGGAATGGGCAACAACCCGATGGTTGGAGCAACAGTTGCTTGTGCAGTTGCAGTTGAAGAAGCTTCAAAGTAATTGACATAAAGTACCGAAAGCCCAATACTAATTACAGTTCAAAGCGCTCGGAGAAATCCGGGCGTTTTTATTCATTCACAAAATGCGGTTGCGAATACAATAATTATTTGATATAATACTATTACTAAATTGAGGAGGTGAGACGATGAACGGATATCTGATGCATAAGAATGATGTTGTTTCAAGGATTGAAAATGATATCGTTCTTGATAATAATGCAATGTTGCCTTTGCAGTTGAATCAAGGTGCGAGCATTGAGGGCTGGCTTACTGGTCGTGCTATTGATAAACACAGAACAAACTCAAGGCTTCTCAAAAAAGTTTTGCGAATGACTGACACTAGCGATATTGCAACTGTTCTTCGTGCTCACGCTGCGACGATTACTGATAACTATTGGTTCAAGGCGGATGGCGAGGATATTGAGTATAACGATATTCTGTTTAACGATGACAGTTACGCAGATGTTGCATTGTTTGGTTCTTTTGAAAGCGTATCAAGTGCTGAAAAACTGAACAATAAAAACTCTCGCTCGCCTGAACTTACAAATATTGGTAGTTTTGAAAAATGCTGGAAACTTCACGATGGCAAGTGGTTTATGTATAAGCGTGAATCCGCCTTGGAACAGTTTTCAGAAATCTTTATCTGCAAACTTGGTCAGTATTTCGGTTACGATATGGCTGTTTACGAAAAGCACGACGATTGTGTTGTGACTGCTGATTTCACCGAAAACAAGCGTTATGACCTCGAACCCGCAGTCGCTTTTGTAGGTGAAAACGAGGACTACACATACAGTTATAAAAAACTGCTTGAGTTTTCGCCTGAAATAGCAAGCGATTTTGTTAAACTTATTTTTATGGATACGCTTTGCTACAATATGGACAGACACACCAACAACTACGGTGTGTTTCGTGATGCTGCAACAGGCGAAGTGGTTAAACTTGCTCCGAATTTCGATAACAATATTGCTTTGATTTCAAGGGGCTACACTTCGACTGATGTCAGCAAGAAAGACCTGCTTATTTCGCTATGGAAAGAGTTCGTTAATGAAAACAACATAGAATTCAAAAAAACGCCCCTCAGTAGAGAGACGGTACAGCAGATTGCTGATGGCATTGATATTGATGTTGATAAAAACTATGTTGTTGATTTTATAATGAACAGATATGCTGTCTTATAACTGATTTGGTGTCAATGGTGCCCGATTGGTGCCCAAAATAAGAAGGCTCAGGAATTATTCCTGAGCCTTGTTTTTTCACTCACTTGAAACTAAAACAAGTTCTTTATCTTTCGGTATGTTTTTGAAATTCCGATATCTTTCAAGATATGTTTCTTTAGTTATGAAATTGCTTGACCACTGTATGTGCTCAATGCCCTTTGGATATTCGATTATTTCAATGGTTGAATAATCATTATCAAGCGCTGTATCAACGGTCTTGTTCCTTATATATCCCGTATAATCAAGATTGAAATAAAGAATTCCCGTTAAAACGATAAGTGCTGCCAGGCAGAGCTTAAGTCCCGTTACAGCTTTTTTATCAAATGAAATTCTTCCCGCTTTATTTTTGTCCGAGAACTTTTTAAAGAAGTAAATAACAAGCATAAAGTACTGAAGAAAATAGCATCTCGGTGCAACAACATAGATTTCCTTTCCGCTGTTGGTGACAAGCAGGGGAAGGGTCATAACAACAAGGCATATCATCGGCAAAAGATTTATAATATTTCTGCTTTTAAAAGCTTTGTATGATTTGATAAAAAAGAATATTAAGAATGCTGCAATTGAAAGAAGCAAAACCGCGGTGAAAACCGCAACGAGTGTTTCATTTGCATTCTCGCCGAAAATGTATTTTGCATATTGTTTGAACGAGCCTAAAAAGCCGACTGCTCTTTGGTTTTCGTTGACATCTCCTTTTTGCATAAGCCTGTACGAGCTGTTTGAAAACATAATCAAAGAGCCGACAAATGAGCCCGAAAAGAAAAACAGGGATTTTTTGCAGATTCTTTTGTAATGATAGAATCGGTATGCAACAACTGCAAAGCTGAATAGCATACAGAACAATGAATAGTGTTCAACGCAGAGACAGGCGACGATTCCGTCAAAAACAAGGAATATGTAAACCCATATGTTTTCAAAGCCTTTGTTTGCAGCAAAATAATAGAATATCAGAATCAATACCGAGGGAACAGCATAATTTGTAAATCCGCTGAGCCACCCAACTGTTGAGCCGAAAATCTGAAAGGGCTGAAGTTCACCGAAAGCAATCTGGTTCGGTACAACTAAAACCAAAACCGATGAAAAAGCGAGAATATAATTAACGGTGCCGTTTTTTTCTTTTGATAAGCCGTCAAATATTTTACACAGAATAAAAACGAGCAGAAACATTGTAAGCGAGCATAAAACAAGTTTTGCAACAACCGACCTTGTTATGAGGATGATTAGAATATTGCCAAGATATCTTCCGTTGTATCCGCTGAAAGCGTTATTGAGTCTGTTAATTCCGGTTTGTGAGCCCCATGCCCAGTCATCACCTGCAAACGGAAGAAAATAATAAAATATTCCGAAAAAAACAACGGTAAACAAATACCATATTGTTTTCTTAATAATTTTATGTTCCATTTTTTGAAAGCTCCTGCGTAAATATTTCTGAACAACATCCTATCACAAATTTATTTTTCTATCAACTGCTAATCAAGATTTTGAAAAAAGCGGACGATATTTGGGTGCAAATCAATATAATGTGCACCGTTTTTTGTTGAAAATATATAAAACAGAGAAAAAATTTTCTATCAATTTTTTTGTTCTATATAATTGTACAATGGATTTTTATGTGCTATAATAAAAATTCCCAGCGAAATATATAGCGGAATAACCGCTTGTGTATATTTGTGATGTTTAAAAGAAAGGATTATGTGTTTATGAAAAAAATAATTTCGTTATTGCTTGCAATGACCGTAGTAATGACTGCAATGTTTTCAATTCCGATGAGTGCTCAGGCAAAGAAAAAGCACAGTTCATATAAAGCTTGCATAAGATACTGCGAAACCTTCGAAAAGAAGCTTCTTGTTAAAAACGACAAAAATAGCCGCTGTGAATACGGTTGCTATAACTATTTAACATTAAAAACACGCTACGGAAAGCAGAAGGCACTGATTGTTTCTTTAGGTTCGGAATACCGTTCAAAGACCAGAATTTACATCAAACAGAAATCAAAGAAGAAATCGAGCAGTAAGAAAACCGAAAAGGCAGTACTTATGCAGACTATTCCGGGTTCGATTGTCTATTTTGATGCAAAGAACAGAACATATTTTCTTTCTATTGAAAGAATTGAATTAGGTCACGATATCTTCAGACTTTATAAATACAAGAAGAAGGACAAGAAATATGTCAAGGTTGCCCAGGCAACAGCTCAGCACGGCGCATCCTTCAAAAAGGAAATTACCCAGGACCAGGCAAAAGAAAAAATCAATAAAAAAGCAAAGGTCGATGTATACAAGTTTAAGTATTTCAGCTATTATAAATATTCGATTTTTGAACCGTAAAACCTAATATCATTAAAAAAACATCACGGCTTTGTGTCATTGACACCGAGCCGTGATTTGTTTATATCATTCTTTCGGCTGATTGATTTTTCAGTTTGATTGTTGTATAATAAAACTGCTGAATAATATATTTTTGAAAGGAAGATAGTATGAAAAAAGTTATAAGTTTATTTTTAGCAATTGTTATGGTGCTCAGCGTAAGCGCAGGCTTCACCTTCACTGCACAGGCAAAGGTCGACCTCGTTGCCAATCCGACGGGCTCATGCGGAACAAATGCAACATATACATTTGATTCGGAAACGGGACTGCTCACAATCAGCGGAACAGGCAGAATCAGTTCAAACGCGTTTTACAGAGCTGAGGGCATAAAAAAGGTTGTTATCAAAAAGGGAATAACCAAAATCGGAAATTCGGCATTTATGTGGTGCAGCGCCGAGGACTTTGTTCTTCCCGACGGAATAGTTGATATTGAGCTGTATGGTTTAAATGCTGCTTCTTACCTTTTAAATGAGGATTTATATGAGGACGGCGTTCTGTATAACAACGGCTATATGATTGGCGTTAATAATGATTGGTATGACCACGGCGATGTTCCCGAAGAGTACAAGAACTTCAAGATTAAAAAGGGAACCGTTCTTATTGCAGCAGGCGCATGCCAGACGGTTGATTTTGAAACTGTTGAAATTCCAAGCACTGTTAAATATATCGGTCAGCTGGCGTTTGGCACCTGCGAGACACTAAAGTTCACCATTCCGACAAGCGTTACAAACATTTATGACGATGCCTTTGAAGATACGGGCGCAGTCAGTGATGTTTACTACAAGGGCTCAAGAAGCGATGTAAAGAAGATTAAGGCAAAGAATGCGTATTCCAAAAAGACATATTCTCTTACCGAAAAAAGCTTTAAGAATCTTTTCGGCGCAGAATATTATAACACAAAATTCACCGTTCATTATGCAAAGGTAAGCGCACCCGTTGTAACAAGCCTTAAGAAAATCAAAAAAGGCTTTACAATCAGATGGAAGAAGAGAACGGGCGCAAAGGGCTACCAGGTTCAGTATGCCACCAACAGAGCAATGACTTCAAGCAAGAAGCTTGTAACCGTAAAAGGCAACAAAACCTTCAAAAAGACGGTTAAAAATCTCAAGGGCAAAAAAGCTTATTATGTTCGTATGAGGTCATATAAGCTCAGCGGCGGCAAGAAGGTTTATTCCTCCTGGAGCGATGTTAAAAAGATAACAACAAAATAAAGATATATAGAAAATTGAAAGGAACTGCGCAGTGCAGTTCCTTTTTTGTTGTGGTAATACTTAGTTTATGATATAATTATTTCATATCGAGGTGATAACTATGAAAAAAACAATTTCAATCTTTTTAGCGCTAATATTTGTTTTATCAGCGCTGTTTGCTGTTCCGATGAGCGCACAGGCGAAGAAAAAGGGCTTTTCGTCGTATAAAGCAGTAATAAATTACTACTATGATAATTACGATGTGGGTTTTATAGGGTATAATTATTTAACCGTCAAGACTCCTTACGGAAAACAGAAAGCGCTTATAGTTGATAAGGGTGATTCGCTGAAGCAGAGAACCCGTGTTTATGTTAAAAATAAAGAAAACAGAGCTGTTAAGCATCAGGTTTTGTACGGCAGTATTGTCAGCTTTTCAAAAGACAGAAAATATCTTCTTACTCAGGAACATGTCGACACGGGAACTGAAGTGATAAGGCTGTATCAATACAAGAAAAAGGATAAAAAATATGTTTGGCGTGCACAGGGTCACACTCAATACGGTTCGCGTTTTCCAAAAGAAATAACATACAAACAGGCTTTGAAAAACATTAAAAAGAAAACAAAGGTTAATGTTCTGAAATTTAAGAAGTTTGATTCCGGAAAGTATGTTATTTATAGCTATTATGATTAAAAGCTTTGCAAGGAGAATTAATTTATAAATGAGGAAAAACTGCTGATTGTTCCGGCAGTTGTATTATATTGCAGGATTATTTTGTTTGTGATACAATTAACAGTGAAGGAGTTGATATTATTATGA
>CAJOEV010000038.1 GCA_905233545.1 uncultured Eubacterium sp. | reverse complement strand
GAGCTTGTACAATCGAATTCCCAGCAGGCAGCTTCCTTGCCGTTTTCCTTTGGAATAACGCATTTTTTTGACGAGTTGATTGTAAGATAGGGAGAGACGAGCGAAGCGGCTTTGCTCTTGCTTATTTTCGGCGAGAAACTGCGGTTTTTAAGGTGGTTTGTGAGATAGGTCTGAGAGTCAAGAGATATGATTTTTCCGTCCTCCATAGACACACCGCATTTGATTAAATCACTGTAGCAGTAAACGCCGTTTTTACAATAGCAGAAGTTAATCGTGCAGATGTTATTTTCAGTTGAATAATAGCTTTCAGCCATATTTTTATATCCGATTGATGAAAGAAATTCCTTTGCAATGTTAACCGCGTTTTCCTGACTGATATTTGAGCTTTTTACAGCACCTGAATAGATAATTGATTTGATAAATCCGCCCTGTTTTGTGACTGAAATATTGTATCTTGCCGAGTTGAAAGTATAGGCGGGAAGCTTTGATTTATCATCACTTTGAAAGCTGATAAATGCAGTGTCTGTATCAATGCATTTTGCGGCAATTTTTCTGCATTTTTCTCTTGAATAAACCTTTTTTTGCGATGAGATATATTTAGATTTTTTGTTTAAAACGCTGTCCGAAAAAGGTCCGTCATAGAGCAGGGTGGGGAAGCTCTCAAATGTCTTGGCACTCTGTGAAAAACTGTTTGAAAGCGCGCTCTTTGAAATTTTTGCAGTGCTTTTGATTTCGCCGTCGGTTATTTTTGCGCCTGCCTGGGAAATTCTTATCATTTTCTGCGTTTCATTGCTGAGCTTTTCGGAATATTCGAGCAGTTTTGCAAGGTTTTTGTGCTCCTTTTCGCTGATTGCTTCTCCGTTTTCGATTTTTGCTCCGATATACTGGGCATAATCGCTTGCCTGGCTGAGAAATTTATATGTGTTTGAAAGCTCCAACTGGGATACGGGAAGCCTTGAAAGTGCATTTTTTGCAACTGAGCAGGAGGCGTATAAATCCCTGCTTAAATCATAGATTTCGCCTGAATTATTTGAGTATAGACTCTTTGTTAAATCGGTGTTGACGTTCTCTAAACAGTCACCGAGCTCGCTTAATGACTGCTGGTATGATACCTCTAATTTATCTCGGTAATCAACCATATTTTTAGTGTTTATCATTGCAAATGCAATCAAAACAAAAAGTGCAAAACCGAGATATGAGCTTATTCTTATATAGGTTCTTCTGTCCATAATTTTTCCTCCGAAACTGATTTTCTTTTTTATTATTGTCAATATTTCGGAATTTATTAAATTATTAATTGCAAGTGGATATATATTGTGTTATAATATTTTAAAATTTTTATTATAAAAGCTAAAATGGAGTATTATAGCCATATGGAAAATATTCAAAAAAGGCGTTATGTCATTAAGGTCGGAACCTCGACTTTAACGCACAAAACGGGCAAGGTTAATATTGCAAGAATGGCAAAGCTTATTTCGGTGCTCGCCGATTTGCACAATATGGGACACGAGATTATTCTTGTTACCTCGGGTGCGGTCGGAATTGGAATGGGAAGGCTTAATCTCAGCGAAAGACCGAACGAAACAAAACGCCTTCAGGCGCTTGCTGCAGTCGGTCAGGGAGAGCTTATGTTTATGTATGACAAGCTTTTCGGTGAATATGATGTGGTTGTTTCTCAGCTGCTTTTTACATTTGATGTTCTTGAAAACGCTGAAAGCAGAGCTCATCTCCTTGACACCTTCAATCAGCTTCTTGAATACGGGGCAATACCGATTGTCAATGAAAACGACAGCGTTTCGGTTGAGGAGCTTATAAACGGAGATAACGATTGCCTGAGCGGAGCCGTTTCAGCGCTTACCAATGCAGATATGCTCATAATGCTTACGGATACAAACGGACTTTACGACAGCGATCCGAGCGAAAACGAAAATGCAAAGCTTATTGAGGTTGTTGAAAAAATAACTCCCGAAATCGAAAACCTTGCGGGAGGCGCAGGCTCAAGAGGAACGGGCGGATTTGCAACTAAGATAAAAGCGGCAAAGATTGCAACAGATGCAGGTGTTCCCGTTGTTATTGCAAACGGAGCAAAGCCAACGAAGATTTATAAGATTATTGAGGGAAAGAGCGTCGGAACGTTCTTTCAGGCAGTGAATAGTGAAGAGTAAAGAGTGAAGAGTTGAGGGTGGGCTCTGCCCACGCCCGATTATAAGGTGATATTATGACAGTTTTGGAACTAGGAAAGAAAGCAAGAAAAACGCAGGGCTTTCTGGCAATGGTCAGCGCCGAAGATAAAAACAGGGCGCTCTTTGAAATTGCAAATGCTCTGCTTGATAAAAAGGAAAGAATAATCAGGGCAAATAAAAAAGACATTGAAAACGGAGAAAAAAACGGTCTTAATGCAGGCCTTTTGGACAGGCTTATGCTCGATGAAAACCGTATTGAAGGCATTGCCGACGGTGTAAAGCAGGTTGCCTCCCTTCCCGAGCCCTGCGGAAAAACCGTTTATGAATATGAAAAAGAAAACGGACTTAAGATAAAAAAGATAACAGTTCCTATGGGCGTTATCGGAATAATATATGAGGCTCGTCCGAATGTAACTGCCGACGCTGCAGCGCTCTGCCTTAAAAGTTCGAACGCTGTTATTTTAAGAGGCGGAAAAGAGGCAATCAATTCAAATCTTGAAATAACTCTTGTTATGCAGGAAGCGCTTGAAAAAGCGGGATTTCCGAGAGAGGCAATTCAGCTTGTTGAGGACACTTCAAGAGAAAGCGCAAACGAGCTTATGGCAATGCGCGAATATCTTGACTGCCTGATTCCGAGAGGCGGAAAGGGACTAATTAAAGCCGTTGTTGACAATTCAAAGGTTCCCGTTATTGAAACGGGCTCGGGCAACTGCCATATTTATGTTGATGAAAGCGCCGATATTCAAATGGCTGCTGATATTATTTTCAATGCAAAAACACAGCGAATCAGCGTTTGCAATGCCTGTGAAAGCCTTGTTATTCACAGCAAAATAATTGAAAAGGCTCTTCCTGCCATCAAAGCAAAGCTTGATGAAAAAAGCGTTGAAATAAGAGGGGACGAAAGAGCAAAAGCAGTTTGCCCCGATATAAATGAAGCAAATGAAGAGGATTTTTATACCGAGTATCTTGATTATATAATCAGTGTTAAAACCGTTGATTCGCTTGATGAGGCGATTGAACATATCAACGTGCATTCAACGGGTCACAGCGAAGCGATAATAACCAATAATGATGATAATGCAAAGAAGTTTATGCAGTGCATCGATTCATCATCTGTATATGTAAACGCATCAACAAGATTCACCGACGGCGGAGAATTCGGTCTTGGTGCCGAAATAGGAATTTCAACCCAGAAGCTCCACGCAAGAGGACCGATGGGAATTGAACAGTTAACATCAACAAAGTATTTGATTTACGGAGACGGACAGACAAGATAATGAAAAAGGATTATTTTGATGATGAAATAGCGGGCGTAAAATCAAAGCCCAAAAAGAGAAAAAAGAAGATGACCTTCGGCAAGTTCATCTTAATACTTATTGCCCTTGCGGTTGTGGCTCTTGCATCGTTTATTATAACGGTTAAGGTGCTTGTTCCCGATTATGACTTAAAACAGCTCATTCCGCAAAAGGCGGTTGACTTTGTTGAAGAGGATATTAAGGGAAAGACAACAACCACCGAAAAGCTGATGGATTATTTCGAGCACAAGGAAATGAAATCCAATGGAGAAAAGGCGGGCAATCAGCTCGGCAATCTTCTCAACGGCGGTCTTGTAGGAACGGATACGAATTATATCTATCATATCTCACAGGGCAGGGGAATATACCGTATTACTCCTTCTTATGAGGGCTACACCCGAGTTTATAAAACCGGGCACAAGCTTTCATCACTGAATTTAAGAGGGGAATACATATATTTCGTTGATGAAACAAAGAGCAGACTCAAAAGACTTGAGAAAGGCTCTTCAAAGCCTGAAACGATTGCCGAGAATGTCAGGTTTGCATATGTTTACGATTCAAAGGTTTATTTCATAACAAATGCAAATGCGCTTTGCGTTATGGATTTAAAGAAGCTTGAGCCGAGAACCATTTATTATTCGGCAGAAAACGAGCTGAAGCTTGTCGGCATTTCAAAGAAAAGGGTTTTCTTCACTGTCAACAATGGCAATGAACTTGAGTTTTTAACAATTGATAACCGTGCAAGAGAAGAGGATGCAAGCAAATTCAGAGCAAATTGCAGTGTTGAAGAATGCGATAAATTTGTTATGGAAAACGGTTTCCTTTACTATATAGAAAAGAATTCCGAAAGCGACGGAAAATATAACATTGTCCGTCAGAAATTCGGAAGTGAAAAAACCTTTGTTCTCAAGGAAACAAGAACAAACCGCTGCTATCCGATAACGGATAAAAACAGACTTTTCTATGCGAGCATTGAGGATAATCAGCTTGTTATGAAAGAGTTTAATATGAACAGCAAAAAGACGAAAATTATGCTCAGAAGCAACGACCTTGACGGCGAAGATAATGACGATATGGCTCAGATTTTCCACGGCGGTGAATATGATTTCATCATCGGAGGAAATAACTATAAAGCAAGCTCAAACCAGACCTCCTCGACGAATATTATGAGGTTCAGCGGCGGAAGCTGGAGCTATTAATTGAGTTAAGAGTGAAGAATTAAGAGTGAAGAGTTGAGGGTGGGCTCTGCCCCCACCCGATTATATTGAGGTAAACATTTTGGATAAGTATAAAAAGTTAGCGACAAACACTTTAATATTTGCAATCGGAACCTTTTCATCAAAGGTGTTAAGCTTCCTTTTAATGCCGTTCGTAACGCGAATGATGGCAAGCGGACAGTACGGTGCTGCCGACCTTGTTCAGCAGACGGCGAATGTTTTAATTCCGATTGTCTTTCTTCAGATAAACAGCGCGGCGCTTCGTTTTGCGCTTGATAAAGCGACGGATAAAACAGCGGTTTTCACTGTCGGCGTCAGAACAACTATTCAGGGATTTTTAGTTTTTCTTTTATTCGCATATCCCTTGAGCCTGATAAAAATCAATGATTTTAAGCTTGGCGACTATATTATTCTAATATATGTTTTCGTTCTTGTTTCGGGAACGCGTCAGCTCTGTCAGCAGTTTGTCCGCGGAATGGGACATGTTCGAACATTTGCAATAGACGGAATAATTGCAACTGCAACAACACTGCTTTTCACATTGCTTTTCCTCGGTCCTCTGCATATGGGCGTAACGGGCTACATCCTTGCAATTGTTGCTTCGGACGCATGCTCGATAACATTCTTCTTTGTTACTAAAAAGCTGTGGAGATATCTTACCTTCGGAAAGATTGAAAAGAAACTTAAGGTTGATATGCTTAAGTATTCGATTCCGCTTATGCCGACAATCATTCTCTGGTGGGTAATCAATGTTTCCGACAGATATATGATAACCTATTTCATCGGCTCCGCTGATAACGGACTTTATACCGCAGCTTCGAAAATTCCTAATTTCATTGTTATGTTCTCATCAATATTTATTGATGCATGGCAGCTAAGCGCTGTTGACGAATACGATAACGAGGGCAGGGCGGACTTTTTCACGAAGGTATTCAGAGTGTACAGCGGCGGAATATTTGCCGTTGCTTCAATGCTGATTCTTTTATGTCAGCTCTTCACAAAAATACTTGTTGCGCCGTCGTATTATAATTCCTGGCGCTATGTTCCGATTTTGGTTATTGCAACATCAATCAGTTGTTTGGTAAATTTCCTTGCCTCTGTTTATATGGCTGAAAAGAAGTCGGTAATGGCAATGGTAACAGCACTTTCGGGCGCCGCAACAAATGTTATTCTCAATTTGATTCTTATTCCGAGAAGCGGCGCAAACGGCGCAGCGGTTGCAACAGTTGTTTCATTTGCGGTTGTTTTCGCTTCAAGAGGCGCACATACAAGAAAGTATGTTAAAATCAGATACAAGCTTCCGATATTATTTGCGGAAATCGGAATACTTATAGCACAGTGCATTGTTCTTCTCTTTGGCGAGGGAGGAAGAATGACATATGCTATTGAAATATTGCTTGTTCTTGCAATGTTCGTTCTCAATCTCAAACCGATAAAAGAACTTGCAGAGCTGATTTTAGGAAAGTTTTTAAAGAAGAAAGCAAAATAGACAAATTTTGTACTGAATTTTTGTTATTATAGATAATCAACAATTCTTGATTTTCTCTATATGTTAGTGTATAATATACAAAGTCAAAGCATATTTTAATGCAATTAGCAAACTTTTTTGGAGGATTTGTATGAAAAATGTAACAGTTGCTCAGGCAAAGAAGAGCATCATTGATAAGCTTTCGCACTATCACGGCGTTTCTGCTGAACACGCTTCGGATATGCAGTTTTACAGTGCTGTTTCAATGATAGTTCGCGACAAAATTGCCGAGATGAACGCTGAATTTAACGATACAGCAAATAACCAGGATTCAAAGAGAATTTACTATCTTTCGATGGAATTCTTAATGGGCAGGTCTTTGAAGAATAATCTTTACAACTTAGGTTTAACCGAAGTTGTTGAAAAAGCACTTGCTTCAATGGATGTTAAGCTTGAAAAGCTCTATGAGCAGGAAAGAGACGCAGGTCTCGGAAACGGCGGTTTAGGAAGACTTGCTGCCTGCTATCTTGACGGACTTGCAACAAACGGTTTCCGTTCAATGGGCTACTGCATCAGATATGAGGCAGGTATTTTCAAGCAAAAGCTTGTTGAAGGCTGGCAGACCGAGCTTCCCGACATCTGGCTTCCGGGCGGTGAGGTTTGGCTTGTTCCGAGAAATGAAAGAGCAAGAGAGGTCGTTTTTGAAGGCCATATCGAAGAAAGCTGGAACGGCGAATATCACAATGTAAATTATGCAGACGCAAATGTTATTACTGCTGTTCCTTATGATATGTATGTTTCGGGTAAGGGCAAGGGCGTTGCAAAGCTTCGTCTCTGGGCTGCAAAGAAGCCTGCTTTTGACTTCGACCAGTTCAATCAGGGTCAATATGTCAAGGCTATGGAGCAGAGCGCTATGGCTGAGGCAATTTCAAAGATTCTTTATCCTGCCGATGAAACTCCCGAAGGAAAATCCTTAAGACTCCGTCAGCAGTATTTCCTTGTTTCTGCTTCAATCCAGGATATCATTCAGCGCCACTTAACCGAGTACGGCACTCTTGACAATCTTCCTGAGAAGGTTGCAATTCATATCAACGATACCCATCCGACAATGGCAATTCCCGAGCTTATGAGAATTATGCTTGATGAATGCGGATACGGCTGGGATGAGGCATGGTCAATTGTAACAAGAACAGTTGCATACACCAATCACACCGTTATGAAAGAAGCGCTTGAGTGCTGGAGTGAGGAGCTTTATTCAAGACTCCTTCCGAGAATCTATCAGATTACCAAGGAAATTGACAACCGTTTCAGAGCATATGTATGGAGCGCAACAGGTGATGCCGACAGAGTTGAAAGAATGGCAATCGTTTCAAACGGAATAGTTAAGATGGCTAATCTTTGTGTTGCGGGCTCACACAGCGTTAACGGCGTTTCCGCTCTCCACAGCGAGATTCTGAAGGATACTGTTTTCTCTGATTTCTATAAGCTCACTCCTGAAAAATTCTGCAATGTAACAAACGGTATTGCGTTCAGAAGATGGATTTGCCAGGCAAACCCGAAGCTTACAGAGTATATCACTTCTCTTATCGGCGATAGCTTTATCACTCAGTCCGACGAGCTTCTTAAGCTCAGAGATTTTGCAGATGACAAGAAGGTTCTTGCCGAGTTTGCTGCAATCAAGCGTGAAAACAAAGTTCGCTTTGCAAAATATGTCAAGAAGGCAATGGGCATTGAAATCAATCCCGATTCAATCTTCGATGTACAGGTTAAGCGACTTCATGAATATAAGCGCCAGCAGCTGAATATCCTTAATATTATAGCAGAGTATCAGATGTTAAAGGATAATCCGAATGCTGATTATTTCCCGAAAACCTATATCTTTGCTGCAAAGGCTGCTCCCGGCTACAGAATGGCTAAGCTCCTTATTCAGCTTATTGATTCGCTTTCACATCTCATCAACAGCGACCCCGATGTAAACGAAAAGCTCAAGGTTGTTTTCATTGAGGACTACAGCGTTACTCTTGCAGAGCTTCTTATGCCTGCAGCAGATATTTCCGAGCAGATTTCACTTGCAGGAACTGAAGCTTCGGGAACAGGAAATATGAAGCTCATGCTTAACGGTGCTGTAACACTCGGTACTCTCGACGGTGCAAATGTTGAGATTAATGAGCAGGTCGGCAGCGATAATATCTTCATCTTCGGAATGAAAACTCCCGAGGTTGAGGACCTTAAGAGAATCGGTTATTATCCGATGAATTATTATAATAATAACGAAACTCTCAGAAATGCAATTGATTTCATTTCTGCAGGCATTTGGGGAAGAAACTTTGAGGATGTTGCAAATACACTCAAATACAACGACCCGTATATGGCTCTTGCTGATTTCGAAGATTATCAGAAGGCTCAGAAGCGCGTTACCGAAACCTATAAGGATACGGATGCTTTCACAAAGATGAGCCTTATGAATATCAGCGGTGCAGGCATTTTCAGCGCAGACCGTTCAATTATGGACTATGCAAACAGAATCTGGAATACAAAGCCTGTTGTGCTTGAGGAAGCACCCGTTAAAAAGGCTGCTCCAAAGCGTTCGGTTAAAAAAGCATCTAGAAAGAAATAAAAAGCGGGCGGATAATATCCGCCCCTACTATTTGAAACTATGACAGTATTTAATTCTCGAAATCCTGAATACAAGTCACTGATTCGTGCCATAAAGGTTGGCGAAGAGGTTAAGCTTAAAATATGCGTTCCGCGTTCAATGTGTTGCAACGGAGCGCTTCTTTGCGTTACAAAGGACTGGGAAAGTACTGTTTATTACAATATGTTTTGGGCAGGTCACACCGATGAGGACTGCGAAATCTGGGAAGTGCATTTCTCGGCAACGACCTCGGGACTTTATTGGTATCATTTTGAACTTGAAACGCCGTTTGGCAAGAGTTTCATAACAAATTCAGGAAACGGAATCGGCGATATAACCATAGACGGCGGTGAATTTCAGCAGACAGTTTATGATGAAGATTATAAAACTCCCGAATGGCTCAAAGGCGGAATAATCTATCAGATTTTTCCGGACAGATTCTTCGCTTCGGGTAAGGAAAAACAAGGTGTTCGCCCTTCAAGAGTTATGAGAAAGTGGGGCGAAGAGCCGTTTTGGGCTGAGGAACAGATGAACGGAATCTGGAACAATGACTATTTCGGCGGCGACCTCAAGGGAATTGAGCAGAAACTCGCATATCTCAAAGAGCTCGGCGTATCCTGTATTTATCTCAACCCGATATTTGAAGCAAATTCAAACCACAGATACGACACTGCCGACTATGAGAGAATTGACCCGCTGCTCGGTACTGAGGAGGATTTGAAATCCCTCTGCTCCGAGGCTGAAAAGCTGGGAATATCAATAATTCTCGACGGCGTTTTCAGCCATACGGGCTGCGACAGTAAGTATTTTAATATGTATAGCAATTATGACAGTATCGGCGCGTATAACTCAAAGAGCAGTCCCTATTTTCCGTGGTATAAATTCATCAACTATCCCGATGACTATCAGAGCTGGTGGGGCATAAAGCTTCTTCCCGAGGTTATTGAGGAAAACGAAAATTACAGAGAATATATCTGCTCTGAGAACGGCATTTTAAGAAAATGGATGCGATGCGGAATAAAGGGCTGGAGGCTCGATGTTGCCGATGAGCTTCCCGATGTATTCCTTGATGATTTAAGGAGTGCTGTAAAAGCGGAGAATGAGGACGCTGTTATTATCGGAGAGGTCTGGGAGGACGCAACAAATAAAACTGCGTACGGAATCAGAAGAAGATATCTTCTCGGAAAACAGCTTGACTCGGTTATGAACTATCCGTTTGCTGACGCTGTTTTGAATTTTGTTCGTTTCAATAATGCGGGTGCTTTTTTCGATGAGGTTATGAGTATTGTTGAAAATTATCCGAAGGAATCGCTTCATATTCTTATGAACCATATCGGAACGCACGACACCGAAAGGGCGATAACCCGTCTTGTTGGTGATGATCCCGAGGGCTACGGCAGGGATTGGCAGCATGAGCATAATAAGCTTGATATTGAAAGCTATTACAAGGGCGTTTCGCTGATGAAAATTGCCTCACTGCTTCAGTTCACACTCCCGGGTGTTCCGTCAATTTACTACGGTGATGAAATCGGAATGCAGGGCATGAAGGATCCGTTCAACCGAGCTTGTATGGATTGGGATAATATCAATGACGAGCTTCTCAGATGGTATAAGCGCCTCGGTGAAATCAGAAGAGGTTGCTCAGCGTTCATTGACGGTGATTTTATTCCCGTTTACTGCTCCCATAAAACTGCGGCTTACAAAAGAGCAGGGGACACAAACGAGGTTCTGGTTGCAATCAATCTCGACGAGGAAAGCCAGGAACTTGAAATCGGATATGAATGGGATAATTCATATGCAATCTTCGGCGAAAGCTCGAAGGACGGAAGAATCACACTTGCTCCGTTCAGATATGCATTATTATCAAGATAACACAGTATAAATCTTTAAAAGGATGCAACTTTTTGCGTCCTTTTATTATATCACAAAAAATCAAGAAAGGGGTCGACCCCTTTCTTGATTTTTGTATGATAAGATTTTTGAAAAATGATAAATAATTATTGACAAACGATAATTTTGGTGCTATAACATAGGTGAAATCTGTTAAAAAGGATGGAAGATTATGGATAAGAAATCAACGACTCTGTGTCAATTTGTGATAAGGCTGTGCTATGTTCTGCTTTTAGGCGCTGTCATAGCATTTCCGTTTCTGATGAAGCAGAATGAGGGCGACCCGTTTTTCTTTGTTATGATAGGAACACACGGTAAATATCTTATTTATCCGTTTTATGCGGTTGTTCCTGTGGGATATGCAGCGCTGATTTGCCTTGATAAGATTATGGGCAACATAAGAAAAGACGTGGTTTTTGATATGAAGAACGTCAGGCTTATGAATATAATCTGCGCATGCTGTATATTCGCTTCTTTAGTAGGGCTGATTTCATATGTTATTATAGCTCTTTTATATAAATCCATTGAAACGGTTATTCTGCTTGCAATGGGCGAAGCGTTTGTTGCGCTGGTTATAAGAGTTCTATCAAATGTGTTCAAGAAGGCTATAGAAATCAAGGAAGATAATGATTTGGTGGTTTAAATGATTGTTGTTAATTTAGATGTTATGCTTGCAAAAAGAAAGATGAGTTCGCTTGAGCTTGCTAACAGAATCGGCATTACTCAGGCAAATCTTTCAATACTTAAAACGGGCAAGGCGAGAGCCATCAGATTTTCAACTCTTGATGCAATCTGCAAGGAGCTTGACTGCCAGCCCGCTGATATAATTGAATATCGAGAGGATGATTAGTTATGGATAATAATCAGAATCCAAAAAACAATGGGACATATTTTGTTCCAAAAACGGCAGTACCCAAAAAGGAATACACTCCGCTTTCAAAGAAAGAAAACAAATTCATTTTCATTGTTCTTGCGGGGCTTTTTATTGCCGTTGATTTCTCTCTTTTTCACGTGTTCTCACTCGGCTTTACAATTTCATATGCGGTGATTTTTGCTATTTCAACTGCTTTTATTTACAAAAAAGAAGCAAAGAACAAGGCATTTTCAATAATCTGCGGTGGGCTTTCGCTGATACTGAGTGTCGGTAATTCGCTGTTTAACAACAGCTTTATTAAGCCCGTTTCTGTATTGATAATTCTATTCTTGTTTGCGATTTACTGTCTTGGTATCAGCGGGGGAATGACTAAGCTTTCAGGAAGTTATAAAATGCTTATTGAACTGTTTGTTAAAACCGTTGAAGCGCCTTTTGCAAATATCGAAAATGTTATTGGAGGAATAAAAGCCGGAGCAGGAAAGAACAAGGGTGCTCTCGGTGCTTTAATTGGCGTTCTCTGTGCGCTTCCCGTTCTGATAGTTGTTATTCCGCTTCTTGTAAGTTCGGACGCGGCATTTGAAGGGCTTGTTGAAGCGATTGTTGACAACATCGGAATTTATCTGATTGAAATAGCAATTGCGCTGTTTATTCTTCCGTTTTTCTATTCATATCTTTTTGCAAGAAACAGAAATATCACTGAAAAAAAGCAGGTTAAAAAAACACCGGCAAATAAACAGCCCAAAGCAGTGTGCACCTCATTTTTAACAGTGATTTCGCTGACATATATTGTTTATCTTTTCTCTCAGCTTGCGTACTTTTTCAGCGCATTCAAAGGTATACTTCCCGAGGGCTATACCCACACAGCAAGCGCTTTTGCAAGAAGGGGATTTTATGAAATGTTTGCAATCTGCGTTATAAATATTGCAATTGTTTCGGCTGTTTCGATTCTCTGCGAGCGTAAAAATAAAAAGCTCCCCGCATTTATCAAGGCGCTTTCAACATTTATTTCACTGTTTTCTGTTTTGCTGATTATCATTGCAATGCAGAAAATGAGGCTGAATATTTCAATCTATGGTCTTTCAGTAAACAGAATTCTTGTATGTGCATTTATGCTGATGATGCTTTTTGTTATTGCATTTTTCATACTGCATATTTTCGCTCCGAAGGTAAAATATATGCAGCCGATAATAATAATCTGTGCGATAATTTTCATTGCGCTGACCTTTGCGGATATCGACAGAATTTCGGCTGAGTATAATATCAATGCCTATAATTCCGGTGAGCTTGAAAAGCTTGACATTGAGGCAATATCATTGATGAGCGACAGCGCAGTTCCGTCACTTGTCAGACTGACCGAGAGCAAGGATGAAAAGATTGCAAAAGAAGCGAAAGAGAAGATTGCACGAAAAAGATTTTACAGTATGGATTTGGTTCTGAGCTTTGATGAGCAATCGCTTGAGGAAACCGGCGGCGGTGACTTCAGGGAATATAACAGAGCTGAAAAAACTGCGAACAGAGCCGTTATGGATTACTTCGCAAAGCTTTCGGATAAAGAAAAGAAAGCGTTTATTAAAAGAATAAACTAGAATCAAGAAAGGGGTCTGACCCTTTTCTTGATTTATAAATGATTGGTGATAAAATGAAGAAGAATTCTGACTCAAAAAGAATGCCGATTGCGGCTGTTGTTGCGCTGATTGTTCTTTCAATATTAGTTCCTGTGGGAGCTGTTTGCGGTGTGTTTGCAGGGATGCATATAGAGGCAAAATTGGATTCAAAAGACAGCGGTGATGAGCTGGTTCATGTTGAATACGGATACTCTGATAAAAAGGAAGAATGGCATCCGGGATTCGGAAGCGGACTCGGTTACTGCGAATACCACTATGACGGTGATGAATACACCCAGCAGTACAAGCGAAACGGCTATTACAGCGATGTTACAAAGGATGACATAGAAGAAATCTGCAAATACGTTAATCATTTTAATACAACTTGCAGTGAGCTCGGCTCAAATCTGATAGAAGATATGGTTGATGAGGGGGATAGATTTGATATAGTTTATCCTGATGAATACTATAAATATGACCACTATTATGTCTATTACTATGACAGACAGAGCAGAACGCTCTTTGAATTGTGGTGGGATGATTAGAAAGTGATATGTTCGCAGGTGAACATAGTAAAAAAGCACCCGATGGGTCAATGTCATTAAGTTAATGACATAAAAACGAAAAAACGACACACTTGCATACGCTTGAGTGTCGTTTTTTTGTGCGAATAAAGAAAAAATCACAATTA
>CAJOEV010000037.1 GCA_905233545.1 uncultured Eubacterium sp. | reverse complement strand
TTAATTGTGATTTTTTCTTTATTCGCACAAAAAACGACACTCAAGCGTATGCAAGTGTGTCGTTTTTTCGTTTTTATGTCATTAACTTAATGACATTGGCCGTTTGGCACCTTTTTTAGTGGTCCGTGGTCCGTGGTCCGTGGCAAGTGGTCAGTGAATAATAAATTGCCGTGCGCAGCACCCGAAATTCTTCACTTTTCATTTTTCACTCTTCATTCTTCTCTGTATGAAAAAAAGTGCCGAAAGGCACTTTTTTACATACAAGTATATCCGCCGTCTACTGCGAGGTTTGTTCCTGTAACGTAGGTTGAATTTCTTGAAGCAAAGAAAAGTGTTGCTGTGTCAAGCTCACCTTCGTTACCGTATCTTTCCATAGGAATCATTGTTTTTGCATTCTGCTGGAAGAAGTCGGAATTAAGTGTGTCTCTGGTTAAATCGGTGTAGAAATAACCCGGGCAGATTGAATTAACAGTGATATCGTATTTGCCCCATTCAGCTGCGAGAGCTCTTGTTAAGTTAACAACGCCGCCCTTTGCTGCGTGGTAGGGAGCAGAGCCTGCAATCTTGTTACCAACAAGACCGTACATTGAAGCGATGTTGATGATTCTTCCGTATTTAGCAGGAATCATTGCCTGATTTGCAATTGCTCTTGCAACCTTGAATGTTCCGAAAAGGTCGATATCAAATTCGTCGGAAAACTGCTTGTCGGTGATGTTCTCTGCTGCTGCAACAGCGCCTGTTCCTGCGTTGTTGATGAGTATATCAATTCTTCCGAAATGCTCCATTGCCTTTGCAACAACAGCTTCAATATTTTCTGTGTCGGTAATGTCGCACTTAAGGGGAAGGGTTTCAACTCCGAATTCTTCAGTGATTTCTTTACATACTGCTTCAAGTTTTTCCTGGCGTCTTGCGATTGCAACGATGTTGCAGCCGTGGGAAGCGAGTGCCTTTGCCATCTGAACGCCGAGACCGCCCGAACAGCCTGTTACAAGTGCAACATTATCCTTGAGGTCAAAATAATTCTTCATTTTAATTACTCCTTTAACATAACTTTATACAAATATTCTTTGCAATCGAATTATAACACAATCAGCAATAATGTCAATGTTTTAACAAATTTTTATATATAATCAATTTTTGTTTATATTATTCTTGAAATACATTGTTAAATGAGTTAAAATATTAGCAATTATTTTTGAGGAGGTTTGTAAGTGGAAAGAAAAACAGTTGATTTATCCCTTCTTGACGGTGTTCTTGCGGAATATGCATCGGTCAAGGGAAGCTTAATCACCATTTTGCAGCACACCCAGGATATATACGGCTATCTTCCGAAGGAAGCCATTGAGCTAATATCCGAAAAAACAAATATTGCAACAAGTGAAATTATGGGAGTGGGAACATTTTATACCCAGTTTCGTTTTGAGCCCGTGGGCAAATATCTTATTATGCTCTGCCAGGGAACAGCGTGCCACGTTAATTCCTCGGAGCTGATTTTGCAGACGATTAAAGACGAACTCGGCATAGATGACGGTCAGACAACCGAGGACGGATTATTCTCGCTTAAATGCGTTGCCTGCCTCGGATGCTGTTCGCTTTCTCCTGTTATGATGATAAACGAGGATACCTACGGAAGTCTGACTCCCGACAAAACAAAGAAAATTCTTAAGGAGTTACGGGAGGCAGCGCTATGAGAATAGTTATCGGTCAGGGCTCCTGCGGTATTGCAGCAGGTGCCGAAAAGGTTAAAAATGCGCTTGAAAAGGTTAATATTTCCTGCGATGTTTCTATCACGGGCTGTATCGGAATGTGCTATCTTGAGCCGATTGTTGATGTTTATGATGACGAAAACAACTTAACAAGGCTTGTTAAGGTTGGCGAAAACGATGCCGAGGCGATTGCCGATTTCGTTAATAACGGTAATAAAGAAGCTGTTTCAAAGCTTATTGTCAGTGACGAGGATAATGAGTTTTTAGCAAAGCAAACAAGAATTGCACTGAGAAACTGCGGTGTTATCAATCCCGACGAGATTGAAGCATATATAGGCGCAGACGGTTATACTGCACTGAAAAAAGCAGTTTGTGAAATGAGCCCCGAAGATGTTATTGAGGTAATCAAAACATCGGGACTTGCAGGACGAGGCGGCGCAGGCTTCCCGACCTGGTTTAAGTGGAACGCAGCGCGCCAGAGTGAGGGTGAGGAAAAATACCTTATCTGTAATGCCGACGAGGGCGACCCGGGCGCATTTATGGACAGGGCGGTTATTGAATCCGACCCCCACAACCTTATTGAAGGAATGCTTATCGGTGCATATGCAATCGGCGCAAAGCACGCTGTTGTCTATGTTCGTGCGGAATATCCGCTTGCAATCAAAAGACTTAAAAGAGCAATAAAGCAGGCTGAGGAAAAGGGCATAATCGGAAATAATATTTTCGGCACCGATTTCTCCTGCGATTTCTATATCAAAGCGGGCGCAGGCGCATTTGTCTGCGGTGAGGAAACTGCGCTTATCGAATCCCTTGAAGGCCACAGAGGAATGCCGAGGCTCAAGCCTCCGTTTCCTGCACAGTCGGGCTTCTGGAGAAAGCCTTCAAACATCAACAATGTTGAAACCTTTGCAAATGTCGGCTGGATAATCAACAACGGCGGTGAGGCTTTTGCCGCAATGGGAACAGAGGGCTCAAAGGGAACAAAGGTTTTCGCTGTAACGGGCAAGGTTAAACGAAGCGGACTTGTTGAAATCCCGATGGGCAAAACTCTTCGTGATGTCATCTTTGATATCGGCGGCGGAATGAAAACCGATAAGGAATTCAAAGCCGTTCAGATGGGCGGTCCCTCGGGCGGATGTATTCCCGCTGATTTGATTGATACGGTTATTGACTATAAGGCTCTCGGTGCAACGGGTGCAATTATGGGAAGCGGCGGAATGGTTGTTATGGACGAATCAACCTGCATGGTCGGTATGGCTAAATTCTTCCTTGATTTCACCGCTAAAGAGAGCTGCGGAAAGTGTATTCACTGCCGTATCGGAACAAAGAGAATGCTTGAAATGCTTGAAAGAATAACCAAGGGCGAAGGCAAAGAAGGCGACATCGAACTTCTTGAAGAGCTTTGCTATTCGATAAAGGACGGCGCACTCTGCGGTCTCGGTCAGACAGCTCCGAATCCCGTTTTAACAACCATCAAGTATTTCAGAAATGAATATGAAGCTCATATCAAAGATAAGAAATGTCCTGCAGGCGAATGCAGTGATTTGATTGAATACAGAATTATTGAGGATAAGTGCAGAGGTTGTACACTCTGTGCAAGAAACTGCCCCGTTGACGCAATCAGCGGTGAGGTTAAAAAGCCTCATAAGATTGATACTCAAAAGTGTATCAAATGCGGAAAGTGCTACACTTCCTGTAAGTTTGATGCAATAGTTAGAGAGTAAGGAGGGGACTGATATGATTAATTTAACAATAAACGGTAAAAAAATTCAGGCTCCCGAGGGCTCGACTATTCTTGATGCTGCAAGGGCAAACGGAATATATATCCCGACTCTTTGCTTTGATGAAGCTGTTGAGGTTTACGGCGCATGCGGACTCTGTGTTGTTGAGGCTGAAGGAATACCAAAGCTTCTTCGTTCCTGCTCGGCTAAAGTCAGCGAGGGAATGGTTGTTAATACAGAAAGCGAAAGGGTTGTTCAGTCAAGAAAGATTGCGCTTGAGCTTCTTATGTCGGCGCACGACGGCGACTGCGTTGCTCCCTGTCAGCTCAACTGCCCGGGCAATACGGACTGCCAGGGCTATGTTGGTCTTATTGCAAACGGCGAGTTTGAATCAGCATTAAAGCTTATTAAAAACAGAATATCTCTTCCCGCTTCAATCGGAAGAGTTTGTCCCCATCCCTGTGAAAGCGCCTGCAGAAGAAAGAATGTTGAGGAGCCGATTAACATCGCTCAGCTCAAGGCATTCGCTGCTGATTTGGATTTGAACGGCGAAAGCTATGTTCCCGAATGCAAGGCGGATACGGGCAAGAAAATTGCAATTATCGGTGGAGGTCCAGCAGGACTTTCGGCTGCATTCTATCTCCGTCAGCTCGGCCACAGCGTAACTATTTACGATATGATGGAAAAAATGGGCGGTATGCTCCGCTACGGAATTCCGCAGTACAGACTTCCCAAAGAGGTTCTTGACAAGGAAATTGCAATAATCGAAAAAACCGGCGTTAAGATGATAAACGGCAAAAAACTCGGCGTTGATTTTACAATTCAGAGCCTTAAAGCAGAAAACGATGCTGTTATTGTTGCCGTCGGCGCATGGAAATCAAGCTCAATGAGAACACCCGGCGAGGAGCTCAGCGGTGTATACGGCGGAATTGATTTTCTCAGAGCTGTTATCCAGGGCAACGCTCCCGAAATCGGAGAAAAGGTTGCAATCTGCGGCGGCGGAAACACCGCAATGGACGCCTGCAGAACGGCTGTTCGTCTCGGCGCTAAAGAGGTTTATGTTGTATACAGAAGAACAAGGAACGAAATGCCTGCCGACAAGCTTGAAATTGACGAGGCAGAGGAAGAGGGCGTAATTTATAAATTCCTGACAAATCCGATTTCGTTCAACGGCGAAAACGGAAAGGTTAAGTCCATTACTCTTCAGATTATGGAACTCGGCGAGCCCGACGCTTCGGGAAGAAGGCGTCCCGTACCTGTTGAAGGCAAAACCGAGGAAATTGCTGTTGACAGCGTTATTATGGCAATCGGTCAGAAGCTTGTTAGCGAGGATGTCAGTGAGCTTGAACTCAACAGCAGGGGCAATATTGAAGCTGATGAGGATTTCTTCACAACAAGTATCGACGGCGTTTTTGCTATCGGTGATGCAACAAATAAGGGCGCTTCAATAGCCATTGAGGCAATCGGTGAGGCAGACCGCTGCGTTAAGGCGGTTGACGCATATCTTTGCGGTGAGGAATTTGAAACAAGAATTCCGTATATCAGCAAGAGAAATGAATCCACCATTGACTATTCCGACAGAAAAAAGCAGGAAAGAATAACCTCAAAGGTGCTTCCCGCAGATGTAAGAAACAAGAACTTTGACGAGGTTTCGCTCGGTCTTACCGAGGAAGAAGCTGTTAAAGAGGCAAACCGCTGTCTTGAATGCGGCTGCCGTGAGTATTTCAAGTGCAGACTTCTTAATGTTGCTCAGAGATATGATATCAATCCCGAGCGCTTTGCAGGCGAAATGCCACAGAAATACACCCATGACGACAATGCATTCATCGAAAGAAACACAGCAAAATGCATTCTCTGCGGACTCTGTGTGCGTGCATGCCGTGAGGTTATGGACATTCACGCAATAGGTCTTATGGGAAGGGGATTTTCAACGGATATTTCACCCGCGTTCTCACTTCCTCTAGACAAGACTAACTGTAATAACTGCGGACTCTGTGTTCAGCTTTGTCCCACAGGTGCGCTCACTTCAAAAGCCAACCTCAAAAAGCAGGTTCCGCTCGAGGAGAAATATAAAGAAGAAACAATCGAGATTGACGGAAAGCCGGCAAATGTGCTTGTTTCAACCTACGACGGCAAAGTTCTTCGTGTTATTCCTGATGACGAAATCAGCAGAAATGCGGGATTGAGTCAGGAAGAGCTTATTGAATGCATAATGCAAAATGCATAATGCAAAATTGAGGGTGGGGCACCCACACCCGATTTATAATGCAAAATGCATAATGCAAAATTACAAAACATATAAAAAAGTGCTTCGGATTTTTCCGAAGCATTTTTTGTTTATTTATTGAATTTGCTTTTGATAACGCCCTTGGGGTCTTTTATTATAAGAACAATCAGCCAGACGATAAGTCCGAGTGCAACAACTGCGAGACCGAGAAGCGAATCATTCAGAATATCCGAAAAGCTCTGAACAAAGTAATCAGCTTTGAGCTCAGCATATTCCGCAATGAAATCAACAAACCACATAAGCGAAGCGCCCCAGAAAATCAGGCAGAGTGTTCCGAGCTTATATGTGTCTCTCTTTTTGCAGGCATACCATAAAATCGTTGAGGCAATGGCTGCAAAAATTGTTATTAATAATGTCATATTCTATGCCTCTTTTCTGACTGATTTCTTAATCTTTTTAACCTTTGCCTCAAGAACAGCACAGAAAACGCCCCATGCAGCAGTTACGCTTATTGCCATACCAACGCCGACGGTGCTCATCTCGTGAAGCATCTGGGCTTTATCCTCGGGCGTTGCCATAGCCGATAGGAAGGGCGGGAAGGGAACAACCTCGCCGTGCCAGAAATGTTCGAATGCAAGAAGAACAACTCCTCCCCAAAGAAGTCCCATAAGCCAGCCGAGTCTTTTTGACCAGGTGAGCTTATTTTCGTTTGATTCAAACTTGTTTTCATCTGCAAGCTTGGGTGATTCAATTTTCATTTCTCTTTTCTTTGCTGCAAGATATACTGCCGTAACAACAATTGCCTCAGCAGCGGGAACAACGAAACATGCCATAATAATTTCCTCCATACTATTTGATAGTTCCATTATAAACAATTGTTTTAAAATTAACAAGTGTTTTTTGAAAAAATATGACAGAAGGGCAATAAAGAAAAAACAGCCCCTAAGGACTGTTATTTCTTCTGGTGGAGACTGCTGGACTTGAACCAGTGACCCCTTGCATGTCAAGCAAGTACTCTAACCAGCTGAGCTAAGCCTCCGTGTTGATAGATATTTTATCATTTATAAATACTATTGTCAACAGCAGTATGCGTTTTTTGGAAATTCGCCACTATTTCTCCGGAGAAAAGACAAATTCCACGGTCTGTGGATTGAATTACTTTCGTTGATATTATATAATATAACCGAGGTGAGAGTATGGATAACAAGGCAGTAGGACGCTTTATTGCAAAGCTCAGAAAAAGCAGGGATTTAACCCAGAACGAGCTTGCCGAAAAGCTGAATATAAGCAACAAAACCGTTTCAAAATGGGAAACGGGGGAGGGACTTCCCGACGCTTCATATCTGCCCGAGCTTGCTGAAGTGCTGGGCGTCAGCGTTGACGAAATACTAAACGCCGAGTTTAAAGAGGAAGCAAGAATCAAGGTTGAAGAGGTTGCAAATGAGAAAAATCTTTTAAATATCTATAATATCTGTTTTTTGATTTCATGTTTTGTATGCGGTTTCGGTGCTCTGCTTGGAGGGTTTAACGAGATTTATTCTATGTTCTCTTTTAAGATTCTTTTCTATACTCATTGGGAAATTATTTTTGCTGCTGTTGCATTTGGATGTATCGTTTTTGGAAATCTTCTTTTTTATATAAGTGCGCTCAGGCTGAATGTTATTTATCCTAAAGAAAAAATTATTCTGCTTTCATATAAAAAAGCGTTTTCGCTTTTTATGATAAGCGTCGTTTTTGCCCTTACATTTGTTATCAGGATTATTGACCATTATCTTTGGCTTCACTACACAGAGTTGATGGTTGGAGCTTTGATATATGTTGTTTTAATTGTGCTTTGTGTAGTCGTTTCAAAGAAAATAGAGAAGAAATATAGAGACGAATAAAAACAAGAATGGATTTGTTCTGATATTACTTGCTATTATTATATTACTTCCAAACTTTTTGATATTGGGAGTCAGTGCAATTTACCACCAAAACTTTTATAAATATATATTTCCGTTTATTGAATCCGCAGGTAAAAGTAACGATAAATGCAGAAGTGTTTATTGACGGAGTTCAAGTTCCTATTGACGAAAACAGTGTAACTGTAACTATGGATTCTGAATTAAATGAAACGGGTTTCAGTTCAATTACAGCTGACAACAAATTGACTATTAAGTACCGTGCTCCATATGGTGATTTTGAATATGCTTTTTACGCAGAAGATTATAAAATTATACTCAATCTGCCGCACTTTAACGAGTGGGAAGTAAATGAATACAATTATGTTATTTCAATAGATTCTAAAAGCCAACAAATTTCGTATGACTACGAATACAGTTATCCGGAAGAAGAGACTTATAAAACAATAACCAAAACGGGCAAACAAACCCAACCGTTACAAAAGGAAAACACAATTTCACAGTATCATTAATGAGGCTTTATTATAGGAGTTTGTATGAAAAGATTATTTAGCGTAATGCTTGCTTTGGTGCTTGTTTTCACCGTTGCAGGCTGCGGCGCAAAATCAAAAATAGCCAACACAAAAATTGACATTGGCGAAAGTGAAATATTCAGTGAAGAAGACAGAAACGCTGCTGTTAAATGGATTCTTGAACGTTGGAGCAAAGAGAAAACAATCACAAAACTATACAGTATCACATATGCAGGCGATGAAGAATCAAAATACGAACAAGATTACTATTCCGATTGGGAGGGCTATTCCCACGAAGAAGTTATTGTTTTCTATATTGATTTCCATACAGCAAGAGGTGCCGGAAGCGAAGGCTTCGAAGGTGACGAGGATTATGAGGAATGGGCACAAATGCTCGGAAGGGACGACGGCGGCGAATGGGTGTTCGTAACCGGAGGATACGGATAATGGAGAAGAATAATAAAAAACGCAAATGGATTTTAATAGTTGCGAGTGTATTAATTGTTGTTATTATTATACCTATCATTGTCATAAAAGGCGTGTTTGGGAGTAAGCCGAATGCAGATTGGCTAAGTGTCAGGGCATACCAAGGCGACCGAATAACTGTAAATCTGCATATTACGATTGACGGAGAACCTGCAACGGTAAAGAAAAACGGACTTGGTTATAATCTAAAAAACAATGATAACTTTCAATCATTAACAGACAGAGCCAATGATTATAATACATATAAATACTCTATGATAATTGTAAACGACAAAGCTAAATCAATTCCGTTTAATATTACAGTTAATCATTGGAACTGGTGGGAAATTGTAGAAAGTGATTTATACATTGACATAGACACAAAAACACAGTCCTACAAAACCCATGAAACTTATTGCTATACTGCAGAAAACCCGATATATCATTACGAAAAGGCATCGGAGCCGGAACAGACGGTAAAGGGTATTGAACGTATAGAAGAATACGCAGGATGTAAAGGATAATAAGAAAAGAGCAGTTTTTGCTGCTCTTTTCTTATTATATAGGTTGAAATATGGTTGGCAAGCGGTTGATGTGCGTTCAAACATCATTCGCAGTCGAAACAACACGCATGGTATTGTTATTGACTGCTGCGAATGTTTCTCCCTTCAGCGGATGTACAAGTATAAACAATAATAGACAAGCATCGAGAAAAGGGGTCAGACCCCTTTCTTGATTTGAATTACAAATTATAATCGGAGCGAAGCTCCGAAACTCCACTCTCCACTCTTCACTCTCAAAACTAATAAAAAAATCCTCCGATTTTAGGGTGGGCAACTAAGGGATTTGACAGCCTCAAAAAACATCTTTTTGCGTAATACTGCGTTAAAAACGCTCGGAATAAACAAATTATTCCTGCGCTTTTTGCCTTGCGTTACACAAAAATCTGATGTTTTGAGGTGCAAAGCAATTTTGAAATAGGTATTTTTCGTTAGAACAATGAATTGTTTTGAAGCCGTTATAGCGGAAAAGAGCATTTCAAAATCTGTTAAATCCCTTAGTTGCCCACCCTTTCGGAGGAATTTTTTTATGAAAACTTTTCAACTATCGACGTGTCGTTGAGGAAGGTGTTTGCGTTGTAGAGCCAGAGAATATCCGTAACGCCTTCCATATCTATTGTATCCTGGATGTTTTCGTTATAGTATCTGGGGTCAACAATAATGATTGTTTTAAAATGCGGAATGAGCATCGGAATTATGCTGTTTGCATATGAATCCTTGATAACCATTAAAACGCGGTCGCTTTTTGATTCGGTTTCGATAACTATCTGTGCAAAATTTCCGCCGAAGAAAACATCATATTTGCTCTTCTCCTTGAGCTTTGATGAATCATAAATTGTTGCTTTTGCTTTCTTTTCATCAACGTAGCTTACGGTGTATTTAACATCGGGATTCGGGACGGTTATATAAATCGTGTCCTTTGCGCTGAATATTCCCGATGAGGAAGCAAGCGTTCCCTGAAAGCTGTTTGTTACTGCAAGGTTTTTATACTTAAATCCCTTGTTGTTGATATTCATATTCTTTGCAATCTTGCTGAACGCGATTCCCGCAGCTTTAGCTGTCCAGTGATGGTCGGTTTTATAATAGAGCGTTTCGGGTGCTTTTTCGGCTTTCAGCGGAGTGCAAAGGTCAATGCAGGTGAAGGAATTGAGCTTTTTGTAAACCCTGTCAATCTGCTCGCTCTGGTTCTGATTGGGTGCGCCCCAGGGCATATTTTTGCTGTTGATTTCGTTTGCATTGGGAGCAATGGCAATATAGTTGCGGATGCTTTTGTTCTTCTCTCTGAGATTGTTCATTGCCGCCGTTGTTTTTGTTATGCGCTCCTCATCGTAAACCGAAGGCTTTTCAAAAAGAAAATGATGTCTGCCGATATATACGCCGTTAATCTCCCTTTTGCCGAGGAACACATCAATCTTTGTTCTTGTTTTAACAAGCGTGTCCCTTAAAGCAAACTGGTCGGAAATGAAAGCGTCTGTGTCCTCCATAAACTTTCCGTCCCTGACGGAGGAAAGACTGAAAGCAGGTTTCTGAGCAAGATATCTGTTTTCATTTTCGCTGTATTCTCTTTCATCACCCACGATGAAAAGAACAACGAAAGTGATGAGCAGAAGAGTTGCAAGAACAGCGGATGTGATTGCAAGTTTGTTGCTTTTATTATTCACTTCTTCAGTTGTTTCTTCAGTTGTTATTTCTTTGTTTTCTGTTAAATCTGTCATACTAAAATCTGAAATATAAGAATGGATTATAGGTTTCACTAATCATAAATATAATGCATATTATCAAAAGCAGAGAAGGGGCTAAAACCTTTATTGTCCGAGCGGATTTATCGGTGAGCATACCCTCAAGCTTTTTGTAATACGGGGTTGCGCAGAGTGCGCCGATAAGGATGAGAATGATGTTCGATGCGAGAATATACATTCCGTTTGAATCAATAATTCCCGAGCCGAATCCGAGCATTGCTTTTATGTATATGAGAGCTTCCCTGAGCGTCGGAGCCGAGAAGAATACCCAGCCGAGCATAACCGAAAGGAATGTTAAAAGCCATTTTGACCAGACGGGGAGCTTCTCGAGAAATCTGCCCAAAACATATTTTTCAAGAATCAGAAGAACGCCGTAGTAAACGCCCCAGAAAATGAAATTCCACGCTGCGCCGTGCCAGAGTCCCGTTAAGAACCATACAACCATGAGGTTGAAAATGTGGCGGGGGACTTTGCATCTGTTTCCGCCGAGGGGAATATATACATAGTCCCTGAACCATGAGGATAACGAGATATGCCATCTTCTCCAGAAATCCGTAACCGAGGTTGCAACATAGGGATGGTTGAAGTTTTCGTTGAATTTAAAGCCGAACATACTTCCAAGTCCTATTGCCATATCGGAATATCCGGAAAAGTCGAAATAAATCTGAAGCGTGTAGCAGATTATACCGAGCCAGGCGGTGAGAAGGCTTATGTTTTCACTTCCTGTTTCCTGAACGGTGCTGTAAACGCTTCCGAGCGTGTTTGCAAGAATAAGTTTTTTTGAAAGACCGATAATAAATCTGCTAAGCCCGTTTGCATAGCCCTCCAAGCTCTCCTTGCGGTTTCTGAGCTGGTATTCGATATCCTTGTATTTAACAATCGGTCCTGCAATAAGCTGAGGGAACAGAGAAACATAAAGCGCAAAATCGAATATGTTTTTCTGTACCTTGATTTTTCCGTTATATAAGTCGATTATGTAGGACATAATCTGGAAGGTATAAAATGATATACCAATCGGAAGCGGAAGATTAAGCGGTTTAAACTCAGCTCCGAAAAGTGCGCCGAGGTTTTCAACAAAGAAATCGCAGTATTTGAAAAAGCCGAGAACACAGAGGTTGAAAACAACCGCCCATATGAACAGCGTTTTTGCTCTTTTTGCGTTTTCGTCATCCTTTGCAAGGGAAATATCCTTGCCGATAACGAAGTTGAAAAATATGCTTATCAGCATCAGAATGATGTAAACAGGCTCGCCCCACGCATAGAAAATAAGGCTTGCAATTAACAATATGAAATTTTTAACAGCGGTGCTTTTGGTTATAACCACGCCCACAAGATAGTACAAAGCCATCACAGCGGGCAGAAAAACAATTAAAAATGTTGCAGAGCTGAATACCATTGTTGATTCCTTATTTTCCTTTCATAACAGTTTGAAGAGTGGAGCTTAGGGGAGCTTCGCTCCAATTATATTCGGGCGGATGATATCCGCCCCTACGACCCAACACCTAAAACCTGATTACATCGCTTCTTTAAATGTCTCATAAAGCTCATCGGCATTTTTAGATGTGCAGTAGAAAACAGTGTTTGAGCTTGTTTTAATAATGCAGTCGTTTAGGAGCGCGTATGCTTCGGGAGCATAGTTTTTATATAGGTTCTTTTGGTTTTTAACGCGCTTTTTTATTGCCGATTCAAATTCACGGGCATCGTTTTCATTCTTCAGTTTTACAATGAGCATTTCGGAAACATTCATAATGTTTTCGTTTTCGTAGTAAACAATTCCGTCTGTTTTCGAGATATCAATGCCGAATTCCCTGATTGCGTCGGCATTTGTTTTTTTGCTCATTTCGCCCTTTTGCAAAGTGCTTATGACGGGGGAGGAAATCTCTTCAATGCTTTTATCGGTTCCTCCCGAGCGCGCTGCACACAGAACAATAATAAATATAATAAGAACGGCTACGCTGAGTATTTCAGCGTAAAGATATCTGTTCTTTTTTATGTTTTGAATTATTGCTTTTATATCGGGTTTCGATTTCTGTTTCAATTTTTACTCATAACCTCCGTGTAGACCAGGGGAAGATATTCTTCTGTGTAAAACTTTTTAAGCGGATGAATTCCGTCAGCATCATAGTAATTTTTTTTGTATTGCTTGAATTCAGGTGTAAAGTCAATGTAATGAACGCCGAGTTCGTCAGCCATTTTTTCAAGCCGCTGATTATAGTACGGAATATTTTTCGTGTACGGCTCTTTTTTGTGTGCCTTTTTCTGAACGGGGAAAATGCTGTCGACATAAATCTCGGTGTCGGGAAGCTTTTTCTGGAGCTTCTTTATGCATTTTGTGTAACGGGGAATAAAGATATCCGCATATTTCTTCTTGCCAAGCTCGTTTTCACCGTAGTGAAGAACAATGTATTTGGGCTTTTGCTTGACAATTTTATCAATGTTTTCGGAAAGATAAATTGTTGTTCCGCCAATCATTCCGAAAACCTGGCTTCTGTTGAGAATTTTGTATTCATAAATTGCCTCAACAAGACTGTCACCCGCAATCAAAATATCCTTGAATGCCGCTTTGTAGTTGTTATTCTTGATTTTGAGTCTTTTATGCTTCTTTTTGGGGTTGCTTTTTTCTGTGGTTGTATGCAGCTGAGTAACACTGATTTTTTCCTGCTCGGCTATGTATGAAACACCTTGAGCAGTATCAATTTTTGCCTCTCTCTGAGGGGTTACCGTAAATAAGAGGCGAATGGACATAAGTCCAATCGCCGCTGCAACAATAAGCAAAATCACTTTTTTGATTTTGTTTTGCATTATTTGCTCCTCTTATATGCAGAAATATATAAATAATTTTATTAATTCGTACATTTTTTATTATAAACCGAGATGTGAAAAAATCAATACTTTTTAACAAAAAAATTACAAAAAACTACAAAAAGTTACAATGAACAAATTGCACTAAAACAAAGGCAATAATTTGGTAACATTGCATAATGAATTAAAGCGAAAAACTAAGCTGTCAGCTTGAATAAAATGTCAGAATATGCTATTATCATGTCGGTGATAAAAATGGATAATAAAAACTATATTATAAGACTCGAAAACGAAAATGATTTTGCACAGGTTGAAGCGCTTGTAAGAGACAGTTTCTGGAATGTTTATCGTCCCGGGTGTTACGAGCACTATGTTCTGCACAAGATGAGAAATGAGTCCGATTTCATAAAAGAACTTGATTTTGTTATGGAAAAAGACGGAAGAATTATCGGTCAGAATGTTTTTGTTAAAGCTAAAATCATAGCTGATGACGGACGCGAAATTCCCATTGCCGCAATGGGACCAATCTGCATTGCTGACGATTTAAAACGTCAGGGATGGGGCAAAATTCTGCTTGATTACACGATTGAAAAAGCCAAAGAATACGGCATCGGCGCGCTCTGTTTTGAGGGGAATATTGACTTTTACGGCAAAAGCGGTTTCACTTTTGCGAGTGATTTCGGTATAAGATACCACGGCGTACCTGAGGGAGAGGACACTTCGTTCTTCCTTTGCAAAGAACTTAAAGAAGGCTACCTCAGCGGAGTTACAGGGGAGTATGCACCTCCCGAGCTTTATATGGTTGAAAAGGAAGATGTCGAGGAGTTCGACAAGAAATTTGAGCCAAAAGAAAAGCTTGTTCTTCCAACACAGCTGTTTGGAGAATAATGCGTATTTAATTATGAAATAAGAGTCCACCGGACTGTTTCTCAGTCGAGCTTTGCCGCTTGCACGGCAAATTCTCCGAAATACGCCGGGCGGTGCCCTGAATTTTGTTCACGGCATAGAACCCCCTCCAAAATTCAAGACCGCTACGAACTTCTTATTGCTCCCTTCTTCTCCCACTGGGAGCGGTCACAAACGAAGCTGACGCAAGTCAAGTCTTTACTCGACAAACAAAAAACCTGAGTACCAATGGTACTCAGGTTTTTTGGTCGGAGTGTACGGTCTAATAATCATTTTTATCGCGTGTTTAGGCGGTTTGTGCGTTCGTTGGTTGGCAATCGGTTGGCTTTCGGCGGATAAAAGCATTAATGCTTGATTGTTATGTGAAAATTGTATATAATAATGTGGATATGACAGGAGTGATAATATGAGTCCGATGAACGAAAGAGCAATTAATAATGCAATCGCCTCTCTCGAAATGGAAGGCTTTGTTGTCCTGCCCGAATACAAAAAGCTGTGCGAAAAACTGCTGAATAAAGAAATCACAATGGCAGAGTATATTGACACCGTTAAAACAATGCAAGGAATCAGCGCATAATGGGGTAAGGAGAGTATAATACTGAAATAATTATTTTATTGTGATATAATTTTAAATTTATTTGAGGTGATTTGCATGTCAAAGAAAAAGAAAGCAGTAACAATTATTATTTCAATACTTATCGCAATATCAATATTGGTGGTTTCGATAGTTTATTATTTCTTTTTTGATATTAATCGTATTAAAGGTGAAGAACTTATAGCAAAATCTGCTTCACCGAATAACACGTATACGGTTGAGGTTTATAAGAACAATGGCAATGCAACAACGGCTTGTGCAGTATTATGTGTGCTTCATTATATTGACGAAAGCAAAAAGGACAGAAACATTTATTGGGATTATCCCTGCAGTGATGCAACTGTTGAATGGAAAGACGAAGATACTGTTATTATTAACGGTAAAACAATAAATGATGTCACAAAGGATAAATACGATTTCAGAAGTGAGTAATTAGTAGCCCTCGGCAACTGCCGAGGACTATATTTTTGTTTGCAAAGTGGTTGGCAAGCGGTTGACGTTCAGGCAAACTAAAGTGCGCTGAAGGCAACTGAAAACAGAAAAGCGAAAAGGGCGTCGAGCCCGTTTTCGCTTTTGGTCGTCGTTCCAAGACTTTCCTCTCAACTATCGAACAGTCCACCAGACTGTTCTCCCAAATTTTCCCAGCAGCGAGCTGCACGAAAAATTTGGAGTTTCGTTTCAAGCCCTGTATCTGATTAAAAGAAGGATACCATTAAGGTATCCTTCTTTTAATGGTCGAGGTGACAGGACTTGAACCTGCGGCATCTTGCTCCCAAAGCAAGCACTCTAGCCAAACTGAGTTACACCTCGAAATATTAATTTTTTGCGCTTTGTTATTCTATAATAATTAATACTGTTTGTCAAGATAAAAAATAAAGCACTGCGGTGATTACTGCAGTGCTTTTGCGTTTTCGTTTGTAACATAATTATGCCCGACGGCAAAGACAACTGCAAAAGCTAAAAGCAGCCAGTGGCGTAGCAGAAGAGCGCTGAATGTGAATATCATTGAGGGAATTATTGCGAGGGTGAGCGCTGTGTGCTTTGTCTTTTTCTTAAAGTATCTGGCAAACATAAGCCAGTACGATATTATCAGCGCACAGTTCACCAGAACGTAGGTCAGCATATCATTAACGCTCTTGAAGCCGAATTCCCAAACAAGAAGCGGAAGCCACATAAGAACAATGCAGGCATATCTTCCGGCTTGCTCAATTATGTTCATAAGTTTATTGGTGCAAAGATTTTTTTCATCCTTGTTTTTAACAGCATAAATTATATTCGGTATCAGCATTAAAACAACAATTGCCGCGCCGAACAGATTAATCCATCCGAATTTCATATTATTTCTCTTTCTTTTTGCCGTTATATCCGCCTTTGATTACTGCAGACTGTGTTTCTTATTCTTCTGCTGATAGAGCATTTTGTCTGCGCTTATAACAAGCTCTTCAAATTCGTTTCCGCTTTCAACTATTCCGAAGGAGTAGCCGAAACTGTAGTCCGTTGATTCTTCAATGCCTTCAATATTCATATTGTTAACGGCTTCCCTGAGAGCTTTTTGCTCGCTTTTGAAATCTTCCTCGGTAATTTCTTTTCTGATAACCAGGAATTCATCTCCGCCGAAACGGTACACATATTCCTTTCCGAAAACATCGCAAAAGGCTTTTGCATAATCTGAGATAACCTTGTCGCCCGCAATATGACCGTAGGTATCATTTATAGTTTTGAATTTATCAAGGTCAAAGATAAGAACAATGATTTTTTCGTTGAAATATCCGGGCAAATCTTCGTTTAGCGCAGCGCGGTTTTTAACTTTTGAAAGAGGATCGTGGCGCATAATCTAAATATATGCGTCGTTGAGCTCTTCCGTTTTAAATTTATCTTTAAGTTTTGAAATTGTAACAGAGTATTTTTCAACGGTGTACCCAAGGCATATAAGCATAAGTGCTATGTAGTTAAAGGTCTGAATACCCGCAGCTTTATCAATATGATAGGCGCATAAATAAAAGCCTATAAAGCTTGCTCCGACTATTGACAAGCCGATTTGCGGTTGCATAACCGTGAAGGAAATCAGCGCAAAAATAACGGCGTAAAAGGTTATAACCTGCATTCCAAGCATATATTCTCGTGTTGAAACATACATTGCCCAAGTGATAAAAAGCATTGAAAAGCTGTTGCAGATAGTGACAACAACAGTGTGATTATAATAGCCCTTTTTATCCATAACTCTGAGTGTGATATTCATCACGAGGCAGAGCACTGCGGCAAAAGCAGTTGATAATACACTGATTAAAATATTATTTGTTTTTACAATTCTGAACAGCGCAGTAAGACTTGCAATTGTTTCAAGAATAGCGCATAAAAAAGAAATTCTTCTTAAAACGGCAACATTCAGTTTGTCTGTTTCTTCCTTTTCCTTTTCACTGGCTTTTGGAAAAACCTTTGTCTGAAGCGTATTCATAAATCTTTTCATATTATTTCTCCGAGATATTTGCTAAAGCAATTAATATTAAAGAACCTCTTTCAGCCACTGGACGCTGTCATTTGTCCAGTTTGGAGTTCTTGAACACATATCGAGCGCCATTGCGTTAACTGTTTCATCCGCAACAGAAAAGCCGTGGGGCGCGTCACTGTATATATGGCACTCAAAGTCAACGCCTTTTTTGTTAAGCGCATCAATAAACTCAATTGTGTTTGCAATCGGAACGGTGTTGTCGTTTCGGCTTGCAAAGATAAAGCAGGGGCAGGTGTTTTCGTCAACACATGCTGTTACATCGGGCGCCTCGGTGCTGTAGAAATTAATTGTTTCTCTGTTTAAAACGGGGTAGCCGAGTACGGCGGCGTTTGGCTTGCATTTTGAAACGGTTGCCGCACAGCCTGCAAGATGACCGCCTGCGGAAAATCCGATAACGGCAATTTTGTTTGTGTTAACTGCCCATTCCTTGCTCTTGTCACAGATTAGACTGAACGCCTGCTCATAATCGTCAAGCGGATTTCTCCATGCTTTGTGCTCTGCAACGGAATACCTGAGAATAAACACCTGAAAGCCTGCTTTAAGATAAACGAAGGCAATCGGGTCAGCCTCCCTGTCAGAGCAGAAATTATATCCTCCGCCCGGCAGAATGATTATTGCGGGGCGTCTTTCAATATTTGAAAATTCATTCCCGACTTTCTGGATATATGCAGTTAGCGTAACACTGCGTTCTTTATTTAAAACCAATTCTTCTGTTTTCATAAGTATCTCCTTTGTAAAAACAATACAACATACTGATTTTATCATTTTTGCGACCGTCGGTCAATATTATCTGTTGCTATTATCAGTTTTTTGTTATATAATAAAGTTGCAAAACTGTATCAAAAAAAAGAAAAAAGATTGGAGTGTTTTATTATGTTATTCGGCAACGGTTCTGCGTATTCAATGGCTGCGGCAGACGCTGCGAAAAACGCGGTAAGAAGTACGGATAATTTCAACTGGACTTTTATTGCGCTTCTTGCAGTTGTTATTGTCGGAATCTGGATTCCGCAGTATAAAAAGAAAAACTATAACGGCATGGCTGCTGCACTTGCACTTTACGGTGTTCACTGGCTTTATGAAATAGCAAATGCCGTTATATGTCATTTTACGGGATATGCTTTATGGCATGTTTCACCGGAAAGCACAAGCTTTATTCTTCTTGTCGGAGTTTCATGGGAACTTTCGCTGATGTTCTCGGTTGCGGGCTTTATGAGCGTTGAACTTCTTCCTGAGGATAAGTCCAAAAAAATACTCGGAATAAACAACCGAATTGCTTTTGCAATCGGAAATGCACTGTTCTTTTCAGTGTTTGAAATCTTCCTTGCATCAACGCCTGCGTTCATATGGGTGTATAAATGGTGGGGCGCAATTCCCGTTTTTATCACAACATATATTCCGTTCTTCCTTGCAGCAAATATCATTTATGACAAACCGAGAAAAACTCAGAAAAAGTTTTTAATCTGTTTGTGGAGTTTGGTTGCGATACTGCTTGTAACCCTGATTCCTCTCGGAATAATTTAAAACAAACGAGGCTCTCTCAAAACGAGAAAGCCTCAAACTTTTTTATTAAACTATTTCCCAGACAAAGAGTGCGCTGTCGTTTAATTCAATATCATCGGGAGCAAAGCTCTGAGCCGGAGCCAGCGGTGCGAGCGGTGCCGCTGTCGAGGATTCATCAAACAGCGGAGTGGTCTGACTTGATGAATCAAATCTGGTAGGCGAGAGCAGACTGATATCGTTCCAGTTATAGTTAACCGTTATAAGGTTTCCGAGCTTTCCGCCTGCGGATTCACAGAGTATTTCAGCTCTTCTTTTTGCATTTGCTCCTGCGGATTTCATAAGTTCATCCTTAACTGCCTCTTCGTCTTTAACCGAGAAGGTTATGTTAACCCTGGGCTCTGCAACGCAGTTCGTTATTGCTTCAACGGTTTTTGAAAGCTTTTCACTGTCAAAATCAAACGATATTTTGAGTCGGTTTGAGCATTTAAAACCGTTTTTGATATGTTCAGGGATACCCTTCTTATTCGTTCTGAATTCTATGTTTGATGAAACTCTGTAGTCAACAGTCTTAATGTCATCGGGCTTGAAGCCGATTTCTGAAAGTGCTGAGACAAGATTGTTGATTCTTTTATTTGCTTCGTCAACAGCCTTTTCGTATTTTTTTTCAATCTCTTCAATAGTCAGACTGATTATAACAAAATCGGGTTTTGCCGTTACATGACCAATGCCTTTAACTGTGATTTTTCTTTCCATAAATACCATCCTTTTTTATGTTATCAAACATATTCTATCAGAAAATGAAATGATTTTCAACACTGATAATAAGAGCTTATAAAAATTTGTCAGGAAGTGGATTTTTTTGAAAATTTATGATATAATATTATGCAATAAATTTCGAAAGAGGCGCAGAAAATGAAAAAAACATTATCTATATTGCTTGCAGTTCTTATGCTTTTAACATCTTTTTCGGCTATTACTGCAAATGCTTTGACACTTCGTGCAATCGCACTTTGTAAGAAAGTAGATAATCTTAGCGACACGGTAAAAGAGAGTGTTGATGTTATTGACTCCGAGCATCCATGTTTTGATATTACAGATTTATCAAAGCAATTAGTGTATTATGTTGATACTGAGTACAATACATATCCTTTTATAAACGGTGTTTGTTGGTATGATGAAACCGAAGGTGTGTATCTTAATGAGTCATCTGTTTTTGTAACTAAACATAATTACATTCTTAAAGTTCGTGTAACATGTACTGATAAATTCGAGTTTAACGGAACAAATGTCACTTGTGAACTCTATTCCGGCGGACAGATTACATCCTGTACTGTTGAAGAAGTTAACCCCGGAAAGACAATCAATGCTGTAAAAGAGTATACTTGTGACGGTGTTTCAACGGTCGACAGCGTTTATGTTTTGCTTGCAACTCCTCTTGCAGGCTCTAATCCTTCATCATCTGCAGGTGTTACAGACACCTCATTGGGTGTTGAGATTGACACCGATGAGAACGAAGATTATATCGACAACAAAGTTAAATGGACGCTTGTTACCGATGAGGGCGAAACAGTCATGAAAAAGGATGACTGTTTTGTTAAGGATATGAAATACCGCGCTTATATCAGGCTTAAAACCAAAACGGGTTACGAGTTTAAAACAGAGTCTGAAACAAAGAGCGCAGTTGTTGCAAAAATCGGCGGAAACGACACCGAAGTTGCTGCAACCTCATCGGATAAAAAGCTCAGTGAATATATAACGGTTTGTCACGCCGAGCCGATTGTATGTACGGGGGACATTAAACTCGATATAACAAAGTGCACTGTTAACGAGCTTAAAACCGATTATACCTACGACGCAACGGAACAAAGCGCTCAGGTTGAAGTCAAATATTCTGCTTTAACGCTTAAAGAGGGAACTGATTATGAGATAGTTTATTCCGGAAACCGCACCAATGCGGGAACGGTTAACTATTCAATCAACGGTATCAGAAATTACGACGGAATAATCGAAAAAAGCTTTAATATCAAAGCACTTGCTGTAACTCCGGGAGTAACACTTTCTGCAACGAAATATACATATGACGGCAATGAAAAGAAGCCGACTGTAACCGTTAAAGCAAACGGCAAAAAGCTTGTGAACAAAACGGACTATACCGTTACATATAAAACGGGCAGAAAAAATGTCGGAAAGTACTATGCAACAGTTACTCTTAAAGGTAATTATTCGGGTAAAAAGACTGCGTATTATGTTATCAATCCAAAGGGAACAACTCTTTTAACTAAAAAAACCTGCAAGAAAGACAGCATAACGGTAAACTGGAACAAGCAGACAGCGCAGACGGGCGGATATGAAATTGAGTATTCAACAAGCTCAAAATTTTCAAGCAGCAAAAAGATAAAAATCAGCAAAAACACAACTGTTTCAAAGAAAATTACGGGCTTGAAGAAGAGCAAAACCTACTATTTCAGAATCAGAACTTTCAAAAATGTTACATCAAACGGCAAAACCGAAACCTATTACTCTTCCTGGTCGGCGTCAAAAAACTTTAAAACAACGGCAAAATAGTTTATAAAATTTCACCAAAATCATTCTCCGAAACAAACCGAGTTTCGGGGAATGTGTTTTTTTAGTCGTTTTTTGTGAATAAAATATTGACAGTTCTTTAATATTATTATAAACTTGAACTGTTGCATAAAAAAACGGAGGTATAAATATGAAAAAAGCATTTGGACTTAAGAGCATAAGCCTTTTCCTTTCATTCGTTATGGCTTTCAGCGCACTTTCTGCAGTATCTGCATTTGCTGATGAGATTCAAAACGGTTGGAGCGAAGACGGCACAATGTACTATGAAGACGGTGTAGCTGTAACAGGTTTCAAAACAATCGATGAAAAAAGCTACTATTTTGATACCGAAACCTCACAGAAAGTTACAAGCGGTCTCAAGAAGATTGACGGCGGATATTACTATTTCAGCAACGGCGGTGTAATCCAGCACAGATGGAGAACAATTAACGGCGAGAGATATTATTTCTATCCTGAAAGCGGCAAGGCTGCAATAGGTCTTTCAAAGATTGATGGCGAATTGTATTTCTTCGGAACAAGCGGAAGAAGAAAGTCAGGCTTCAAGACAATCGACGGCGCTAAGTATTATTTCAATGTCGACGGCGGAAAAGCAACAACAGGCTTAAGAGTTTTTGACGGCAAGCGCTATTACTTCGGAAGCAACCACAAGGCTGTTAAGGGTTGGAAAACCGTTGACGGAAAGCGTTATTATTTCAGCAAAAAGAACTTTATTGCGCTTAAGGGACTTAAGAAAATCGGGAAGTACTACTACTATTTCAATATCAAATCCGAGATGCTCACAGGCTGGAAAACAATCAAAGGCGATAAATACTATTTCAGCACCGCTAAGAAGACTTTGGGAAGAGCAAAAACAGGCAATGTTACAATCGGCGGCAAAAAGTATACATTCAGCAAAAAAGGCAAGCTCATTACAAATAAATCAATAATGAAGAACAAGGCAGCCAAGATTGATTCTCCGACAGAGTATCTGGTTCTTGTTAACAAAAGAACTCACAAGGTCGGTGTTTTCAAGGGTAAGGTTGGCGATTGGAAACTTGTTAAGTACTGGACATGCACAGTCGGCGCTCCCGGTACACCGACTCCTTCGGGAACATTCCTCATGGGACCAACACCAAAGGGCTCACCGTTCCATAAGCTCTATGATGATTCGGCTGCAGTTCGTTGGTGGTATGCAACAAGAATAACAAGCGGATATTATTTCCACTCCGTTTTGTATTCACAGGCAAGAAAGCCTGTTCGAATTGTAAATCCGAGACTCGGTGCAAACATTTCTCATGGCTGTATCAGACTTAAAATTGAAAATGCTAAATGGATTTATGATACCATTCCCGAAAAAACAAAGTGCGTTATCTACAAATAAATCCATTTCTAATTGTTCATCTGCAATGATTTGAACTGAAAAAATTAGATAATATCACTAAAAACATTCCCTGAAATAATTTTTATTTCGGGGAATGTGTTTTTTTATTTTGTAAATATAATATTGACAATTTATTAATAATATTATAGTATTTAACTGTTGTAAATAATGGAGGTATAAAAATATGAAAAAAGCATTTTCACTTAAAAGCATCAGCCTTTTTCTTTCACTCGTTATGGCTTTCAGCGCATTTTCAGCAGTTTCTGCATTTGCCGATGAGATTCAGAACGGTTGGAACGAAGACCGCACAATGTACTATGAAGACGGTGTGGCTGTAACAGGTTTCGTAACAATCAGCGGTTTCAACTACTATTTCGACACCGAAACTTCACAGAAGGTTGCAGACGGTCTTAAGAAGATTGAAGGCGGATATTACTTTTTCAACGAAAATGGTGTTATCCAGCACGAATGGAGAACCATAAACAATGAAAGATACTATTTCTATCCTGAAAACGGCAAAGCTGCAACAGGTCTTTCAAAAATTGACGGCGATTTATACTATTTCGGAACAACAGGAAAAAGAAAGTCAGGCTTCAAGACAATC
>CAJOEV010000036.1 GCA_905233545.1 uncultured Eubacterium sp. | reverse complement strand
CTGAAAACTCATTCCATGCTGTTATCTGATATATCTGTTCCTTATCCTCATATTCCCTGCATCGGTTTATCAGCTCTATCAGCGGTGCTATGTTCATTATATAGGTGGTCTGCTTATACGGAACTCTGTCGTGAGAATAACCCTGCCAACGAATGGTATTTTTGGTGTATTTCCAGTAATAAACCATTCCTAAATTGGATTCAAGAGTATGTTCGGTTATTACGGGAAGAGTATCTTCAGATAGCGCCTTTTTAGCTTCTCTCGGTACTGAAAGTACGTATTCAGCATTAATATATGCCGTACCCTTATTTGTAACAACCGTTCCCATCGGCTTCTCACTGCTTTCGCCCTCGGTTGAGCTGAGCAATTCATCAACTATGAAAGAAGAATCCGTTACTGCAAATCCGTTCATATCGCATGCAAGCTTGCTTGCAGGAGATGAGCTGACGGTTAAATTTTTAAGCGTATATGTGCTGTTTTCCTCGGTTGAAGCTGAAAGCATTCCGGGATAATTATCTTTTTCGCTTAAAATATTAACATTGCCGGGATTAAACGGAGTTGTTGACCACGAGGTCACCAATTCACCGATTTTGTTATCTTCACTTTCATCATAAACATTTATCGAATCAAGATGAGCGTCGTAGTCATAATCCAGTGAATACCATTCAAGAGTTGAGCCACCAAGGTCTATTGCCATTGCAGCATAGTCCGTTCTGAAAACAACAACATCATTGTTTCTTATGAAATTCAAAGTCCACCTCGGACCGCCGCTCGCATCGCCTGTTGAACGAACTATTGTCGAATAGTTTTTCGACATACTTCCAAAAGTTCCGTTCGTAATTTTGTCGAACGCAGGGCGAAGCATATTAATTGCATTAATTATCGCTTTTGTTTTTTGCTTGTATTCCGAAATTTTGTTAAAAATGCATTTTGCAGTTATGTTGTTAACGGTTACAACAAAACTGTTTGCCGACGTTACCGCAGAGGCAAGCTCGGAATAGTTTCCGTAGCCCTCGGATGAATAGTTTTCGGAAAGTGCAAGTGCTGAAACCATTGAATGCCCGCCTGCCGAAGATACGGCAACCGTATTATCAATTCTGAGCGCATAAATTGCATCTCTGAGCAATAAGCAATGCGATGCAACCAACTCCGAATTTTCTTCACTCAATGCAAGCTTGTTTTTAGCAAAAGGATAGTTTTCAACTGAACCCCAGATTGCAGCTTTTGCATTATCGCTGATTATTTCAATATTCGAATCCGTGTACGATTGTGATGTGAACATTGAGCTGTTTGCTATAGCGTCATCTGCTTCTTCAAGGAGCATATCAAGCTCGGTTGTATCCACCTTGTCATAAATGGTTTCAAGCTCGAAATTATTAAGATAATCTGCAAGCCTCAGGGCATATTCACTTGTTGCCTGTTCATTGGTTTGGCTGTTATATCCTGTTTCGGGAACAGCTGCAAAAAAAGCTTTTGATGCTTCATATGCTGAAGCAAAATCCCTCCAGGATTCAGCTTTGTAGCCCTCGGAACCTTCTTCATAAATGCTTGTTTTTGCAGTTATTGCTCTTCTGAGGGTTGAATATCCGTCTGTATCCTCGGTTGCCTGAGCTGATTTAAGCGCTTCATCAGCGGCGCCGATTCTGTTGCCCATTATTTCAACATTATTAAGATTCTCTGCATAATCCACATTGACGGGATCAATAGCAGTTGCTTCATCATAGGCTGCAATAATATCTCTTAAACCGCCCTGGGTGTATGTATTTTCATTAATATCAAGGAAGCTTCTTTTTGTTTCCTTCATTGTTTTTAACAGCGGTTTGTAACTGATAACGTGGATTGGATATGCTGCATCAATATAACCCGTTTCATCCCCTGCGTTTTCGCCTGAATTTCTGTAAAACGGAATGCCGTTATAGGTATTGTAGTATCCGTCAAATGAGCCGATATATCTTACAACATTCGCCATAGAAATCCATCTGCTGTCGTGATAAAGGCGGGTTCTGTAGGTCTGGCTTACTGCTCCTGCCTGACCCATTGCAAAGCCCATATTGCCCTCGCCGTTATCCTCTTCCTTAATGGCGTTTCCCATATTGAGTCCCATGGTCCATGTCCAGTTATAGTTCCTGTTGCCAAGGGAATAAGTATTTGAAGCGTGCCAGTTATCGGTTAATCTGAAATCACCGTTGTCCGAATTATCTTCAAGCGATTTTGACGGATAGAGCTGCCATATCCATCTTGTGCTTTTATAAGCATTTTTCATCGCCATCGCAAGAATTGGAAATTGCGGAGCATTACCGCTGTCATCAACAAGAAGAACAACATTGGGATAACACCAGAATTCCATACTTGTGCTTCCGATTGTACCGCCTGAAATCTTGCTTCCTCTGCTCTCGTCAGCTCTTTTCCACGCAAGAACATTCTGGCATAAATAAATCTGATAACGAAGCAAATCGCTTTCACCGGTGCTGTCGTCGGGGAAAGCCTGGTTTCCTGTTGAAATAACGTCGATAAACTTTTTTGCATATTTCTGCTGCCACATAGTCATTGCATTAGTTTTTGCAACAAGCTCATTTGCGTAACTGCTGAGGTCCAATTCCGCTCCGCCGTATATGTACGCATCCATTGCCTTATTCGCTTCAACATATGCATTATATGCGTCAGTCATATTAAGCCATATTGTTCCGTCCATTTTTTGCTCATATGCAGTAATCGCATTTTCGAGTTCTGTAAGCGAGTCATCAGCAAACGCGGTGAAAGGCATAGAACACAAACAAATTGCGGCACAAAGCAAAGCTGAAACAACTTTTTTAATGCATTTTTTCATAAATATCTCCCTATAATAAAGTACTAATATATAATCTGTTATAAATTATTATAATCCATTTATATTTTAATACATTTTATTACTTCAGTCAAGATGGACGAATTATATAAAACGCACAAAAATACACCCCTACAGAATCTGTAGGGGTGTTGAACTAAATCTTAGCCGCCGAAATATTCGTATTCGTCGTCATCATGAAGATCTTTATCATCATCAGGATTTGAAGGAGAGGTACAAACATCTTCTGAAAACACATATTTACGAACTTCTATTTCGGGTTCATAATAGAATTTTCTCATTGTGTTCGCCTCCTTAATCAATCACTGCTGAATCTGTTATTGCATTTGAATAAACAACATACTGATTGCTGCCGTCGGTGTAAATCATATATGCCATATATTTTACTCCGATTGTTGTGCCGGTTGCAAGTTTAGTTGTTTTAACAGAGATTACGAACTGATTACCTGCTGTGTGCTGGCTTGACTTCATTCTTGCAATACCGTTTGTTCCGACATTTGCAAGTGTTAAATCTTCCTCAGGAATTGTTCCGTCGGTTGTTGCCTTAAACAGCATTCCTGTTTCAACAAGCTCATAGTCTCCTGCAGGCAGTGTGAAGTTTCCTATCATGGAAATCTTCTGAGTGCGATCATTATCGTTAACCTTGATAATATTATCGCTTGCATATACTGCTGCTTTTTCCTGAGCTGTTACGCCCTTAACGAGTCCTGCATCTACAGCTTCATCAAATTCATCTTCTGAATAAGGAATTACATAAATGTCTTCACAAACTCTGAAGGAGTAGGTATCGCCGTACATAACTACCTGCTCTGCACCTTCAAGATAATCTTTCTCAGCGTCTGTTTCTCTGTATGCATCCCAATCCTCAATGTCGTCTGCTCTGACAATAGTCCATGCATAGATTTCATCAGATGTATAACGGTTGGGGTTCTTTCCTCCGCCAAGGTTATTGTCTTCGCCATTAACCATGAAATGACCGCTTCTCTTGCCATCCTGGTAGATTCCAGCATCATCATCTGCTTTACCGTCGCCGAGTCTGAGCTCAACTAAATCGTTGTATTCAAACTCATCACCAAGAGGCTTAACAGTGGTGATACCGCCGTTCATATTACCTATCATAACAGAGAAGTATTCATTATTTACATCATCAAATGAATAGCTTGCAAATACAATAGTATCTTCGCTCGGAGTAATTGAAGTTACATAATCCTCGCTGTCAGCTTCAAGTGCATATCCTTCGAATGTATAGTATGCAAGTATAGGAGCCGCTGCAAAAGTATACTCTGCATCCTTTGTTGCATAGTCAACTGCAAAGGTTTTGCCTGTTAATGCATTTACATATGTTATCTTAACGGTTTCGGTCTGTGCTGCTGCACTCTTAACTGTAAGTGTGGTGTCGCCCTTAACGGTAACATTAATCCACTTATCGGTTGTGTAGTACTTGGAAGCTGTCTGAGCAACTGTGTTTGATGAATAGCTGTAGAACCAGTCTACTGCATCCTCTGTAGGTGCATATGCTCTGATTCTTGTTCCGTAATCAACTGTGATTACGCCGTTGTTATCAGCAATTGCATTGCCGTCCATATCCTTGAAGTCAACATCAAGTGCGTCGCCGTTTTCATCAACAACGGATACGGTGTAGGTCTTTGATGTAAGTCCTGCAAGAAGTGCTTCAACTGCTGCGTTGAGCTCATCCTGAGATTCATACATAACACCAGAAACCTTATAGTTTCCGAAGATTGTTACATTCTCGCTGATAACTGTTGCATCAATGAGAGCCTTGATTTCATCAATATTTGAGTATGCATCGGGGTCTTTGATTGCTGCTTTTGCAGCTGTCTGAGCTGCTTCAAGTGCTGCTGCGTCTACCGCCGAAACAACAGGAGTGCTTGCATAAAGGTCGTTAATCTTTGTTACTTCTGCTGCGATTGCTTCGATATCAGCTGTTTCGCTGTATACTGCAGCTCTTTCTTCAGCTGTCTTATTGAGATACGGGAATTCAGTTGCATCTGCAAGTGCTGTTGCAATTGCCTGAAGTGATGAAGCTGTGTAGGTATCATCTGCAAGTGCAGTGTAGCCTTCGCGTGCTGCAGCGTTATCAAGTGCTGTGAAATCAGCGCGCGGACCGTATGTTGTAAGGTCGCTATAAGCTGTTTCAACTGCTGAAGCATAAGCGTCGATTGCACTCTGCTCGCTTGTGCCGTAGTCACGAACATTGGCATCTGAATACTTGCCGTTGGTTGCGATAACGCCTGCTGCTGCTTCATATGCTTCCTTAAAGGTTGCCCAGCGAGCGGCTGACCATCTTCCGTCCTTGTTATCAGCTTTGTAGATATCGCCGATAGTTTCATCTTCAACTACAGCTTTAATGCTTGTGTTTGTTGCTGCAGGAGAAGCAAGAAGATCTGTGTATGCATTCCAGAGATTTGTATATCTTGTCTGGCAAGCGCTTTCGATTGCCTGAGCATTCATATTGCCGTAATCCATATCAGCTCTTGCTGCTGCGAGTGCTGCTGAGAATGTGTTCCATGCGCTCTTCTGATAAAGCTGCTCGTCGCCCTCAAGTGCTCTTGCTCTTGTTATGAGTTCCATAAGAGGAGCAATGTTCATAACATAAGTTGTCTGAGTATAAGGAGTTCTGTTATGTGAATAACCGATATATCTAAGGAACGGCTGATACTTCCAGTAGTAAACCATACCGAAGTTTGATGAAAGGGTATGCTCTGTTAATTCGGGAAGTGTGGTTGCCGAAAGAGTTTTCTTTGCTTCTCTGGAGATTGAAACAGTGTAGTCAGCAGAAATATAGGTTGTTCCGTTTTTAGCTGTTACGGTACCCGTTAAAGCGCTTGAGCTTGAGCCTTGAGTTGTTGAAAGAACTTCATCAAGAATTGTAGACATATCAGTGATGCTTGCTCCTGACATATCTGTTCCGATATTGTCGCCTGAATATGATGTACAGGTCAAATTCTTAATAGTATATGTGCTGTTTTCCTCGGTTGAAGCGGAAAGCATACCGGGATAGGTTTCCTGAGCGTTGTCAATGCTTACTGCGCTCGGATTGAAGCCTGCTGCCGCACTGTTTGAAGTAATTTCACCAACGGTGTTATCTTCGCTCTCATCAAATACGTTGATTGAGTCGAGCTCTGCCGCATAGTTGCTTTCGCTATCATACCATTCAAGCTGTGCTCCGCCGAGGTCAACTGTGAATGCTTCATACTGGGTTCTGAAAACAACAACCTCGTTGTTTCTTATGAAGTTGAGTCTCCATCTTGAGTTGCCTTCGGTTGAATCGATTCTTGTTGTGTTGTTTGCCGAAAAGCTTCCCCATGTTCCGTTTGTAATCTTATCGAATGCGGGACGGAGAAGGTTGATAGCGTTAACAATTGCTCTTACCTTGGTTTTGTATTCGGCAATCTTGCTTGAAACGCAGCCCTCGGTTATTGTGTTAACACTTACTGCAAAGCTGTTTGCCGCATTTACTGCAGATGCAAGGTCTGCATAGTTACCGTAATCCTCTGATGAGTAATTAGCTGCTGCTGCAATAGCAGAGTTCATTGACTGTTCTGAAGCCGAAGCAACTGTTGTATCCTTATCAATCTTAAGTGCAAAGATTGCAGCCTTAACAGCGTCATACTGTGCTTCAACAATTGCAGTGTTTTCATCACTGAGGTCAAGCTTGAATTTTGCATTGGGATAGTTTGCAGCTGCGCCCCATACAGTGTTCTTTGCTGTTAACACAACATTTTCGATATCGGAAGCTGTATAGGAAGCGGTAGTAAACATTGTTTTGCTTGCAATTGCGTCAGTTGCTTCGTTGATAGCAAGCTCAAGTGCTTCTGAATCAACCTTGTCAACCTTTGTTACAAGCTCAACTGCATTAAGTGCGTCTGCCTTTGCTTTCGCAGTTGCAGCGTCATTGTAGCCGGTTGTCTGAATATTTGTAAAGATAGCCTGTGCGTCTTCAAAAGCTGCTGCAAATGCTGCCCATGATTCCTCTGTGTAGCCCTCTGCGCCGCCGTTATAAGTTACCTGCTTAGCTCCGATAGCCTTGCGGAGTGCATCGTAGCCTGCAACATCCTCTGTTACATTTGCATTGTTGAATGCAGTAAGAGCGTCGTCAATTGCGTCACCTAATGCAGTAACGTTTGCAGTATTGCTGAAATCAGTTGCAGCAATACTAACTGCCGTCGCCTTATCGTATGCAACAAGAAGACTTCTCAGTCCGCCCTGAGTATAGGTATCCTCAGCAACGTTGATTGTGTTGAGTCTTGTGCCGTCCTGCATAGCGTCAAGGAGAGCCTTGTAGTTTACTACATGAATATTTGAGGATGTGGTGAATGAGCCAGTGTCGTTGGGGTTATCGCCTGTTACACGGTACCAGGAAAGATTGTATGTTTCAACGCCGCTTGTCGGAGTTCCTACATATTTAAGAACGTTTGCCATTGAAGCCCAGAAGTTTGTTCCCCAGAAGTTTCTTGAAAGTGTAAGTCTCATACTGGTTGACGTATCTCCTGCTTCACCCTTGATTCTTCCGTCTGCACTCTGAATAGCCCATGTCCAGTCACGGGTCTTATCGTCGTTTCCGTTATGACCGTACCATGCTACCTGACCGTTTGTTGAATCAAGCTTGAATGCCTTGCTGTTTGAATTATCATCTGTCGAAACACAGGGATAGAGCTGATAAACGTATCTCGAGCTGCTGGTTGATTTCTGAGCAAATGCCATAACGGGCATTGCGGGAGTTGCAAATCCGTCGTAAAGAAGAACGGGATTTGCAGGAAGCCATACATCTATTTTAACATTTTTATAATCGTTACTTGCGGAATTAACAGGATCACCCCAGTAAAGGATGTTGTTAACACCGTGGTCAAAATACTGTGAGCTCGGACTTGTGTCGCCGTCATAGTAAGGAGTAGCGCTTGTTACTCCCGCATAGCTCCACTGCTGCATTGCAACGCTCTTTTTTCTGAGGTTCTTTGCAGCTGCTTCAAGCTGTGCGTCTGTTACAACATTGTCGCCGTATTTCCAAGCGTCGTATGCTTCGTTTGCTGCAACATATGCGTCATATGCGTCGGTCATACCTGTGAAGATATCGCCGCCCATCTTAACTTCGTAGAGCTCGATAGCTTCCTTCATCTTGTCTTCAACAGTACCTGTTTCAACACCTGTTGAGAAAACAATATATCTGTATTCAAGAGATCTGAAGAATGCGCTGTCGTTATCGTCACCGATTTTAATGCTGTTTACATTTGCAGTGTTTGCAAGTGCATTAATGAAATCATCATCATCGGTTTCGTTGATGAACTGAACATATGCGCCGTCGTCATCCTGAATATATGCCTTGAAGACTCCGTCTGAATATTCAGCGATGTATTTATAATTCTCGTCTGCAGTTAAATTCTTTGAACCGGTGCAGACAGCGTTATCAGGATTGTTTGCGCCTTCACCGACTGTGTATTCGCCCGCATAGCACTGACCGTTTGCATTCTGCTCGAAATAGCAAGCGTCGTGAGTTGCATTAGTGGGATTGGTAAGCGCTGCTGTGTTGTTATACATCTTAATGAAGCAGTGCTCTTCGTCTGCATGGTATCCGTCTGTTACATGGATATCGTTTTCTCTAACATCTTTAAATCTGAATCCAAGCTCAATTCTCCAGTTAGAAGAACCTGCAATCGGAACTGCTCCGCCCTGATATCCAGAAAGATAGATATAACCGTCGGGTACATAAAGAGCGCCGTCCGATGACTTGGAAACCTCGCCGTTGCCTGTCCAGCATCCTGTTGACCAGGTCATAGCGTTTCCTTTACCATCATAGGTCGGAATTTCACCGAGACTGCCGTTGGAAACAGCCGGTGCCTGAGTGAAATCGGATGAAGCAACCGCAGTCCACTCTGTTACAGCTTCTGCTGCAAAAGGCATAACGAGCAATGTCGGAATTGCCATAATTGCTGCAAGAAAAACTGCCAACATTCTTTTTGTTACTTTTCTCATAGAATTACCTCCAATGTTTTTGTGTGTAAAAGCCGTTTCTGCTTCATAAAACAACTTTCACAAAGCGTTTTTTGGTATTAATAGGTATAAAAATCCCTATTAAACTAAATTACAGAATAATATTAACATATTAATAGAAAAAAATCAATAACATTTGAGAAAATTTATTTACAATTTATTAACAAACTCAATCATCATTGAAATACTATTTCAAATCTGTTAACTCCAAGCTAATAATTATGTATAATTATTCACAATATTCAATGATTATCTGTAATTTTATACATATTTTACAATATTTTCACCTCGTTTTTGCATAAACATACGAAAAATCGCAAATGCTCTTGCAACTTGGATTATTAATGATATAATTAACCCAACTTAACAAACAAAGGAGAAATCATTATGACAAAATCTAAAAAAGATATAAAAAAGGTTGTTTTGGCATATTCAGGGGGACTTGATACATCCATTATCATCCCATGGCTTAAAGAAAACTATAATAACTGCGAGGTTATCGCTGTTTCAGGCGATGTCGGTCAGGGCACCGAGCTTGACGGACTCGAGGAAAAAGCTATTGCAACAGGTGCATCAAAGCTTTATGTTCTCGACCTCAAGGAAGATTATGTTGAAAACTATATATTCCCCTGCCTTAAAGCAGGAGCTGAATACGAGAGCTATCTTCTCGGAACATCCCACGCACGCCCCTGCATAGGCAAAGGACTTGCTGAAATAGCAAAAAAAGAAAATGCCGACGCTATATGCCACGGCTGCACAGGAAAAGGAAACGACCAGGTTCGTTTTGAGCTTGCTCTTAAAGCATACGCGCCCCATATGCAGATAATCGCTCCCTGGCGTGAATGGGATATCAAATCCCGTGAAGAGGAAATCGACTATGCGGAAGCGCACAATATTCCGCTTAAAATCAACAGGGAAACAAACTATTCAAAGGATAAGAATGTTTGGCACCTTTCTCATGAAGGTCTCGACCTTGAGGACCCTGCAAATGAGCCTCAGTATCTTAAAGAGGGATTTCTTGAGCTTGGTGTTGCTCCCGAGCTTGCTCCCGATGAGCCAACATGTATCACTATTCATTTTGAAAAAGGTGTTCCCACTGCTATCGACGGTGAGGAAATGAAGGCGCTTGCTCTTGTTGAAAAGCTCAATGAAATCGGCGGAAAGAACGGAATAGGTCTTCTTGACATCGTAGAAAACCGTCTCGTAGGAATGAAGAGCCGCGGTGTTTATGAAACTCCCGCCGGAACAATTCTTTATAAAGCTCACGAACTTCTTGAAATGATTACGCTTGATAAAGAAACTGCTCACTACAAGAAACTGGTTGCACAGAAATACGGCGAGCTTGTTTACAACGGATTATGGTTCTCTCCTCTTAAAGAAGCACTCGACGCTTTTGTTGACAAAACTCAGGAAACCGTTACAGGAGATGTTAAACTCAAACTCTACAAGGGCAATGTTATGAATGCAGGCTTAACCTCACCGTTCAGCCTTTATGATGAAAACATCGCTTCCTTCGGTGAAGACGGCGGTGCATATGACCAGGCTGACTCAGCAGGATTCATCAATCTCTTCGGTCTTTCAACAAAGGTTAAGGCGCTGCTTGACGAACAGCGTAATTCTTAAATCGAGGTTAATGTTACGTAATAAGATATTATACTTACTGTAATTAAAGGTGGAACTATGGCACAGCTTTGGAAGGGCAGGTTCAAAAAAGAACTTGCAAAGGAAACAAATGATTTTAATTCTTCAATTTCTTTTGACTCAAGAATGTTTGAAGAGGATATAAAAGGCAGCATTGCTCACTGCACAATGCTCGGCGCATGCGGTATTATTGAAAAAAGCGAAAGCGAAACCATCGCTGCTGAGCTTGAAAAAATCCTTGAAGAAATCAAAAGCGGTGAACTCGAGATAGATATGACCGCAGAGGATATTCACACCTTTGTTGAAGGTGAGCTGACTGCAAGACTTGATAAGCTCGGAAAGAAGCTTCACACTGCGCGTTCAAGAAACGACCAGGTTGCACTTGATATCCGAATGGTTCTCAAAAAAGAGATTGATGAAATCACGTCTCAGATAAAAGCTCTTCTTGCCGTTCTTGTTACCAAAGCCGAGGAGAACAAAGAAACCATAATGCCGGGCTACACCCACCTTCAGCGTGCACAGCCCATAACCTTTGCACATCATATTCTTGCATACTGCTTTATGCTTCTTCGCGACCTTGAAAGGCTTGAACAAACAAAGAAAAGAATGAATGTTTTACCCCTCGGAAGCGGTGCTCTTGCAGGAACAACATATCCTATCAACAGGGACTTAACAGCTGAGCTTCTGGGCTTTGACAGCGCTTCTCAGAACTCGCTTGACGGCGTATCCGACAGGGATTTCTGCATTGAACTTGCAAGCGATCTTTCACTTATTATGGTTCACCTTTCGCGCTTTTGCGAAGAGATAATTCTCTGGTGCTCCTGGGAGTTTAAATTCGTTGAACTCGACGATGCTTTTTCAACGGGCTCATCAATTATGCCACAGAAGAAAAATCCCGATATTGCTGAATTAATAAGAGGAAAAAGCGGAAGAGTTTTCGGTGATTTAACAACTCTTTTAACTGTTATGAAAGGGCTTCCGCTTGCATACAATAAGGATATGCAGGAGGACAAAGAGGCAATTTTTGACGCAGTTGATACTGTTAAAATGTGTTTAACTGCATTTACTCCGATGGTTGAAACTATGAGCGTTCTCAAAGATAATATGAGAAACGCAGCTGCAAAAGGCTTCATCAATGCAACCGACTGCGCCGATTATCTCGTTTCAAAAGGACTTCCCTTCCGCGACGCATATAAGGCAACGGGTGAAGCAGTTGCACTTTGTATTGATAAGGAGCTGACCCTTGAAACGCTCAGTATTGATGACTACAAATCAATCTGTACCCTTTTTGATGAGGATGTTTACACCGCAATAAATCTTGAAAAATGCGTTTCAGACAGGACTGTCAAAGGCGCGCCGGGTGTCAGCAGCGTTGAAAATCAGATTGAAGAAGTAAAAGAAAAAATATACCATCAGTAATTTTTTGACGAAAAGAAGGTGTTTGTGTAAACATCTTCTTTTTTATTGACTATGCATAAAAATAAGCATATAATATTTGAAAATTAATCAGGGAGAAAATTAAATGAGCTACAGAATAATTGCGGACAGCTGTTGCGACAAAACCGCTCGAATGGCAAAATGGAACAACATTACATTTGTTCCTCTGACCCTTGAAATCGGTGATTACAGAATACTTGATGATGAAAACTTCAATCAGGACGATTATATAAGGCGGACACTTGAATACAGTGATGTTGCAAAAACCGCCTGTCCCTCACCCGAAGCATGGGCTGAAGCAATCGACTGCGAGGAAGATGATATTTACATTATCACAATAACGGACAAGCTTTCGGGAACCTATAACAGTGCGCTTCAGGGCGTTATGCTTTACAAGGAAGAGCATCCCGAAAGCAACAAAAACATTCATGTTTTCAATTCGCTTGCAACCTCGGGAATCGAAAGTCTTACTGCAGAAAAGATAAAAGAGCTTGCAGATTCAAAGCTTGATTTTGAAAGCATTGTTGAAACTGTTGAAGATTTCATAATTAATCACTGCGCGCTTTACTTCTGCCTTGAATCTCTTGATGTTTTAAGAAAAAACGGAAGGCTTTTTGCCCTTGCAGCAACAATTCTTAAAAGGCTCAAACTCAAATTGATTTTTGAAAGAACTCAGCAGGGCAACATTTCTCTTGCGGGTCAGGACATTGTTATGAACCGCTCTCTGACAAAAATGGCAGGGATAATAGCACAAAATGTTGAAGGACATGACCTTTCAGATAAAAGGCTTATTATCGCCCATGTTTGCTGTCCCGACAAAGCAGAATTCTTAAAAGAAAAAATCGCCGCAAATGTTAAGTTCGGTGATGTTGAAATTGTTAAATGCTCGGGACTCAATTCAACCTACGCAAGCAATGGCGGAATCATTGTTTCATACAGCAAATAATTATAAGTGGCAAATATGCGTGAGTTAACATTTTTTATTGAAGAAAAAGACAATAACAAAAGGATAAAGGACTATTTAAGGGAATTCGGGGTTTCTTCGTCATTGCTTACCAAGCTCAAAAACACCGAAAACGGAATTACAAAAAACGGCGTTTTTGCAAAGGCGATTGAAACGCTAAGTGAAAATGATGTTCTTAGAATAAAAATCGAAAATTCGGGACATATGCCCTCACCGACGCAAATGGATATCGAGGTTTGCTATGAAGATGAGGACATTCTTGTTTTGAATAAACCTGCCTTTCTTCCTGTTCATGAAAGCTTAAATCACAGAGGCGACACTCTTTCAAACTTTGTTTCCTTCTATCTTAATGAGGATACCGCCTTCCGCGCTGTTTTCAGACTTGACAGAGATACCAGCGGACTTATTCTTATTGCAAAGCACGAGCTTTCCGCATCAAAGCTTGCAGGCAAAGTAAAAAAGGATTACTATGCGGTTGCTTCGGGTGAGATAAAGGAAAAAGGGACAATCGACCTTCCGATTGCCCGATGCGGTGAAAGTATAATAAAAAGAAAAGTGAGCGCAGACGGTGAAAAAGCCGTTACTCACTATGAGCCGATTAGTATAAAAGATTCAAACACTCTTTTAAAGATAAATCTTGAAACGGGAAGAACACACCAGATAAGAGTTCACCTTTCACATATCTCTCATCCGCTATTAGGAGATGAGCTTTACGGCGGCAGCACTTTGCTGATTAACCGTCAGGCACTTCACTGCAAAACAATTTATTTTACGCATCCGATAACTGAAAAGGATATTATTATTGACAGCGAATTTCCTGATGATATAAAAAAGCTGATTTGACCCCTTGAAAATGAAAATAACTGTGATAAAATATAAGCGATAATAAAAAACAAAGGATGATAATATGAAAACAATTCCAAGCTTTGAAATAGACCACAACATATTAAAAAAAGGAATTTATATCAGCAGAATTGATGATGATATCACAACATATGATATAAGAATGAAGGAGCCCAACAGAGAGCCCGTTATGACAAATTCCGCAATCCACACAATTGAGCATATTTTTGCAACCTATGTGAGAAACACGGAATTCGGCGACAACATCATATACTTCGGTCCGATGGGATGCAGAACAGGCTTCTATTTTCTCACAAGAAGTCTGAGCGACAACTATTCAATTCAGCTTATAAAAGATGCATTTCAGTACATTGCTGAATTCTGGGGAAGAATTCCGGGTGCATCTCCAAGCGAATGCGGAAACTGTCTTGAGCATAATCTTCCACAGGCAAAAGAGGAAGCAAAGAACTTTCTTGAAGTAATTAAGGACTGGACAAAGGACGACCTTGAATATCCAAAGGCATAAGAATAAAAAATACGGCTTTGAAGCAAGACTTCAAAGCCGACAGACTGTAGAAAAACCTCTTGAAGAAATCAGGCTTCAAGAGGTTTTTTAACAATATTAGTAAGAAATTTGAAAAATGATAGAGAAAAGTTGGTATTATGGGTATCTTTTGCTTTCCATATTGCCAACTTTTTTAAATTCATACACGCAAATTTA
>CAJOEV010000035.1 GCA_905233545.1 uncultured Eubacterium sp. | reverse complement strand
GTCCGATTGAACACCTCCAGCCCCGTGATATAAACCCGAGGTGGCTGATGGTTGGTACGGATGTGGGATGGGAGAAATCGGCTGTAACCACTGGTCGTGCCGAAATAGATGTAGCCATGAGAATCGCGGAAACAGGCATCAGGACAGAACTGGGTGCTCACCAGACCATCCTCTCGCGTGAAGATGATGCGTTGCTTGGTGTTGGGGGACGAGAATTTTACGACTCCCTCCTCAGTGCCCAGCCAAAGACCATCGCCCTTGTCGTCCTCTACGATGCTGCTTACAGTGCCACTCATGACTCGAAGGAAATCGTCCGTCTTGGGTCGGTAGAGACACAGACCGTTTTGCGTGGCTACCCAAAGCCTTCCGTCACGTGCCATCACCACACTGTTCAGTTCATTATCGCTCAGCGACGTTGTGTCGTTACGATGCTGATATTGTTTCCATGTCTTTCCGTCGAAGCGGTAGAGCCCTCCTCCTTGCGTGGCTACCCATAGACGTCCTGCGGCATCGGTCGCCATGCTGACGGTTACGCCATCCAATTCTTTCACGGCAATGAAACGGTCTGCTCGCTCGGTGCTGTGATATAGAAATCCGCATTTTCAAGAGCAATAACAACATCAGCCATATTTGCAATAAGAGCCGAAGTTCCGACACAAGCACCGGCGATAATTGAAATCTGCGGAACAACTCCCGAAATTCTTGCAGAAGCTTTAACGAGTTCTCCATACGCATTGAGAACTTCAAATCCTTCGGTCAGTTTAACACCGTTTGAATCATAGATTCCTACAACGGGACAACCTGTTTTTTCAGCAAGCTCATAAACCTTTTTTATTTTTGCACACTGGGCAACGGTTATTGCTCCGCTGTTTTCCTCGGAATTCTGAGCAAATGCATAAGCAGTGTTTCCGCCGATAAGCCCGAAGCCTGCATCAACTTCTGCATCACCATCGGTTGATTTTGCAAAGGCATCAATCGGAGTGAATTCACCGCCATCAAAGAGCTTTTGAAGTCTCATCTGAGAAATTGATTTTTCCATTAATTATCCTCCTTCAAAGGATTGATAATAAATATCACCTAATATCTAAATTACGCTATTTTAATAATAACATTAATTCATAATAATAGCAAGAAATATTTTAAATTTATATAGAATAAAAAAGGGCGATTCTCAAATCGCCCGTACATTAGTTTTATTCATTTTTGCCTGCGGAACGAAGAAGCTTTTTTATCTCCTGCTCCGAAAGTTCTCTGTACTTTCCCTGAGGAAGCATTCCGAGTTTAATCGGCCCGATTGCCGTTCTTTTAAGTCTTGCAACCTCAAGTCCCTGGGATTCACACATTTTTCTGATTTGTCTGTTTCTTCCCTCTTTAAGAATTATTTCAAGAACAACCCTGTTTTCCTCGGTGGTTAAAACAGTTACCTCACAGGGTGCAGTCATCTTACCGTCGATTTCAATACCGCTTCTGAGATTATACAGAATTTCATCAGTTACCTTAGGACGAACTGTTACACGGTACACTTTTGCATAATTATGAGATGGATGGGTCATTGCATTGGTAAAAGAGCCGTCATTTGTTAAAATAAGCAATCCTTCGCTATCCTTATCAAGCCGTCCGACGGGATAGATTCGTTCATCAATATCGCTTACTAAATCCATAACTGTTTTTCTGTTTTGCTCGTCGGATACAGTTGTAACATAGCCCCTCGGCTTATGGAGCATAATGTAAATCATCTTTCTCTTTTTTACGCTTGTTATCTTCTGTTTTCCGACAGTAACAAGGTCTTTTCTCGGATTGATTTTCTGACCAATCTGAGCAACATGACCGTTTACCTTAACTTTTCCTTCTTTAATTAGTTCTTCACTTTTTCTTCTTGAAGCAACGCCCTGCTCGGCTAAAAACTTCTGAAGTCTTATTTCGTTGTTTGCCATATTTCAACATCCTCATTTGCAGTTATTTCTGCTGTTTTAACAAGTATTCCGTTAATAAACAAATCCTCCCTGCCGAGAGCTTCACCCTTATAAATCGGCGCATAGGCAAAGGGATAGTAATACCGTTTTATTTCAACACGGTCAAGCGATTTAAGCTCGTATACACAGCTGCAAAAAGCGCTGTTCTTTTCGCCGCCGACAATGTTAATTTCAACACTTTCCTTTTGGTTTATATCTTTATAACATTTTTTCGAATAATTTACAAGAGTTTTATGGTCTTTCCAGTCATCATAAGCATTTAATGTGACTGTGATAATAACACTTCCACCGTACTTATAAGCGCTTATCAGACACCTTCCTGCTTTTTCAGTATAACCTGTTTTTAGTCCTATGTAGTTTTCGTCATATGACAGCAGTTTGTTGTGATTATATATTTTTTGTTTTTTACTGTTAATTGTTATTTCATACGATTTCATTGAGGCTATTTTAATCAGCTCGTTGTTAAGAACTGCCTGCCTTGCAAGGAGCGCCATATCATTCGCTGTTGAATGATTGAAGTTTTTATCAAGTCCCGAAGGGGTGACGAATTTCGTTGAGAGCATACCAAGCTCTTTTGCTCTTTTATTCATAAGCTCGGCAAAGCTTTTCAGGCTGTTCGAAATATGAAAGGCTATTGCATTTGCGGCGTCATTTCCCGATGCTATCATTGCACCGCAGACTAAGTCATAAAGCGTTATCCTGTCCCCTGCTTCAAGATATATTAAAGAGCCCTCACATCCTTCAAGCATTTCGTTAGTTATTGTTACAGTATCGCCCATTTTTCCGCTCTCACAAGCTAAAAGACAAGTCATAACCTTAGTTGTTGAAGCGACGGCTCTTTTTGTGTCAGCTTTCTTTGAGTATAAAACGGTTTTTGTATATGCATCAATAACAATAGCACTCTGAGCACTTATTTCGATTTCCTTTGCATAAGCAGTATCGGGAATAATAAAGAAAAAGCAAAGAATAAAACAAATCTTTTTAAACAAAAAATCACCCACATAATAATATGTGAGTGATTCTTTAATGAGAATATGTTTTATTTTGTTGTTACAGTTTTAACAGTTGACCAGTTTGAATAAATGTTTTTGCCCTTGTTAATATTATTTCTCTTTTCAACGCGCCAGCCTCTTACACGGACATAGTATTTTTTATTTGATTTAAGACCTTTAATTGTTCTCTTAAAGGTTTTGTTGCCTTTTACGCTGACATAGTGAACATCATTTTTAAAGTTCTTATCGGTTGAATACTTTATCTGATATCCGTTTGCACTGCCGAGCTTGTTATATTTTACCGTAAAGCTCTTTTTGCCCTTGGTAAGCTGTTTTACCTTAATAGGCGTGCAGTTATAATAACGCAAGGTATAGTAAAGCACATCGTTAGTTGAATAATCGGAATCGGCGTATTTATAGCTTTCTTTTTCACCCTTCTGATAGGTTATTCTTATCTTTTTCCAATCGTTAGAGCTTCCTGCATAATAAACTGCTCGCAGTTTGCTCATTAATCCGAATGCGTATGCCTCAACACGAACAACACTTTTTGGAATATATAAATACTCTTTTTCGTTGATTCCGTAGAACGCATTGCTGCCTATTGTTTTTACTGTGTTCGGAATAGTTGTTTTATTGCAGGCAATAATCATTCTGTTTTTCTTTGTTTCGATTATTGCATTGCAGTTGTTTCTGCTGTCGTATACAGTGTTTTTGGCTGACACCTTAATGGAATTAATATAGTTTCCGAAATGATAATCGTTTACTACTTTTTTAACGTTTTCAGGAATAAAGATATCATATTTTCCGCTATCCTTGTATTTGAACAGAAGCGTATCAAAGGTGCTCATCGGAAGAACTTCAAGGCTTGAAGGAAGCGTTATTTCTTCAAGAGCCATTCTGTACTTCTGAAAAGCCCATTTTCCGATAATTCTTGTTCCCTCTTTAACAGAATAGCTTTTTGCATCAGTATCATTAAATGCGATAAATGCATTGCCGATATATAATGCTCCGTCTTCCCAATTGTTTTCATTTTTATAGTATTTTGAATTAAGAAATGCACTGATTCCGATTTCCTCAACATTATCTCCGAGAGTAATCTTTTCAAGTGCGCTTGATTCAAACGCATAATCGCTGATTTTCACTATTTTGGGAAGGTTCATTTCAGAAACGCCCGTTAAAGAGAATGCTCTCTCTCCGATAAAGGTTACATTTTCGGGAATAGTAATATCCGTAAGCTTTGAGCATCTGTAAAACGCCCACCAACCGATTTTTGTAACGGTATCGGGAATAGTTACCTTTTCAAGGGCTTTAAGTTCATAGAATGCCTCACCGCCGATGCTCGTTACTCCCGGTTCGATAACAACCTCTTTGATGGTTTCGTCGGGCGCATAAACATTATGCCACGGCGCCATTCGGTCAGCTAAGTTGCCGTCATCGGAAAAGTTCTCCATATCACCCGTTCCCGATATTGTCAGAACTCCGTCATTAAGCGACCAGGCAAGATTATCGCCGTCAGCTCCGCAATAACCGCTTTTTCCATCATCGGCAAATGCAGTAAGTCCGATTGATGCCACAGACAGCACCATAATCAATGATAAAACCAAACTAATAATTTTTTTCATATTATCACGTCCTTTCACTTATAAGACGAATAAAGATGATGTTTGGTTCATTTTTTTAACAACTATTTTACACGAACAGACTGAGGCTGAGTTATTGTTTCACCGTTTTCGTTGTTAATAACAAGTCTTACATAGTATTTCTTCCTATGGGAGAGACCTTCAATAATATAAAAGCTTTCTTCGGTTTCGCCAGCGTACATATAGTGTTCGTTATCAGTTGACACATATACGCCAATTAAATCAGCTTGAGTTTCTTCCGCCCAGCTGACTTTTATCTGTGAGCTCATAGGAACAAGCCAATAATCAACAATTGTTTCGCTCTCAACAATCGTTTCTTCTTCCTCGGCAGAAGATTCCTCCGTCTGCGTTTCTTCCTGAGAAACACTTTCAGAAGTTTCAGCTATGCTTTCCAGCGTTGTTTCTTCGTCGGCAAGACAATATATGGGAAAAGAAACAATTAATACGGCGCTAAGTAATATAGTAATTAATTTATACATAATATCCATCCTCTTTATTATTCTGAATTTCTTTAAAAATATTAAGCAGCATAGCATCTTTCTGTGAAATAGTGAGCTGGTTTTTACCTTCCTCGCAATCCTCTTTTAAAAAGGCAGCGATAAAGTCTCTTTCATTTAGAGTATTATATCCCGACTGAATCATAACCTTTGTCCCCACGATAATAAAGAGTGTTGCCGACAATTGAAAATTCAATTATGTCACAGCCGTTATTAATATTAATCATATCATAGCTGCCGCTTCTGATTAAATATGCCGAAGAATCATCAGTGCTGCTCCAAATCATATTTCCGTTATTTGTTGCACTGCAATAATAATCACCGTCCGCAAGCTTAACTACTCCGTCGTCCTGAGAATACACATATAATCCTCCCGTTGTGAGAGAATAGTATATTTTATTCTTTGTAACGGAATAATCCATTATACCGCCGTTGAGAGTTATTGTTTCGGTTATACCGTTTTCAAGATCTTTGATATAAATTGTGCCATTGATATCGCTGTCAAAGGAAGTGTAGTATATTTTATTGCCTTTAACAGCATAGGGCATATTCATATCTTCTTTGTTTTCAAAACTGACAACGCTTTGAATTTTGATTTTTTTATTATCAAAATACGCCCTCTTAATTTTGTTGTCCGAGCTTCGGTAGTATATCATTTTACCTAAAAATTTATATTCACTTCCGCCCTTATCAACAAGTTTACAGCTCTTTTTTTCTTTATTAATTACATATGCTTTGTTTCTGTCTGCCGAGATGCTCACAAGAAACGTTTTTTCACCGTACAGGTATTCGCCCTTAATCTTCATATATTCAGCGAGCTTTTCATTTTTATACTGATACAATACCCCGTCGTATATATACATTAACCTGTCGCCGAAATATAAATTATACGGTTTATGAGAAGAAATCTTTTTCGTTCTTCCCTTTTTATCAGTAAAGAAAACACCCATATCATTAACAAAATAAGTATTGTTTTCTTTATCGCTAATTGCAACAGCGCTCAGAACAACAGTTTCTTTACCCTTTGGTTTACTGTTATTTGTTTTTTTATTGTTATTTATGAAAAAGATTCTGTTTGAATTTTTCGTTGTTTCCTGAGATACAACATAAGTGCTTGTGGTAGCTATCTCGGCTCTCTTTTCAACAACAGCTTCTCTTGCAACCATTGAACCGCCTGTTATAATTGCCGCTGCGCCCACACCGAATATAACTCGCTTAATAATCTCTGAAAATGAGAGAGTTTTAATAAACGAAGCAACTCCGTTATTAAAGAACACATTAGGTATATTTTTAGTAATTTTCAGCAAAGAGAAAGTAGGAATTTTACAGCTTTTTCCGCCGACTCTGAACGCCAATGCAACCATAATCGGAAGTGAAGCAGAATAGAGTTTAATATTGTCGCTCTTCTCCATACTCTCAAACTGTTTGCCAAGAGCTTTTCTGGCATTGCTCAGACGGCTTTTTACCGTTCCTGCAGGAACTCCGATTGATTCGGAAATTTCATTTACCGAAAGTTCATTATAGTAGTACATAACAACGCACATTCTCTGTTCAATCGGAAGATTGTCTATACACTGCATAACAATATTTTTCAAAGCTTTATGGTCGAGAACCTGTTCGGGAATCATAGACAAATCAAAACTCTCTAGTGATTCTTCAAAAGATGCATCCGACTCATCATCAATAGCTGAAAACAAATCAGGAGTTCTCTTTTTTACAAGGTCTCTGCATTTATTTGCAACAATTCTGTTGAGCCATTTTTCAAATTTACTGTTATCGTTAAGAGTGTTCAGAGAGCTGAATGCCGTAACATAAGCTTCCTGCACCATATCCTCAGCGTCTCTTGAATTTTCAGTGATTTTAAGCGCAGTATAATAAACCTTTTGATTAGTCAGTTCAAAAAGTTTTCCAAAAGCCTCTTTATTACCTTCTTTTGCTTCTTCAACGAAGTCTTCAAGCTGTTTTTCAATCAAATTATTCATCCTCATTTATTATTATCACATATATAAGACGATTAAGTAATGCTTTTGGTTCATTATTTTTGAAAATTTTTCAAAAAATTTTTAAAACATTAAAAAAAGACCGAGCATTCAGCTCGGTCAAATAAATTATTCAGCTTTATCCTCTGCTTTTTCATCTTTCTTCTTTGCGTCGATAAGCTCTGTAAGCTTGTCAACAAGCTCGGGAATCATTGCGATTGCGCGGTCAGCAGATGAGGTGTAGTTATTAATCTGCATCATTCTTACTTTGCCATCCTGAATAACAATGAAAGCAACGGGAGTGATTGAAATACCGCCTCCGCCAGCTCCGCCGAAGAGCTCGTTGCCCTGCTTTGAGGGAAGGTCTGTTCCGCCCGAAGTGAAGCCGTATGAAACCTTTGATACGGGAATAAGAGTTGTGTCGCCCGTTGTCATAGGCTCGCCGATAATAGTTGAAACATCAACCATTTCGCGCATTTTTTCAAGTGTGCTTTCCATTATTTTGTTTACCGGTGTTTCTTTCATATCATTATACCTCACATTATTTATTCTTGATTAAATTAACTAAAAATACTTTTCCTGCTCTAAGCAGAACCTTTAATAACAAAGCAATATTAATGCTTGCAATTATCTGGAATTCGTATTCGCTGCAGGGAGCGATAAAATCAGGCTGAATAAAATCATCATACATATCAACCTTCATTGAATTTAAGACAAATCCCTTAATCGGATAATAAATTCCGCATACCTCGCCGAATTTTTCTCCTATATCGGCGGCATCACCGCCTCCGATAATCATTTTAACATATAATGAGTAAATATGCAAACCTTTAATTAAAGTTGTTAACGCTTTGCTTGCAGTTTGCAGTAAATTCGATATCAAAAGCATTAATCCGACAATTCCGTCTTCATCAATGATTTTTTTGATAAAGTTCTTTTTTTCTTTCTTTACGCGCTGTTCAACAAGCTGTTCGTCGCTTTTTTCAGTTTCCTTTTCTGTTTCCTTCTCAGCTTCCTTTTCAGCCTCTTTTTCAGCCTTTTCCTCTTCTTTATCGTCTTTGGCGTCCTGGGCAGCCTTTTCAGGGAAAAGAATAAAGGAAAGAATCTTTGAAAGCTCAATATCCTTTTCAATAAACAGAACACGAATTTTTGTGCTCCAGCCGTTATCGAAAACAACTGTGAACTCAGCTGAAAGAGAAAGAATAAGAACAAAGATTACAACTAAAACTGCAAGTATTATCAAAAATACCTTCATTTATTCCTCCTCTTTTTCAGTGTTGTTTTCATTTTGGAGCTCTTCCTCACCGCTGTCAAACAATGAAGTCTGAGATTCATCCTTCTTTATTCCTTCAACCTCGTCAGTTTTAGGAAGCTCGGGCAAATCTTCGAGAGAATTGAGTGAAAAGCATCTGAGAAATCTGTCCGTTGTGCCATAAACAAGAGGTCTTCCGGGAAGGTCAAGACGACCTTTTTCCTCAATCAGCCCCTTCTGAACGAGGGATGAAATCGGACCCGAACAATCAACGCCTCTTATCTGTTCAATAAACGCACGGGTTACGGTTTTGTTGTATGCAATAATTGCAAGAACTTCAAAAGCAGCGTTGCTAAGAGGAGTGTTTTTCTTGATTTCAAGAAGCTTTCTGACCTCTTCGCTGTGCGCTTCCCTTGTGCAGAGCTGATACTTATTATCAATCTGAATAAGCATTAAGCCAGATTCTCTTTCATCATACATACCGCTGAGATGACCGAGCATTCTTACAACGGTTTCAATATCAATTTCAAGAACCTCGGCAAGCTTTGATGCTTCAATAGGGTCTCCCGAGGCGAAAAGCATTGCTTCAAGTTTCGCAATAATGTTATCCGTTTTATTCAATGTCACTCACCTCACCCGTTTCTTTAATCATCTGTACGTCGGGATTTTGCATATCCCCGTCGATTGAAATCTTCTTTGATTTTGCAAGCTCAAGAACTGCAAGAAAAGTTGCAACCAAATCACTTTTAGACTGTGCTCCTTCAAAAAGCGATAAAAAGCTGACCTTTTTTCCGCTCCAGAGCTTTCTCATAACCGTTCTAACCTTTGTGGCAACGTTAACAAATCGTTTTGCTACGATTACCTTAAAAGAGTCAATCGGCGGCGGAAGCCTTCTCTGAGCCTTTCCTGCAGCGTTTATATATGCGCTGAGAAGTTCATCGCCCTCATGAAAGCGCTCATAATCATAGTTAACCCATCCGCCCTGAGCTTCGCGGACATATCGGTTAAAACCGTCCGTTCTTTTTGAAAGCTTCTGAGCCATAAGCTTGCAGTCGCGATATTCAATCAGCTCGCCTGTTAACTCACGCTTAAGCGTTTCTGCTTCCTCATGTCTCGGAAGAAGTGAAACTGTTTTAAGATAAATGAGTCTTGCAGCCATTTCAAGAAAATCACCTGCAATATCAAAGTTTTCTTCTTCCATCTTCTTGACATAGTCAAGATACTGGTCAACAAGCTGTGCTATCGGAATATCGTTAATATTCAGTTTGTGTTTGCTTATGAGGTGCAAAAGCAAGTCCATAGGACCCTCAAACACCTCAATTTTATAAGTCAGATTGTCCATAAATTATCCGAATATTAATGCAGGAATTATTGAAATAACTGTCATTAAAACTCCTGTTATTTTTTCAAGTACAATCATTGCATATCTTTCAAACATCATATACTTGTAGTACGCCTTGTTGGGAAGAAACGCCGCTAAAACCTTTGAACCGTCAAGAGGCGGAAGGGGAATTAAATTGAATCCTGCAAGCGCAACATTGATATATGCCGAAAACTGAAAGAATATTGTTATATAGCCGAGAAAAGTTGAGCCGTTTTTATTAATCGCCATTAAGAAATAGAAGAAAAACGCGCTGATAAAACCTAAAACAATATTTGCAGCTGGTCCTGCAATTGCAACAAGCGCCATATCTCTTTTAGGCTTCTTTAAGTTTCTCATGCTGACAGGTACCGGCTTTGCAAAACCGAAACCGAAAAGAAGAATCATAATCATACCAATCGGGTCAATATGCGCAATCGGATTGAAGGTTAATCTTCCCTCTTTTTTAGCTGTTGTGTCACCGAGTTTATATGCAACCCAACCGTGTGCTAACTCATGAATGGGTGAACACACAAAAACAACAAAACATCCCGAAAGAACGAATAAAACCGCTTCGGTAACCTGTCCGTTTCTGATAAAATTTAAGAGTGAAAACATAGCAATCTATTCCTTTATAATTCTGGCAATTCTGTCATTGCCGTAAATATCCTTAATTATCTCGGCATCACCGAACAAGGAAATTATATCATTTCCCTGCTCATTTCCTATTTCAAATAGAAAAACACCGCAATCATTCAGCTTTGATGTGTATTTATCTTTAATAATTCTGTAAAAATCAAGCCCATCCTGTCCGCCGTCAAGCGCCATGCGCGGCTCGAAAAAAAGCTCTTTTTCAAGAGAATTAATATCATCAGTTTTGATATAGGGCGGATTTGAGATTATTATATCCGCTTTTGGTAAATCAATATCATCACAAATATCTGCAATAAATATATTTACATTATCAATACCTTTAGCATTCTGTTTAAGATATTCAAAAGCTTGTTCGCTTTTTTCAATACAGAAAACTGTTGAGCTTTCAAGCTTCTTTGCAACGCTTATTCCTATACAGCCGCTTCCTGCACACAAATCATATATTACAGGAGAAGTGAACTTTTCAGCTTCTTTTATTGCTAATTCAACAAGCTCCTCGGTTTCAGGACGCGGTATCAGAACACCTTCACCGACAAAAAACTCGCTCTCATAAAAATCCCATTTACCGAGAACATATTGAAGCGGCTCGCGGTTTTCAATCCTTTTAAGCAGCGGCAATATTTCATTAAGGTCAACTTCTTCAGTGCTTGAAAAAAATTTACTGTTAGTTATACCCGCAGCAGAACAAACAATACAAAGAGCTTTGAAATCAGCCTCATCAATATTCTTTTCTTCCAAATATTCAGTGCTGAATTTTAATGCTTCTTTCAGTGTCATTACTTTATTCTGTCATCCTCGGGATTATCGGTTAAAACAGCCTTAATAGCTTCGATTCCAACCTCGATAATATCATCCTCGGGCTCTTTTGTAGTTATTCTCTGCATCCAGAGACCTGGTGCCGAAAGAATTCTGACAAGAACATTTTCGTGTTTGCCCGCGTATCTAATAAACTCATAGCCTATTCCCATAATTATTGGAATCATTGGGAGCTTGATTATTGTCCAGAGAACTGTATTATGCTTTAATTCCTCGGGAACAAAAAGTGAGAGAACAGTTATTACAAATATGCTTAAAATGAGCATAACAAACATAAAAGAAGTTCCGCATCTCGGATGGAAACGGGAGCATTTTTTTACATTTTCAACTGTTAATTCAAGTCCCGATTCATAGCAACAGATTGATTTGTGCTCTGCGCCATGATATTTGAATACCCGTTTTATATCCTTCATTTGCGATACCAGAATCATATATAAAACAAAAATGATTATTTTGATAATTCCCTCAAATGTTCCCTGCCAAGCAATGAGTGAATTGTTTGCAAGGGCATTGATTCTGTTAAAAATGAATACGGGAAGATAGAAGAAAATCAAAAATGCAAGCGCAAAACCGAGAATGGTTGCAATTCCCATAATTATGCTCATCAGCTTGTCTCCAAGCTTTTCGGTGAGCCATTTTTCGAATTTGCTCATTTCCTCTTCCTCGATTTCTTCCATACCCGAAACCTCGGCTGAGTACATAAGCATTTTATATCCGCTTATCATTGATTCAATGAAAGCAACAATTCCTCTTATAATCGGAATTCCCCAGAATTTGTTTTTATCCTTAAGATGCTTGACATCGTGGTATTCAGTTAATATTTCACCGTCGGGTTTTCTTACTGCAGTTGCCATTCCTTTCGGTCCCTGCATCATAATTCCCTCAATCAGTGCCTGACCTCCGACAGAGGTCTTATGTTTTTTTTCAGACATATTTTTGCCTTTCTTACTATTCGTTTTCATCTTCAATAGGTAGAATAATTGTTACAAGCGTTCCTGTTCCGACTTCACTGTCTATATCAATAGTTCCGCCGTGAAGAGTTACAATTTCATTTGTAACTGCAAGTCCGATTCCCGAACCGCGAACACTTACATTAGCTTTATAGAATTTCTCTTTAACATGGGGCAAATCCTCGGCAGATATACCGCATCCCTGATCTGCAATAGCAATTCTTACAAACGGTTTGTTATCTCGTTTAATAAAATCAGCCTTAATAAGAATTCTGCTTCCCGGGCGTGAATACTTAAGCGCGTTATCAAGAATATTCATAAATACCTGCTTGAGTCTGTTTGCATCCGCATTTGCAACAGAGGGAGCCTCGGGAATACTGTATTTAACCTCGTAACCCTCACGAACTGCTCTTTCACGGAATGTAAAGAGAGTTTCTTCAAGCTCGGCAAGAATATCGCATTTGGCAAGTCGAAGATTCATTCTTCCGCTCTGGAGTCTTGAGAAATCAAGAAGTTCTTCAACAAAGCCCTCAAGCCTGCTTGCTTCACTTACGATAACCTGAAGTCCTTTTTTAGTTAATTCATCAACATTATCCTGATTTCCGAGAGTCAGCGTTTCGCCCCAGCCTTTAATTGAGGTCAGCGGAGTTCTCAGCTCGTGGGATATTGTTGAAATGAAATCGTTTTTCATTTTATCGGCAGTCGAAATATCGGTTGCCATTGAGTTAATACTGTCGGCAAGGTCGCCGATTTCGTCGTTATATTTCTTTTCAATTCTTACATCAAGATTTCCCTCGGCAATAAGCTTTGTTGCCGTGTTAATCTCTGATACGGGAATAATAATCGAACGAATAAAGAAGAGGTTTGAAAAGACAATTATTGCAAGAACAAAGAGAAGCATAATAAAAATGAGAAACCTGATAGTTGAAATCTGGTCATCAACCTCGTTGATATTACTCATAACTCTTATTGCGCCGATATTTGCACCGTTTTTATCCTTGATTGTTTTGGTCAGCGCCATAACCTTTTCTTTTCGGTTAATTCTGCCGATGTATTTTGCGCTGCCGCTCTCGTTTTGCATTGCCTCTTCATAATCGGGCATCTTCTGGTCATCAACCAAAAAACCGCTTGAGGAGAGAATAACCTTTCCCTTACTGTCAATAATCCAAATTGTGGTTGTTCTTTTAAGAGTGTATGAATCAACAAACTGTGCAGCGGATTCTTCAAGAGAAGTTCCGTTTTCGATATTATTTTCGAAATAACTGATTGCAGAATCGGACGCACCCGAAGAAACAATGTTTTCAACACTCTGGTAATAATAGTTTTTTACAGCAACCGAGGATACAATAAAAGTAATTATAAACAAAACAGCAATAACGCCGATAATATATATCAGCCATCTGCGCGTTATTCCGTCTATTTTAATGTTTTTAATCTTTTCAGGCAGTTTTTTTACCTTTTCTGTTATCTCGTTTGCAAATTCACTCATTATTTGAAATCAGTTCCTGTTATTCGTTTCCTGTTATCCATTTATAGCCAAGTCCCCAGATTGTTACAAGGCGCTTCGGGCTTGACGGATTATCCTCAATTTTCATTCTGAGACGTCTTATATTAACGTCAACAATCTTTTCATCGCCGAAATAGTTTTCGCCCCATACCTGCTGCAGAATATCATTTCTTGAAAGGGCTGCATTGGGATTTTTGAAGAAATATTCAACAATCTGGAATTCAACCTGAGTTAATTCAATAATATTCTTATTCTTGGTAAGCGTTCTGTTTCTTAAGTTAAGCTCAAACTCATCAAGAATAATGCTGTCACCCGTTGTGTCGTTCTTTCTGAAACCTCTTGTCATCTCAACACGGCGATAAACAGCGTCAACTCTAGCCATAAGTTCTGAGGGTGAAAACGGCTTTGTTACATAGTCGTCAGCGCCGAACAAAAGACCCGTTACCTTATCCATCTCCTGTGTTTTTGCACTAAGCATAATTATTCCGAGGTCGGATGAGCTTTTTCTGAGTTCCTTACAAACAGAAAGTCCGTCAAGCTCGGGCATCATTATGTCGAGGATTGCAACATCAAAGCTATCCTCATCCTCGTGGAATTTGTGCAGAGCAACAACACCGTTCTGAGCCTGTTCAACCGTATATCCGCTTCTGGTTAAATTTATTACTATAAACTCGCGAATTGATTCTTCGTCTTCAGCAACTAAAACTTTTTTCATACTTACTCTCCTCAAATAGATTTTATAAATGTTTTCAAGTCTTTAATTGAAATATCTATATCTGAATTACCCGCCGTTTTAGCAAGATAACAATATCCTGAATTATCAAGTATCATTGAATAGCCCTGATACTTGCTCTCATCATAGGTTGCTTTCAGAACGGGAATTATTCTGAAAACCTCCTGATTACTGTCTTTTGAGCTGACAGTCATCATTCTTGTTTTTCCGTCGTATTTAACGGAAATCTTATTGATATATTTATCGGGAATGATAACAACATACCTGTCATTTATGCAGGACAGTGTGTAGTCCGTGTGAATAAGAATTGACTTTTTATAAACCTTCCAGTTAATGCATGAAATCTGCTTTGGAAGGGATGAAAGCTTTTCATCAATCGGAATTTCAATTCTTCCGTCGGAATTGATATCCCTGCTTGTTATCATCGCATTTCTTGAAGTTCCCTTTGTTCTTCCGCTTGAATAGCTGTAAAACGGAGAAATAATTGTTCCGTAAGAATCCGACCAATAAACAATCTCGGTCAGCATTGATGATCCGCTTGAAGAAATCGCATCGGCATAAACCCGATTATACTCATTATCAATCTTTTCTATTTTCAGCTCATTGTATCCGCTGATATGCGAATCAAGCTTTGTTTTACCAAGAACGCGTGCCTTATCATTTGTATATGAATAAACCTCTGCACCTGCATATGATGAACTGCCCGAGCCGAGTTTAAAAACAAGAAGCTCATCAATTGAATCGTTATTCATATCGGCTGCAATATAGTTGTTTATTGATACGCTTTCACCAAGCTTTGAAAGTGATATTGAATCATTCTTTTTATTGACCTTATAAACGCACATTTCATGGCTGGAGGAATTACTGATAACATCCCAGCAGACAACCATCTCTTTTTTGCCGGTACCGTTTACATCAACAAAATCGAGCGAATGAATATCCTTGCCGTCACCCTTAATTCTCTCTTCAACCTTGAAACCGTCTTTTTCTTTTCTGATGACAACCATATCAATCGTTCCAAGATTATCGGATGGCTCATAAAAAGCAATTGCCTCTTTCTCTTTATCACCATCCAGGTCGTAATAGGTATATGAAGTTATGTGCTTTCCGTAAGTTGGAGTTTTCAGCTCATATCCGTTTTTAGCATATTCGTCAAGAGCCGCCTTAACATCAATGTTATCATCACCTATCGGAGAAATCGGTGAAATCAAGTCATCAATGGAGGAAGAAACCTTGAAATTGCATGCAGTGAAAAACAAGCTTACAACAAGAATACAAAGAATACACTTGATGTATTTCAAAATCACGCCCCCTTTACACAACTTTTTTACCAATTAAAAATTATTATAACAGAACTAATATATAAAATAAATAGTTTATTGCAAAAAATTACACAAAAATAACAAGAAATTTTTATTTTGACAGCATCCTGACTTAGTTATTAAAAAAATGCACAAAAAAAAGACCTGTTTTTAACAAGTCTTAATTCCGTATTACAAATTAGTTTTAGCCACCGAAATATTCGTATTCATCATCATCATGAAGGTCTTTGTCGTCATCAGGATTTGAAGGGCTGGTACAAACATCCTCTGAAAACAAATATTTACGAATTTCAACAACTGGTTCGCTATATTTCTTGCTCATACGAAAACCTCCAATCTTTGCTAATTACACTATATCAAAAAGCTTTTACAAAATCAATACAAAATATTGTTTTTTTCGATTTTTTTTATATTTTTGTTAAAAATCATAAAAATACAATGTTTTTTATATCATTATTTGATTGTTCCGCCACCGATAACATAGTCGCCGTCATATAAAACAACTGCCTGCCCCGATGTTACAGCGCGCTGCGGAGAATCAAATTCAACAAATACTTTTTCACCCTCAGTCCATGCAGAACAAGGCTGTTCTTTCATATTATACCTTGTTTTTGCAGAACATTTGATTCTTTTTTCGGGAACATCATAAATCCAGTTAAAATCAACTGCCTCAAGCGTTTTGCTCATCAAATCATCGTTTAAGCCAAGAACAACCTGATTGTTTTCAATGTCCTTTTTGCAAACATAAACGGGTTTGCCTGCTGCAATACCGAGTCCTTTTCGCTGACCAATGGTGTATCTTATTATTCCGCTGTGTTTTCCGAGAACATTGCCGTTTGTATCTACAAAATCCCCCTCGGGATATGTTTTATTGCAATGCTCTTCAATAAATTTTGCATAATCACCGTCAGGAACAAAGCATATATCCTGGGAATCTCTCTTTTTTGCGTTCAGAAAACCTTCATTCTCGGCTATTTCCCTTATCTGTGCTTTAGTGAGTTTTCCAAGAGGAAAAACAGTATGCTTTAACTGCTCCTGAGTTAATGAATAAAGAACGTAACTCTGGTCCTTAGATAAGTCAACACCTTTTTTCAGATAGTATCTGCCGTCTTTTTCCTCAATATCGGCATAATGCCCCGTAACAACACAGTCATAGCCGATTTCGTACATTCTCTGCATGAGCTTTTCGAATTTGAGATATCTGTTGCAGTCTATGCAGGGATTGGGCGTTGCGCCTGCTTCATATGTTCTGATAAACTTTTCAATAACTTTCTCTTCAAATTCATCCTTGAAATTGAAGACATAATAAGGCATACCGAGTTTGCGGCACACTGCCCTTGCATCCTCGATATCGCTAAGTGAACAGCAGGTTTTTTCCGTGCTGATTCCAATATTCTCATTATCATAGAGCTTCATTGTTGCGCCAATGCATTCAAAGCCCTTTTCCTTCATAAAATAAGCGGCGACACTTGAATCAACACCGCCGCTCATTGCAATTATTGCTTTTTTCATATTAACCAAGTTCAATCATTTTATCTATGCAGCGCTTTGCTCCGAGTCTTGTTTCTTCATCAAGCTCAATTACTTCACCGCCGCATCCCTTACAGCAATTAAGAACATCAACAAGAGTTGTTGCTTTCATATTACTGCAAATAAGATTTTTCGAAAGCGGATAGAACATCTTATCGGGACATTCAAGCTGAAGATGAGTTACAATGCTGTTTTCCGTTCCGATAATAAACTCCTTTGCGTCGCTCTTTCTTGCATAGTCCATTATGCCCGTTGTAGAGCCGACATAATCAGCAAGCTCAACAACCTCTCTGACACATTCAGGATGAACGAGAAACAGTGCATCAGGATGCATTTCTTTAGCTTTTAAAACAGCTTCCTTGCCTATTTTAGCATGAGTTGGACATCCGCCAGAAAGAAGCTTAAATTCTTTCTCAGGAAGCTTTTCGGCAATCCATGAGCCAAGATTTCTGTCGGGTATAAAGAGAATTTTATCACTGTCGAGCTTTTGGCATATCTTGAGTGCGGATGATGAGGTTACGCAAACATCGCAAACCGTTTTAAGTTCACTTGTTGTGTTAATATATGCAACAACGGTGTAATCCGGATATTGCTTTTTAACCTCGCTAATAACATCCTTATCCATCATTTCAGCCATCGGACAGCCTGCATCGGCATTTGAAAGAATTACTGTTTTTTCGGGAGATAAAATCTTTACGGTTTCAGCCATAAAGCGAACTCCGCACATAATAACAGTTTTATTCCCGACCTTTGATGCTTCAACTGCAAGACCAAAGCTGTCGCCCGTATAATCAGCAACCTCAAGAATTTCGGGAGACTGATAGCAGTGAGCAAGAATGCAGATATCATTTTCTTTTTTAAGCTTTAATATTTCCTGCTGGATATCCTTAATTGCCATAATTATTCCTCAATATGCTTTTCTTTGAACTGTTCGGGGTCGTACTCTATTCCGTTTCTGTCATAGTAGTCCTTGATTGCTGCCTTTATTGCTTCTTCAGCAAGAACACTACAGTGAACTTTTACCGGCGGAAGTCCTTCAAGTGCTTCAACAACAGCTTTATTTGTGAGTTCAAGAGCTTCGCTGATGGGCTTACCCTTGATTAATGTTGTAGCCATTGAGCTTGAAGCGATTGCAGATGCACAACCGAATGTATTAAATTTAACATCGGTTATAATCTGGTTTTCGTCAACCTCGAGATATATTTTCATAATATCTCCGCATCTTGCGTTTCCTACCTCGCCGACACCGTCGGCATTTTCAATTTTACCTACATTTCTCGGATTTGTGAAATGATCCATTACCTTGTCTGAATAAAGAGCCATTATTCTATAACCTCGCCTTTCATAATCTTTTCCCAAACGGGTGAAATAGAGCGCAGATAAACTACGACATTGTGTATTGTTTCAATAATTAAATCAACTTCTTCTTCGGTGTTGTACTCACTCAGTGAGAGTCTTAATGAGCCGTGTGCAACAGCAACGGGAACACCCATTGACAGAAGAACATGGGACGGGTCGAGAGAACCGCTTGTGCAGGCAGAGCCCGAAGAAGCGCATATTCCCGACTGGTCAAGAAGAAGCAAAAGACTTTCGCCCTCAATCCCTTCAAAACACATATTTACCGTTCCGGGCAGCCTTTTTTCAAGGTCACCGTTTATTCTCATTCTTTCAATATCCTGAACATTATTAATAATCTTATCTCTGAGAGCGCTTACATATTTTGCATTTTCATCAAGCTTTGAAACAGCATCTTCAATAGCTGCAGCCATACCCATAATTGCAGGCAGGTTTTCTGTTCCCGCTCTTTTGTTTCTCTCCTGGGCACCGCCGTTGATAAGATTCTGAAGAATTATTCCCTTTCTGCAATAAAGGAATCCAACGCCTTTGGGACCGTGGAATTTATGAGCTGAAACCGAAAGCATATCAACGCCCAAATCCTTAACATTAACTGCGATATGACCTACTGCCTGAACAGCGTCAGTATGGAATATAACACCTTTTTCCTTACAGATTTCGGAGAGCTCTTTTATCGGCTGAACTGTTCCGACTTCATTGTTTGCAGTCATAATTGTTACAAGCGCTGTATCCTCACGGATTGCATTCTTCAAATCTTCTGCACGAACAATACCTTCACTGTAAACATCAAGAAGTGTAATTTCAAAACCCTCTTTTCTGAGTTTGTCAAGAGTGTGAAGCACTGCATGGTGTTCAAACTTTGAAGAGATTATATGTTTCTTTCCTTTTTTCTCTCCGTTATATGCTGCGCTTAGAATTGCCTGGTTATCAGCTTCGCTGCCTCCCGAGGTGAAATAGATTTCACTTGGCAGCGCGCCGATACAATTTGCAACTCGCTCTCTTGCATCCTCCAGATGTTCCTTTGCCTCCTGACCGATATGGTGAAGGGATGAAGGGTTTCCGTATATATCCTGCATAAATGGCATCATAGCTTTCATAGCAGTATCAGAAAGTCTTGTTGTTGCCGCATTATCAACATAAACAGTCGTCATTTTTTTAACCTTCTTTTTGCGTTAAATTTCTATTTCCTATAAAGATTATAGGTATTTCTCAAATAATATATACTTTATTTCCTACAATGTCAATAGGAAAATAAAAAAACTCGGAATAATCCGAGTTTTTAGCGACCGCGCGCATATGAACGCACAATAAATCTTGCACCGATTTGCTCACAGATTTTGCGGGACTTTTCGATATTTTCTTCGCCTATAACATCAACAACGGTCATACGAACATCATTACCGCATTCAACACATTCTTTTGTAAACTTAAGCATTGCATCAAAAGCCCTGCCCGAATAAACATTTCTTGTTATTTTGTCGTATTGCTCTGAATCGGGAGCATTAAGTGAAACAGAAATAATATCAATATTTTCGCATATTGTTTTTGCAGTCGGTGTGCCGTTAATCAAATCAGAGAGTCCGTTTGTATTTATTCTAAGTTTGATATCGGGATTGATTTCTTTAAGATATTTTGCTGTTTTAATAAGATTTTCAAATGAGTTTGTAGGCTCGCCGTATCCGCAGAAAACAGCGTTATCGACATTATTAAAGCCATATGCATCAATTGCAGTTTTAATTTCTTCAAAGCTTGGTTCTTCATCAAACCAAAGCTTTTTTGCACTGCCCACTGCATCACCCTTTGAACGAATGCAAAAGGCACAGTTGCACGGACATTTATTTGTTATATTAAGATATACATTATCATCTAAAGTATAAATGATGTCAGCCATAATTAATCCTCAGAACAATTTACTCTTTATCTTTGCTTTGTCAAATGCAGCGGCAATAATTATGAAAAGCACAGCGCTTCCGACTGCCTGGATAATATTACCCGGAATATCAACAAAAGCATAGGTTTTATCAATTATTAAGTCAGCAATGAAGTATCCGAGAACGGTTATAACACCACTGAGCAAAGAAAACAAGCTCGACTTAATATTAAGAATCTTATCATTTTTAAAATTGAAAAATGCAAAAGGAACAGCAATCAGAGCTTTTACAACAACGGTTGCAGGAAAATATATTGCAAAACCGCCTGCAACATCAGCTATTCCCTCACCTATTGCACCCGCAATAATTCCCCAGGGACCGATAACAGAGGCGCAGATATAAATAAGCGCATCGCCGAAATGAACATAGCCCGAAGCAACGGGAAACTTTACAAACATTGTTAAAACAAATATCATAGCGCAGAATACACCGCTGAGTACTGTTATGCGTAAGTTTTTGTTCACTGTTATCCCCCCTTATTATTGCTTAGTATATACCAATTAATAGAGTTATGAAATAGACAAAACCAACAAATTTTATAAACTAAGCGCCTAGTTTTTTTACCGAGAGCACTTTATAGCCGTTTTAAGTCCAATTGTTTGGACACAACGCTCAAAGTGTATTGCATATCAAATGTGATTGAACTAAAATGAGCTTGTAAGGAAAAACAAGGAGGAATTAACAATGAAAAGAAAGAACAGCTTACTCAGATCAATACTCTTAACCCTCGCTTCATTAACAATAGGTTTTATTGCAATCGCTTTTCCCTTTAATCTTTTTAAAACGCTTAACGGTGACGCAATACACCTGGTTTTCATTTTTGAAATTATTCTTTATTTCATAATTTCAATGATATTTCTTGCTGTATCGGATAAAAGAAAGCAGGAGAAGATAAAAAACGAAAGACGCCACGAAGAAAGAAAACTGAAAATTGAAAGAGTTCAAAGGGAATGGATTGATATAGCGGTATAACCGTTTCTATGCGCACATCAGGAATAGGTCATAGATAAATAAAACTATAAACACAGGGAGGCTTTTCCCTGTGTTTTATTTAAAAAATAATTTATATAAAAAAGTCTTGCATTTACAATTTTGTTATGCTATAATATGGCACGTTGTAAAAAGAAATATGATCCACTAGCTCAGATGGCAGAGCACTTGACTTTTAATCAAGGTGTCCGGGGTTCGATTCCCCGGTGGGTCACCAGGACTAAATAATACAAACTTCCATTTCTTTAAGTATGGCTTCGCTATTACAGTATGGTTGTAAGTATTGAAAATTAACAGACTAATGGCATTTAGTCTGTTAATTTTAATTTTATGTAAACTAAATATTACCAAATCATTAACAACCACATTATATTGATTAATCACTTGATTCGGTTTGTGATGTAGCAGATGTAGAAACCTTTTATGGAAGTAGTGTTTCACGACACAATCTTTCATAGGAGGTTTTTTTATGCGAGTAGAAACTGATTTAAAAATCAGTAAAGAAACAGCAAAAGACTTTGCAATGCTCATTTATGATGAAATGGCAAAGTTCATTATTTCAGAAAAAGAAATAAAACTACATCAAGAAAAAGAAAGTAAGTGATTAATTTGAAAAATAATGATAGTAAAGTAAATTATAATAATTCAGAATCACAGTGCAGCAAGGCTTTAAAGCTTCTTACTGAGGATTTATCAGCAAAATTCTTCCGTGATGAAAACAATAATATTTGTGTTTCAGTATATGTAAACGGAAATCAAGAAACTCACTTTTTGAGGGATAGCAAATTTAAAATTCTATTATGTGGTGAATACTTTTATCACTATAACAGAGCTTTAAATAAAGATGTTATTGAGCAGGTGTTTAATATCATTTCCTATCAAGCTTTATATATGAACAGGTTTACTGAGCCTGTGTTTAATAGGGTTGGATTTGATGATGAAGGAAACTTTTATTACGACTTATCAAATCACGATTCAGAAATGGTTAAAATTTCAAGCGATGATTATAGATTAGAAATCTTTAATCCTGTTCGGTTTAAACGGTATTCACACCAAATTCCGCAAGTAAGACCAAACTTTTTAATTAATGATGTATCTTGTATTGATAAAATATTCAAATATATTAGGATTAATAATTTTGAAATAAACTTTATTTGTTGGATTGTTAGTTGTTTCATTCCTAACATTCCTCACCCTGTATTAATTTTTCACGGTGAAATGGGGTCAGCAAAATCAACTGCATTTTACTTTATTAAGCGTTTGGTTGACCCATCTGTAGTTGAAACTTTGACAATGCCGAAAGATACTAAGTCATTATCTGTAATAATGCAGAATGATTGGTTTCTTCCATTTGATAATATTTCTCATATAAGCGAGGATATGAGTGATTTTTTGTGTCGTGCTGTAACAGGAACGGCAATTCAAGAAAGAAAACTACATACAAATGGTGACGACTATATTTTCAAGTTTCAAAACATTATTGGTTTGAATGGTATTAATCAAGTAGCGTTAAAACCAGATTTAATCGATAGGTCTATGATTTTTGAACTTTATTCAATCCCCTTTGGAGAGAGAAAAGAATTATCAGAGTTGAAAGCGGAGTTTGAAAATGATTTGCCAGATATTCTTGGTTGCATTTTTAAAATACTTGCAAACTCTATCAAGTATTATAAAGAGTATAAATTAACAGACCCAAAGCGTATGGCTGATTTCCAACGGTGGGGTTTGGCTATTGCACGAGCATACAAAGGTGAGAACGGTGTAAATTCATTCTTACTGGATTATGACGATATGCTTCAAGCACAAGTAAAAGAGTATTTAAGCTTAGATTGTGTTGCTATGTTGTTAAGTTCATATATGAATAGTAGAGAAAAATTCTATGGAACAATGACAGAACTTTTAATTGCTTTAAAAAGTGAAGCAGACAGATTAGGTGTTGATACTCGTACAGGTGGGTTTCCAGGAAACGCGAGAGCTTTGTCTGCAAAGATTAATGAAATCATTGGTCCGCTTGAAAAAATAGGTATTTCAGTTTATCGCCGTCGAACTAGCGAGCAAAGAATGATAAGTATACACAATGAAAACTATAAATCAGAAGTTGAAATTGGAAACTATTTATCCAACGAAGAATCAGAGCCAAATAACGCCGAAGCCGGCGAAGATAATGATGATTTGGTAAGCTTTGATTAATGACGAATGACGATAATGACGCAAGTTTTCTTTGGTAAAGATAAAACCTTTCCGCTGGATAAGCGGAAAGGTCTGCGTTATCAATCTTCTATTCCAAGCAAAATATCAACTGACTTTTGTAAATCGGGTTTGGAACGGTACGCTGTAATTAATCTGCGTTCTTGGTCGGTTAAGTTGTCAGTATCAAGATGAATGTTAAGTAATTCACTTGGAGATACTTCTAAGGCTTTACAAAGAGAAGCAAGTATATCTGCGTTGGGTCTGTTAATTCCTTGTTCCCAATTGGAAAGCCGATTGTTGCTGATATTAATCCTTTCAGCAAGTTCTTTTTGGCTTAATCCTCTCAGTTCACGGTACTGACGAATTCTTGCGCCGATTTCATACCTCAATATAATCACCTCTTATTTGATTATACACGGTACACTGTAAAAATCAATATTTTAATCAAGAAATCCTGTATATAAATATTGACATTACAGGAAAACTATATTACAATTAAATAAAATACAGGAATTCTGAAAGGAAGTGATGTTTATATATGCTTGTCTATGAGAAAGTACGAGAATACATAGACAAAAACGGATATAAACAAAAGGTAATTGCAGATAAGGCAGGCATATCCCCTGTTACATTCAATGCAATTATGAACGGTAAAAGGACTTTATATGCAGAGGACTTGAAGGCTATTTGTATAGCCTTAGATGTAAGTCCTGAATTATTTATTGAAATCAAATAGAAAAAGAAAGGGAAAATATATGAGTAAATATACACGAGAAGAACAAATACAGATTGTACAATGGGCTATGAATTTAACAGCAACAATAAATAGCGAGAAAGACCAGATAGACGAAATTAGTTCTGATGAGTTCAGAATGAAACCCTTGCCTCCTACTCATCAAAAAGCACAGACGGTTAAACCAAACTACCCATCACCTCAAAAATCAAACTATACTTTTTCAGAGCATATTAAAAAGGATGCTTCTTTTATAGCAAAACTATTCACTAAAAAAGGCATCATTGCAGCTATTGCCGTATTAGTTGGTGGTAATGTTCTTGGAGCAATACTTGAGGCGTTAGGTTATAAAGTTTCTCTGTTTTTCTATCTTGGTGTTCTGCTTCATATAGTAAGCGCCCTGATAATTCCTGCTTATGGAGTAATGGCAATTATCAAATATGTTGAATACTCACAAAAACGCAGAGAGTATAATAAACAACTTGAAAATACACCTGAATACTTAGAAGCAAGAGCAGAAGCCGAAAAAATTGCAAAAGAACAGGAACAAGCGAATCAGAATGAACTTGATATTCAGTATAAAAAAGCAATGGTTGAATACAATTCATCTGTTGAAGTATATAAAAAAGAATTAGCTGAATATGAAAAGAAAAAAGAGATTGAGTTAAGTATTCTTAATCAAGACCTTTCCGAAAATGTTAAAACACTTAGAGAATTGTATGAAGCCACTTATTTAATCCCTAATACCGTAAGGGCACTTAATGAATTAATATGGATATATGATGATATGAGTTCATCGGAACACGATTTTGAAAGAGCGCTTGATAT
>CAJOEV010000034.1 GCA_905233545.1 uncultured Eubacterium sp. | reverse complement strand
GTTAGGGGTTAGGCGCATTATAAAATACCGTACGAAGCACCCAAGACCTAAAACCTAAAACCTAAAACCTAATTTAATATTTCTTAAGCTGTTCTTCATCAAAGTTCTCAAGGAATTCATCATATGTTCCCTTGAGCTCAACATATTTATCACCGCTGATTTCAATAATTCTGTCCGCAATTGTCTGAACGAACTGATGGTCGTGGGATGTGAACAAAACAGTTTCCGGATAGCGGATAAGTCCGTCGTTGAGCGCTGTGATTGATTCAAGGTCGAGGTGGTTTGTGGGCTCATCAAGAATAAGAACATTTGCACCGCTGAGCATCATTTTGCAAAGCATACATCTTACTCTTTCGCCTCCCGAAAGAACGCTTGCCATTTTGAGCGCCTCATCACCGCTGAAAAGCATTCTTCCGAGCCAGCCTCTTATGTCTGCCTCAAGCTGTTCCTCGGTATACTGTCTGAGCCAGTCAACAAGATTGAGCTGAACTCCGTCGAAATACTCCGAGTTGTCGGAGGGGAAATAGCTCTGTGAGGTTGTAACGCCCCATTTATACGATCCCTCGTCGGGCTCCATCTCGCCCATGATTATTTTAAAGAGTGTTGTTTTTGCAACAACATCACTTCCGACAAAAGCAACCTTTTCTCTCGGATGAATAACGAATGAAACATCGTCAAGAACCTTTCTGTCGCCGATTGTTTTTGTTAAGTGGTCAACCCTGAGAAGGTCGTTTCCGCATTCTCTGTCGGGCTTAAAGTCAACATAGGGAAAACGGCGTGAAGATACGGGCATTTCAATCATCTCAAGCGCATCAAGCTGCTTCTTTCTGCTTGTTGCCTGCTTTGATTTTGCAGCATTGGCAGAGAAACGGTTGATAAAATCCTGAAGCTCTTTAATCTTCTGCTCGTTCTTTTTGTTCTGGTCGCGCATCTGGCGCTGACGCATCTGGGTATATTCATACCAGAAATCGTAGTTACCCGTGTAGAGCGTGATTTTACCGAAGTCAACATCACAGATATGAGTGCAGACCTTGTTTAAAAAATGACGGTCGTGGGAAACAACAATGACGGTGTTTTCAAAATCAAGAAGGAAGTTTTCAAGCCATCTTATTGCCGATAAATCAAGGTGGTTGGTAGGCTCGTCGAGAAGAAGAATATCGGGGTTGCCGAAAAGCGCCTGTGCAAGAAGAACCTTAACCTTTAAATCGGAAGGAAGCTCCGCCATTTTAAGATAATGGTATTCATCCGAAACACCGAGCTTGTTGAGCATAAACTCTGCGTCTGATTCAGCGTTCCAGCCGTCCAGATCAGCGAATTCAGCCTCAAGCTCACCTGCGCGGATTCCGTCTTCCTCGCTGAAATCCTCTTTCATATAAAGGGCATCCTTCTCCTCCATAATTTCAATAAGGCGGGGATTACCCATAAGAACGGTGCGTACAACCTCATACTCATCAAAAGCGAAGTGGTCCTGCTTCAAAACGGAAAGTCTTTCACCCGGGGTTATAACAATATCGCCCTTGCTTGGCTCAAGGTCACCGCTGAGAACCTTTAAAAATGTTGATTTTCCAGCGCCGTTTGCACCGATTATACCGTAGCAGTTACCTGCGGAAAAAACAACATTAACTCTTTCAAATAATGCTCTTCCACCGAACTGTACCGAAATATTATTAGCCTGAATCATAAGCGTCTCCTGAATTGATAATTGAGAATTGAAAATGGAAAATTTTGGGCGGGGCATCCGCACCCGACTTTATTTCAATGTATTCTAACACACTATTATTGCAAAAACAAGATAATATATGTAATTTTAAATCGGCAATATAATAAATATGATGACGAGAGCCGAACTCAAACAGCCTCTCGTTTACATTTTTTGACTTTTTTACTTGCTTTTTTCTTTGATTGGCTTTGCATAATGCAAGAACGAAAAATTCGAATTTCGCTTAAATACTGCATTTTAGGCGAGTTCGTATGAGAGCTCAGTGGTTAAGAAGTAGACAAAGCTGTTTTATTGTGCTAAAATAGCAATGATTACAGTTACAGTTGGATTTTATTATGACAAATGCAGTGATGAAAATTGAAAAATTTGAAGTAAGCAAGTTTGAAATCGACATTGCTGTTTCTTTTGCGCCCGAAAAAGAGGTTTTGTCTCCGAGAATCGGAATAATCTTTACCTCCGATAATGAAAACCGCCGTCTGCCGATGAAAACCGAAGTTAAAAACGGAATGGTTTTCGGCGCAGGAAAATATGACGCGTCAAGAATATTCTACGGAAAAACTCCGAAAAAAGTCACGCTTTCGTTTTCGTTCGGCGACGGAATAGATATTGCAAAGGAATATGAAACTGATTTATCCGTTGACGGAATAAAGAAAAATTCGTTTTTCCGTTTTATTAAGATGCCGAAAAGCGAAAAGATTAAATCAGTTATTGAAAAATTGCTTTTTGCCCTTTCTCTCCCGTTCAGGGCGCTGAAAGTCAAACCAAACCGCGTTTCATTCTTCTCAAACAGAACGGATTATCCGACGGGAAATCTTAAAGCGGCATATGAAACAATCAAGGATATCGATAATGCAGATGTTCACATAATCTGCAAAAAGGGCGGAGCAAAGGGAACCCTTGCCGTGCTTTTCAGATTCATGTATCTCTATATGACCTCGAGGGTTGTTTTTGTTGATGACTACTATCATCTTGTCAGCTATATAAAGAAGAAATCAAAAACTAAGCTTATTCAGCTTTGGCACGGCTGCGGAGCTTTCAAAACCTTCGGATTTTCAAGGTATCACAAGGATTCCGCACTCGAAATCTACTCTTCAAACCACAGACAGTATGACTGTGCGATAGTTAGCTCACCCGAAATATGCCCCTTCTATGCGGAAGCATTCGGAATAAGCCTTGAAAAGGTGCTTGCACTGGGCTCTCCGAGATGCGATATTCTCAAAGATGAGGAATATAAAAAACAGAAAATCGATGAATTTTTCTCTCAGTTTCCTACACTAAAGGGTAAAAAACTTCTCCTTTTCGCTCCGACTTTCAGAGGAAAAGGAAACGGCAACTGCTACTATCCGACAGAGAAGTTCAATGTTGACAAGGTGCTTGAAACCCTCGGTGATAACTGGGGAATAATCATCAAAATGCACCCCTATCTCACAGAGAAAATGACCTTCTCAAAAGAGAATTCCAACAGGGTTGCCGACTGTGAAAAATGGGATATTAATGATGTTTTGTTCTCGGCTGATTTTCTTGTTACCGATTATTCAAGCGTAATTTTTGAAGCTTCAATACTTGAAATTCCAATGGCATTTTTAGCTTTTGATTTGGATGAATACATTGAAAAACGCGATTTTTACTATGATTTCAAAAGCTTTGTTCCGGGTGCAATTGTGCAAACGGATATCGAAGCTGCAAAAATTGCAAAAAGCGAAAACTATGATATTCAGAGAGTCAAGTCGTTCGCTGAAAAATCCTTTGGAAACACTGCGGGCAACGCCTGCAAAAACATTAAAGAACTGACAATCAGACTACTTGAGGAATAAACTATGAGCAATTTTAAAGAATGGGCTAAAACTCCTCCCCTCGGTTGGAACAGCTGGGACTGTTTCGGTGCGGCTGTCAATGAAAAACAGCTTAAAGAAAATGCCGACTATATGGCGGAGAACCTTAAACAATACGGCTGGCAGTACATTGTCTGCGATATTCAGTGGTATGAACCCAACGCCAAGGACAATGATTATAATAATTTCTGTGAGCTTGAAATGGATGAATACGGAAGGCTTCTTCCTGCGCCAAACCGCTTTCCTTCGGCAAAAAACGGCAAGGGCTTCAAACCGATTGCCGATTATGTTCACTCGCTCGGTCTTAAGTTCGGAATCCATATTATGAGGGGCGTTCCCCGTCAGGCAGTGGCTCAGAACTGCAAAATTCTTAATTCATATTCAACCTGCCGTGATATTGCCCATCATTTTTCGGTTTGTTCGTGGAACACGGATATGTATGGCTTAAAGGACTGCGAGGCATCACAGGAATACTATAATTCAATAATCAATCTCTATGCCTCCTGGGGTGTTGATTTCATAAAATGCGACGATATAAGCGTCACGGAATTTCGCAGATGGGACAATCCCTATACTGCCGATTATGAAATTGAAATGATAAGAAAAGCAATAGACGGCTGTAAAAGAGAAATTGTTCTTTCCCTCTCCCCCGGTCCTGCTCCGAGAGCAAATGCCGCCCACCTTTGCAAAAATGCAAATATGTGGCGTCTTACGGGCGATTTCTGGGACCAGTGGGATAAGCTCTATGAGATGTTTGACAAGTGCAGGGAATGGGAGGGCGTAAGCGCAAAGGGAAATTATCCCGACTGCGATATGCTCCCGATAGGAAAGCTTTCAAAAAACGGAACATGCCACGGTCCTCAGAACAGAATGACCCAGTTCACAAAACCCGAGCAGTTCACACTTATGACACTTTGGGGAATATTTAAAAGCCCCCTTATGTTCGGCGGAAATCTTCCCGAAAACGATGAGTTCACCCTTTCGCTTTTAACCAACGAAAAATATATTGAAATGCACCAGAAGTCTTTCGGCGCAAAACAGATATTCAGGGATAACAAAACCGTTATATGGGCATCAAACGGCAAAAAACGCAAATATGTTGCCATTTTCAACATCGATAAAATCACAAGAAAAATCAAGGCGGACATAACAAGCATTCTTATGGCGGACACTCAGTACAGCGCTCTTGAAATCTGGTCGGGTGAAGAATCAGTTGTAAAAAATAAAATAGCCTGTGAAATTGAACCTCACGGAGCTAAACTTTATCTGATTAATTGACATTGGCAAACATAATTGATATACTAAATTTAATGAAAGAGAAAAGAAGGCGGAGAAATGGAAAAAAACAGAGTAAATATCAGAATATGCGGTATCAGTTATACTATAGTGACTGAGGATGATGTTGAATATGTTGAGGAACTCGGCGAGTTAATCGACAAGGAAATGAAAGCAATCAATGCAGAATCGCCCTCACTTTCAACAACACAGTGCGCGGTTTTAGTTGCGCTTGACCAGGCGGATGCCTGCAAAAAGGCAACTGCTTCGGCTGATAATCTCCGCGCTCAGATTAAGGATTATCTTGAAGACAGCGCAAGAGCAAGAATGGAAGTTGATGTTGCAAGAAGAGAAATCGAGCGTCTCAACAAGGAAATCAGCAATCTGAGAAACAGACTGGCAAACAGATAAACAGGAGGGCGCTGGGCGCCCTCTTATTTTAGTTGCAAGCAAATAATTAAAGGTCTTTTATGAATATTGAAATATTAGCTCCGTGCGGAAGCAGGGAAAGCGTTACTGCAGCGGTAAGATGCGGTGCAAATGCCGTTTATCTCGGTATGAAGGATTTCAACGCAAGAAGAAATGCGGATAATTTTGATGAAACCGAGCTAAGAGAAGTTATCAATTACTGCCACGCAAGAGATGTTAAGGTCTATATAACCGTTAATACCCTGATATCCGACAGCGAAATGAAAACTGCATATGAAACTGTTCAAACTGCCATGCACTGCGGTGCTGACGGTTTTATTGTTCAGGATTTGGGGCTTGCAAAGCTGATTAAAAACTCGTTCCCGTCTGCAAGGCTCCACGCTTCAACCCAATGCAGTGCTGCAACGCCCGACGGTTTCAACAGATTAAAAGAGCTCGGCTTCTGCAGGGCTGTTCTGCCACGGGAAATGAGTTTTGAAGAGATAAAGGACATACGAAATAAAACTGATATCGAGCTTGAAATCTTTGTTCACGGCGCACTTTGTATGTGCGTTTCAGGACAGTGCTATCTATCATCAATGCTCGGTCAGAGAAGCGGAAACAGGGGGCTGTGCGCCCAACCGTGCAGGCTCTCTTTCAGTGCTGATAATTCGGGAAGCTTTGATTTATCGCTTAAGGACTTAAGTTTGATTTCAAAAATAAAGGAAATTGAAAGCGCGGGTGTTATCAGCCTTAAAATCGAAGGCAGAATGAAGCGCCCCGAATATGTTGCAGCAGCCGTTACTGCGTGCAAAAATGCAATTGCGGGCAAATACTCTTCAAAAGATGAAAGTATTCTTAAAAATGTATTCTCCAGAAGCGGATTTACCGACGGTTATTTCACTGGTGAGCGTCGGGATATGTTCGGAATAAGGAGCAAGGAAGATGTTGTTGCCGCCGGATCGGTTTTAAAAGAGCTCAGCCGACTTTACGACAGGGAAAAACCGCTTGTTCCGATTGATTTTGAGTTCATATGCAGAGAAAAAGAGCCGATTAAGCTTATTGCAAAATCGGCACAAAAAACCGTTTCTGCCGAGGGTGGGATTCCCGAAAAAGCAATAAACAAACCGCTGACAGAAGACAGAATAAAAGAACGCCTCTCAAAACTCGGTGCAACTCAATACTATGCAAACAGTATTAAAATAACCCTCGGCGAGGGACTTATCGTTCCCGCAAGTGAAATAAACGAGATGAGAAGAAGCGTTTGCGAAAAGCTTTATGAACAGGAAAAAATATGCTTTGAACAAAACCCGTTTGAGGCAGCCACGCCAAAAAAGAAAAACGCCAAGCCCTACTTCACGGCAAGATTTCTCAACGCGTCGCAAATACCCGATGAACACCCGTTCAAAAGGATTTTTCTTCCGATTTGGGCTGATAATTCCGACTTTATAAAAACGGGCGCAGGAGTTGAAATTCCGAGGGGACTTTTCGGCGCAGAAAACAGAATGAAGAAAAGGCTTGAAGAATTAAAGGCAATCGGCGTTAAAAAAGCGCTTTGCTCGGATATCGGCTCATATGAAAGCGCAAAAAAGCTCGGTTTTGAGGTTTTTGGCAATTTCAGTCTTAACATTTTCAACAGCGAAAGTGCAAATATGTTCAATTCTCCGATTCTCTCGTTTGAAATGACGCTCAATCAGGCAAACAGAATAAACGCAAAGGACACGGGAATTATTGCATACGGCAAGGTTCCGCTTATGCTGACGAGAAATTGTCCCGTTAAAAATCGCATTGGCTGCGATAAATGCAATAAAAAAGGAACACTTACGGACAGAAAGGGGTATAAATTTCCCGTTTTATGTTCATCCTATCCCTGTGTGGAGATTCTTAACCCGACCCCCATTGTTATGAGCGATAAAATGGAGGACATTAAAACTGATTTTATCCATTTTTACTTCACGGATGAGACAAAAGAAGAAATATGTTCAATAGTCAGTTTATACAAATTTAATAAATTTTGCGAAAAAAACTACACCAGAGGATTGTATTACAGAGGAGTTAAATAATGCTTGTTTTAGCCTCAAAAAGCCCCCGCAGGCAGGAGCTTTTAAAATTTATAACGGACGATTTTATTATACAAACGGCGGACGTTGACGAGAATTTGCCCGATAACGTATCCCCCGCCGATGCGGTTTTATACCTTTCAAAAATCAAGGCAGAGCCTTTTAGAAGCGAGGAAAAAACGGTTATCGGAGCGGACACCGTTGTTGCAATCGACGGAATAATCCTTGGAAAACCGACTGATGAAAACGACGCAAAAGCTATGTTAAAACGGCTCAGCAACAGAGTTCACAGCGTTTTCACGGGAGTTACGATAATCAAAGGCGAAAAAGAAAAATCCTTTTATGTTGAAACAAAGGTTAAGTTTTTTGAGCTCAACGACGATATGATTGAAGCCTACATAAAAACGGGCGAACCCTTTGATAAGGCAGGAGCATACGGAATTCAGGGCTTTGGCTGTTTACTTGTTGAAAAAATCGACGGCGATTACTTCAACGTTGTCGGGCTTCCCGTTAGTAAACTTAATCAATCATTATTCACCTTTTGACTATTATTTGTCTATAATGACGATTTGTATAAAATTCCTTGTAATTTGAATTTTTATGTGTTAGAATGACTATAGGCTTCACATAACTTCTTATCGTGAAGCAATCATATACAAATTTTCAAACTATTAACCCAGGCAAATTTTTAAAGAAATGAGGTATGTTATGGCGGCTGATTTACATTGTCACACTAAATTAAGCGACGGATCCGTTGGCATTGAAGACTTAATCATTATCGCCCAGAAAAGCGGTATTGACACCATTGCCATAACAGATCACGATTGCATTGCAGGAACTGTAAGAAGCCAGATAATCGGCAAGAGATACGGTGTTAATGTTATCTCGGGCGTTGAGCTTTCCGCATTTGATAAAGAAGCGGGTAAAAATGTTCATATTCTTGCTTATCTTGCAGACGCTCCTGACAGACTTGAGGCAATTTGCAAAAAAACATCTGTTGCAAGAAAAAGAGCGGGTCAGATTATGATGCTCAAGGTTGCAGCAAGATTTCCTATAACAAGCGATTTCATTATTTCCCACGCAAGCGGTTCAACAAACCTGTATAAACAACATATTATGCATGCTCTTATGGACGCAGGATACACCGATGAAATCCACGGCGAATTGTTCCACACCCTTTTTGAGGAGGACAGCGCTTCAAATATTCTTGCGCCGACAAAATATCCTTCGGTTGAAGAGGTTATCAGCGAAGTCCACGGTGCAGGCGGAATAGCAGTTCTTGCTTATCCCGGAAAATTCAACAACTTTGATGAGATTGATAAGTATGTTGAATTCGGGCTTGACGGCGTTGAGGTTTGGTCTCCTCACAACAGCGCCGAACAGATTGAAGAACTTCAGAAAATCAGTAAAAAGAAAAAGCTTCTTATGACGGGAGGCTCCGATTTCCATGGAATCTACGGAACAAAAACCGTCACTCTGGGCTCATATTCAACTCCGCAGGAGCATCTTGATAAGCTTATGAGCTACAAGGCAAAGAAAAAAAGAGCTCAGCGCAAAGCTGAAAAAGAAAAAATGGCTGCATCTGAATGATGCAGCTTTTTTATAATTGATAAACATCAAGAAAAAAGGGTGCGTCTGCACCCTTTTATTTATATAAATTCTTTTGTAACCTTAACAATGTTTTCGCTTGAGAGTCCGAACTGCTTCAATAAATCCTTTGCGGGACCTGAATGTCCGAATTCATCATTTACGCCGATTCTCTTAACGGGAGTGGGACATTTTTCCGAAAGAAGCGAAGAAACTGCTTCGCCGAGTCCTCCGATAATGCTGTGTTCCTCAACGGTTATCACCTTGCCCGTTTTCTTTGCAGAGGCGATAATAAGCTCCTCGTCAAGCGGTTTGATTGTTGCAATGTTAATGATTTCGGCACTTATGCCCTCTTTTTCAAGTTCTTTTCCTGCTTCAATCGCCTCGGCAACCATGAGTCCGTTTGCAATAATTGAAACATCGCTTCCCTCTTTGATAACTTCACCTTTTCCAATTTCAAACTTGTAGCTCTCATCATGGAACACGGGAACAGCAAGTCTTCCGAAGCGAAGATAAACGGGACCTTCATGCTTATATGCCGCTTTAACCGCCTGCTTGGCTTCAACATCATCAGCAGGGCAGATAACAACCATACCGGGAATTGCTCTCATAAGTGCAAAATCCTCACAGCACTGATGGCTTGCTCCGTCCTCGCCAACGCTTATTCCTGCGTGGGTTGCGCCGATTTTAACATTGAGATGCGGATATCCGATTGAATTGCGAACCTGCTCAAATGCTCTGCCTGCTGCAAACATTGCAAAGCTTGAAGCGAAGGGAACAAAACCCATTGAAGCAAAGCCCGCTGCAACGCACATCATATTTGCCTCTGCTATTCCGCAGTTAATATGTTTTTCGGGGAATGCCTTCTTGAAAATTCCTGTTTTTGTTGCGGCAGAAAGGTCTGCATCAAGAACAACAAGTTTTTCAGCACCGGACTGTGCAAGCTCTTTAAGAGCGTTTCCGTAACTGTCGCGAGTTGCAATATTTTTTATCTCTGCCATACCTTACGCCTCCAATTCTCTGAGCTTATCAGTCAGCTCTTTCATTGCAATATTATATTCCTCTTCATTGGGAGCCTTGCCGTGCCAGCCAACCTCGTTTTCCATATATGAAACGCCAAGTCCCTTAATCGTTTTCATAATAATTGCAAAGGGTTTGTCGGATTTATGGAATGCTTCGAATGCACCTTCAAGCTCGTCGAAATCGTTGCCGTTAATAACAGTAACATTAAATCCGAAAGCTTTCAGCTTTTCATCAATCGGCTCAGCACTCATAACCTCTTCACAGGAACCGTCAATCTGAAGCCCGTTTGAATCAATGATAACACAGAAATTATCAAGGTTGTACTGAGCGGCAAACATAAATGCCTCCCAGACCTGACCCTCTTCAATTTCACCGTCACCGAGAACGGAATAAACATTGATGTCCTTGCCCATAAACTTTGCTGCTTTTGCCATACCGCCGGCAACGCTGACGCCCTGACCGAGCGAGCCCGTGCTCATATCAACACCGGGAACGGTGTTCATATTCGGGTGTCCCTGGAGGTATGAGCCGATATGACGAAGGGTTTTTAAATCCTCGACGGGGAAAAAGCCTTTATATGCAAGAGCGCTGTATAATCCCGGTGCACAGTGACCTTTTGAAAGGACAAAACGATCCCTGTCCTCCCACTTCGGTTCATCCGCTTTGTATCTCATTTCATATCCGTAAAGATATGCAAAAACATCTGCAGATGAAAGTGAGCCTCCCGGATGACCTGCCTTTGCATTATAGGTGCTTTCAATGATGCCCATTCTTATCTGAGTTGCAAATATTTCAAGTTCTTTTTTCTTAACACTATCCATATCATTGCTCCTTTATTTTTCTTTTTTTATTCTAACAAATTATGCGCTAAAGTTCAATTACTATATTATTACAAATAATATTATAAAATACAAAAAAGCCGACTTTGACAATCAAAGCCGACTTTTTAAAACTAATCTATCTGAGTGTAGAAAACATCAAGAACTGTTTCCATAAGATTATCCTCATCGGGATAAAACTCTGCATGAACAACATCGGGAATAAGCGGGTCCTTGTCCGCTTTCATCTCGCCCTTAAGGGTATAGCTTTTAAAGCTTGTTACGCCTTTTGAAAGGAGAAGTGAGCCAAGATATGTTGAATTGTTGAGAGTAATATTTGTTTGGGAATACTTCGATGAGGTATTATACAGTTTTGAAATAGTTGAGAAATCCTTGACAACTGCAGGAAGCGCCTGGTCTGCAAACGCTTTAACATACTGCATCTGACGGTCTGTTCTGTTTAAAGATGCGTTAAGGTCGTCCATATCACGCGTTCTTACATATGCTTCAGCCATATCGCCGACAAGTTTTACTTTATCGCCAACCTTAACATTATAATCTGGAAGTGCGTAAAGAGCATCAACAGTTACTCCGCCGATTGCATCATTCAGCGGTGCAATACCGTCAAGGTCAAGAGCAAAGTATTTCTGAATCGGAACATCGTATAATACACGGCTGATTGAACTTACCGCATTTTCACAGCTCTTTATTTCGCCGTCTCCGTATGCATAAGCAAGACAAAGCTGTGTTTTCTCTGTTCTCAGGAAGATTCCGCTTGTGCTCCAGATATCAACATCAACCATTGTATCACGGGGAATTGCAATAATCTTCGTTTCGCCCGTTTTAGTGTTAATTGCAACAACTATATCAGCATCGGTTGCTCCGACAAAGTCAGTATTCTTAACATTTTCAAGCTTTCGCTGGTCAACACCGAGAAATGCCATAGAGAACACATCATCGTTATATCGATATGTGTGACCCTTGTATTCAATGGTTTCCTGGTAAGACAGCTGTTCGCCGTTTGCATCAGTCTTTTTCATCAAATCCATATGTCCCAGATATCTCATTGCAAAAAATGCAATACAGGAAATCACAGCCACAATGAGCAGGAACAAAAGAATTCCTATTGCAATTTTTGCAGCAACGGGCATTTTCTTATCCTTGCTGCTTTTGCTGCTTCTGCTGCTTCTGCCGCTTGAGGAATGATGGTGATGGTGGGAATGATGATGGTGGCGGTTATTGCTTGTACTAATTTCCATCATAGGATTGGGAGCTTTTCCCTTGCTTGACGGACCTTTGAGTGACTGAACTTCTATCTCATCCATTATCTCCTGAACAGAAAGGCTTTCTTCTTCTCTGTCAGGAATGGCTTCACCGGTGCTTTTGTCAACAAGATTAAAAAGACCTTCTCTTTTTTCGTTTTCGTTAAGATTTAAATCCTGAAGAAGTTCTTCCTCACTCGAATTGCTAAGATTAGGATCAATAGGTTTTTTCATTCTTCTCTAACACCCCGCAAACTAAATATCTGCTGCTTCTTTGATTTGTTATACAAGTTGACAGCACAACAATTTTATCGTCCTTTGTGAGTTCTCTTCCCAAATCCGTTCTGACATTTTTATTGCTTGAAGAAGGATTCTGAATCATTTCAAGGAATTCGACAAAAATATTATCACTCTGAAAATCAAAACTGTTCATAATATGCCTGTCATCATACTTAAATGCAGAAACTATTTTATATGTCAGCTTTGAATCCGGAGTATAAATAACAAACCTTTTATGCTGATCAAAAAAGCTTTTCTGTTCAAATCTGTGAAGAGTTGTGAACATTGTATCAGAATAGCCGTTGTGTCCGTAGATAAGAGTTACCCTGTCCTGAAAATCGGTTGAGTTAACCATTTCGGTATAAATGGCTCCGCTTGCAATCCATGATTTATCAAGCGCGCTGTGCTTAAGATACAGTTCGTCGCTTTTTGTGCTCTGAACAACCGGATAGTCAACTTTTGTTCCTTTAACTTTTATCCACGCATAAATGTCGCTGTTCTTTTTCTGAAGCGACTTGAAATCAATCGGGTTTTTAACCATTTTTTCATTGGTCGTTCCCTGAACTGTTTCATCTGTTGTGGAAACAACGGAAGAAATTTCAATATCATTTTTTTGTGCACGGTAATCCGTATAAAAACGATATCCGAAAAATACTGCAGCGCATGCAATGAACAGAATCGCTATTAAAATCAGTATTATTTTTTTGTCTTTATTGTTAGTTTTATCGCTCATTTATGTGCTCCTGACATAAAAACACCTGTAACAGTTAAGTTACAGGTGTTTTAAATCAATCAAATTACTCAGCGTCTTCTCTTTTTCTTAAAGCAAGAAGAATAGCTGCACCTGCACCTGCAGCAGCAATTCCTGTTGCAGTTGCTGCACCGGTCTTAGGTGATTTACCTGAGCCGTTGCCTCCGGACTTCTTAGTTGTTGTTTCAGCTTCGTCAACTAATGCGTTAGCAACGATGTCGCCGTCGTAATCATCAAGAAGTCTGATGGTGATGCTGTTACCGTCCTGAGAAACGATCTCATAATCAACGCCTTCAACCATACCGTCGAATTCCCAACCTTCAAGGGTTCCGTCTCCTTCGTATGTGAAAGTGATTGTTGCAGGATCGTCAGGATCTGTCTGGTATGTTACATCCTTTGAAGTGTTACCGTTAACTTCAACAGTAACCTTGGAAGTAGCCTTTGTTGTCTCCTGGCTTTCAACGTCTGCAAATACGTTTACTGCAACCGCACTTACAGAAACAAGCATAACTACTGAAAGCAAAATTGAAATAATCTTTTTCATTTCAAACACCTCATAAAATATGTTTTTCTAAACTTAATCAAATAGATTATAGCACGGGGCTATTCATTTGTAAAGGCTTTTTTCTTAAAAAAATATTTCCAATATCTTTTTATTAAAATAAATCAAATTTGTTGTATTAAGACTTTTGTTTTCTGTAAAAATGCACAATATATTGATTTGAAAAATATAAACTTTTTCGAAACAAATCAGGAAAGCTGTGCCTTACCCGTGCATAATTCGTAATATCTTCCGCCCTGACCGAGCAATGAGTTATGGTCGCCTCGCTCAATTATTTCGCCGTTTTCAAGCACCATAATGGCATTTGCATTGCGAACGGTTGAAAGTCTGTGGGCAATAACAAAGACTGTTCTTCCAACCATTAATCTGTCCATACCGTGCTCAATATGTGCTTCTGTTCTTGTGTCAACCGATGAAGTTGCTTCGTCAAGAATCATAACTGGCGGGTCCGCAACAGCGGCTCTGGCAATTGCAAGAAGCTGGCGCTGTCCCTGGGACAGATTTGCTCCGTCTCCCGTTATTTCGGTTTCATATCCGTTTTCAAGATGTCTGATAAACGAATGTGCGGAAGCAAGCTTTGCTGCTTCAATGCATTCTTCATCCGTTGCGTCAAGTCTGCCATAGCGGATATTGTCCATAATTGAACCCGTAAACAAATGCGTGTCCTGAAGCACCATTGCAAGCGATTTTCTCAAATCTGCTTTCTTAATTCGCTTAATATCTATTCCGTCGTAGGTTATTGCACCTTCCTGAATATCATAGAATCGGTTAATCAGATTTGTTATCGTTGTTTTGCCTGCACCCGTTGAGCCGACAAAAGCAATCTTCTGCGAGGGTTTTGCATATAGGTTTATGTCGTGAAGAACAACTTTGTCTTCAACATATGAAAATGTTACTTCGTCGAAAACAACCTTTCCTTCAACAGGGATTGTCTGCTCACCGTCAACCCAGTACCATTTCTTGCCTTCGGGTGTTTTAACCTCTTTGAGTGTTACGCATCCCTCGTCGATTTCGCTTTCGGTATCCATAACCTCGAAAACTCTTTCAGCACCCGCAAGCGCGGAAAAGATATTGTTCATCTGGTTCATTATCTGGTTAATCGGCTGAGTGAACTGTTTTGAATAACTCAGGAATGTGAAGAAGGTTCCGATATCAAGTCCTTTGAGAACAAGAATTCCGCCTATCAGCGTGATTGTTGCATAAGAGGCGTTATTTATTCCCGTTGAACATGGTCCCATGATTCCCGAATAGAAGTTTGCCTTTTCGGCAACCTCGCGGTATTTATCGTTGAGAACATCGAAATCATCTGTTGCCATTTGCTCGTGGTTGAAAACCTTAACAACCTTCATTCCTTCAACAGTTTCCTCAATGTTGCCGTTCATTGCGCCAAGCGCATCCTGCTGAGCCTTGAAATACTTTCTCGTTTTTTTAGCAATATGAATTGAATTAACAATCATAATAACGAGGAAAACGCAGGCAACAAGAAACAGCTGCCATTTCAAAACAACCATCATAACGATTATGCTGACAAAAGAGAAAACCGAAGAAACAAGTTGAACAACAGTTTGTTCAAGCATCATCTGAATATTGTCAACATCATTGGTAAAACGGCTCATAACTTCACCGTGAGTCTTTGAATCAAAAAAACTCAGCGGCAGAGTCTGAAGATGGTCAAACAGCTCTTTTCTTATGATGTTTGTTGTTTTATATGCAATGCTGACCATTATTTTCGACTGAATGAACGAAAAAAGCGCAGCACCAACATAAAACGCCGAAACAATTGCAAGGTTGGTCATCAGCTGTTTTATTCCGACGGTTGCAAAGGACGCACCCGTCTGGCAAAGGGTGGTCAGAATAAGCATTAAGAAAACAACGCCAAGCAGAAGCTTGCTTCGTCCGATATAACCCATAACTCTTGTAACGGACTGCTTTGTGTTTTTTGGCTTCACAAGCCCGGGGTTTCTTCCTCCCATTGGCGGCATTATTCAAGCACCCCCTTCTGCTGAGTCTTATATATCTCCTGATATATTTCACAGCTTTTAACAAGCTCATCGTGATTTCCGATTGAATCAATTTTTCCGTCGTCAAGCACGATGATTTTATCTGCATCCTTAACGGATGAAATTCTCTGGGCGATAATAATTACGGTTGTGTCTTTGAATTCGTTATAGAAACTCTCCCTTATTTTTGCTTCGGTTGCAGTATCAACCGCCGAGGTCGAATCATCAAGAATAAGGATTTTCGGATTCTTTATCATTGCTCTTGCAATACAGAGTCTCTGCTTCTGACCTCCCGAAAGATTGAGTCCGCCCTGGGATAAATCGGTTTCATATCCGTCGGGCTGCTGATTGATAAATTCATCGGCTGCCGAGAGTTTGCAGACTCTTTCAATCTCTTCATCCGTTGCGTCGGGATTTCCCCATTTGATATTCTCTTTAATTGTTCCCGAAAAAAGGACATTTTTCTGAAGAACAACACCTATTAAATCTCTTAATGATTCCAAATCATATTCTCTGACATCCACGCCGTCAATCAGAACCTCACCCGAGGTGACATCATACAGTCTTGGAATCAGATTAACAAGGCTTGTCTTTCCGCATCCGGTTGAACCGATTATTCCGATAACATTTCCCGCGTCCGCTTTGAAGCTTATGTTTTCAAGAACATTATCGTTTTTATAGTATCCGAAACATACATCCTTAAATTCAATATTGCCCTTCGGAGCTTCGGGAATAAACGGATTTTCAGGATTGACTATGTCAACCTCTGCGTCAAGCACCTCGCACACGCGGTCACCGCACGCCTTTGCTCTTGTAAGCTGAAGCATAAACATTGATATCATCATAATATTCATAAGAACCTGAATAATATATGATGCCAAAACCGATATCTGACCGACGTCAATTTCACCGCTTGCAGCGCTTTTTGCACCTTTATAGTAGATGAAAATAATGACAACATTCATAAGAAGCATCATTATCGGCAATACGGTTACAACAAGACCTGCTGCCTTGCTTCCCTGCTTTGCAAGCTCATCGGAGGCGGTATGGAACTTATCCTTTTCCCTTTCCTCGCGGACAAACGCCTTAACAACTCTTATTCCGATAAGGTTTTCCTGAACAACACGGTTTATGTTGTCAATCTTTTTCTGCATTTTGCGGAACATCGGAAAACCGACTTTCAAAACGAGAGCGACAATCACTCCGATAATCGGAAGCATAACCACAAGAATCATTGAAATTTTTGCATTAATCGAGAATGCAAAAAATGCCGAAACAACAAGAAGCGCAGGCGCTCTTACAAGAATTCGAAGCGTCATTATCAATGTGTTCTGAAGCATTGTGACATCATTTGTCATTCTTGTTGTTAAAGAAGATGTTGAAAATGTATCTATATTTTTGAAGGAAAAACTGCTGATTTTTTCATACAACGCCTTTCTGAGCCTGTATGAAAAGCGCTGACTTGCAACCGAAGAGACCTTCATTGTCATAAGTCCGCCTGCAAGACCGATCAGCGCAAGCAAAAACATCATTGCCCCGACTTTTACAACATAGCCCGATATGTTTTCACCGCTCTGTCTTGCCAAATCAACATTGTTGTAAATATGATTTGCAATTGACGGCAACGCAAGCTCACAGATGGCTTCAATAACCATTCCGAGTCCGCTGAGAAAACAAAGTCCCCAAAGCCCGTGCAAATACTTTGCAAGCTTTTTCAGCATGTGCATCATCCCCCTTTATTTAAGTTAAAACTAATATATCACTTTATAATTAATTATTCAATAAAAAAATTCAGCAGAGCAACGCTCTGCCGAACATTTAATTAGGTGTTGAAAGAATCGAAAATTCACATATCTCTTCAAAAAATCTGTCCTGTGCATTAAGTGCCGGAATAATTTATAATTTTTGAAGCCTGATTATTTGTATAAATTGGGGAGATCATCAAGTGTTATAACATATTCGCTGCCGTATACATCATTGAGTCTTTCGCTCCAGTTGTCCTCGGTTAACCATGTTGTGTGCCAGGTTAAAAACCATACCCACGGAACAGTTTTAAGCTGTTCACTGCTCGGAATTAAGCCCGTTTCGTGCATTGCAATTGGCTTTGAATCACCAACAATTTTATAAACGGGGTTATAGAGTCTGCCCTCGGCTCCGTTTTGAGAAACCTCATAGCTGTCAGCGCCGACGATATCACAGTATCTGTTTCCGGGATACCAGTTTGCAAGGTTTTCGCCGTAATCTGTTCCGTTATGAGAATAACCGAGCACCCAGATAAGATTATTAAGACCTAAATCATATGTGTAGTGGTTATACATCATAATCCAGAGGCGCTTGAAATATTCGCTTCCGCCCTTGCCCCACCAGAACCATGCACCGTCAAACTCATGGAAAGGACGCCATAATACGGGGATGTTTTCATCCTGAAGCTGTCTGAGCGCATTTGCAGCCTTATCCATACCTGCAATAAACGCCCTGTTTTCAGCAGTTCCGCTTGTCAGAACAGCTTCCCACTGTTCAGCTGTGAATTCATCTGCTTTGCATGCGTCATAGCTTTGGTCAAAGGCACTTGAACAATGCCAGCAAATTGAAACAATTCCGCCTTTTTTCGCCCATTTTTTTGCTCTTGAAACAACGCCGTAAAAATCGTCGCCCATAAAGTCCAGGCCGCGGATTGCAGGATATTTGCCCGTTACACTGTGGATATAGTTAAACTCATAATCGTCACCGTCAACCCAGGTTGATTCCTGCTGACCCGAAATTATTCCGTTGCCGTAAGTCTGACAGATAAAGCTGTAGAGCGCCTTTGCCTGCTTTGTTGCGTTTTCATTGCTCAGGGTCATATCATAGGAGGTTTCCCTGCCCTGTGCAATATTGTTAATCAGAATGTAATCCTTTGCGCTGATATATCCGTCGCGCAAAACATCAAATCTGCCGTCATAATTGCTCTGGCTGAAAGGAGTACTTTCATAGCTTATCGCATTTTCAAAATCAAGCAGAAGATTTCTCGCATCAACGCTGTAATCTGAGTCTTCGCATTCCGAACACTTATAGTAAAGCTTACTGCCGATACGGTATTGATATATGTAGTTATGCTCGCCCGCAGCTTCAAGAACGGGAACATCGTGCTGTTTATCGCAGTAAACGCATTTGTTTGACTGACCGTAATAATGCGTTCCGAGACAGTAATATTTCCAGTCGGGGCTGGTTTCACGCTCGCTTAAAACGTAGCTGTATACCCCGCTGTTTCGCTTGCCGTAGAAAACAAGGCTTTTGTCTGTTTTAAATGCAGTAGCTTCAATTGAAACGTTATTTGAGTTAATAATATAACAGTTGCTTCCTGCATCCTCAAAAGCGCTTGCACTGATTGTATTTATAGTTTTTGGAATGTTGATTTTCTCGGGCAGATATTCACAGCCGTAAAAAGCATCGGGACAAAGAGAAGAGGCGTTTCCAAAATCAACATCATAGATAAAATATCTCCAGCTGTCCCACGGCGCAAAAATCATTTCTCCGCTTCCCGAAAGATTCAGTTTCTTGGTTGACAAATCATAGGAATATCTGAGGGAATCACCGCACTCAGCTTCAATATTGATAAAACTCTTTGAGTTGCTTGTGCACCAACTGCCCACATTATTATTTCCGACAACACTTACTTTTGAAGGATAATTTGAGCCTATTGAATTAATAGTGTTTCCCGTCCAGATAATTGAAGTCAGGGCATTACAATTTCTGAATGCGGAAGCACCAATACCTGTATAATCCTTGCCGACCCAGACATTTTCAAGACTTGAACAGCCGTAAAATGTGTTTGACGGAATGGTGTGAAGCGTTGAAGAAACGTTGTTATCATCGGGCAAAACCGCCCATTTAAGCGAGGAACAATTATAGAAAGTATTATTATAATATTCGCAGCAATTCTCAGGAATTGTTATGTTTAAAAGCGAGGAACAGCCCTGGAAACATGCGTTGCCGATTTTAACAAGAGTTTCGGGCAGCTCAGCCGAAACAAGTTTTGAGCAGCCGTAAAACCAGTTGTCACCTATTGCCTGAACGCCCTCTTCAACAATAACCATTTTTATCTGCGAACGGTATGAGCGCCACGGAATTGCACTGTCTCCCACTAAAGCCGTTGAAGAATAATTGTTGCCGTAGCCGACGCCGTTAACCGTGAAAACTCCGTCATCGCTGATTGCCCATTTAAGCGGTCCCGAATCGCCGTTGACCTTTGCAAACGCACGGGAATTAAGCCCTGCAAGCACAGAGCCGATTAGCGCAATAATAAGTATTGAAGATATCACTATTTTAGTTTTTCTCTTCATATCTTCCACCTATATAAAAGTATAACATATAATTATTAAATTGAAAAGAAAAAAATCGGAACGGGTGCTCCGCTCCGATTTAATCTGATTATCAGAAATGATAACCGCATTTGAGTGTAAAGTATGTTCCTGTATAGGCGCTGTAAATCTTGCCTTTCTTGATTGAATAGGTCTTATACTTGCTGACTTTTGTCTTATAGCTTCCGCCCGTTAAAACATTGCCTTCAGCAGTGTAGAGCTTACCTGAGCTTCTGTAGAGAACAACAATCCAGTGCTCTCCGTAGCAATCTTTCATATAAAGAACGTCGCCGTTTCTTATGGCATTAACATCTTTAAAGGTTTTTGAGCCGAAATTGTTTTTGTTGTAGGCGTACTTTACGAAATCCGCACAGTATGCACAGCATCCCTTGCCGCGGTAGGAAGAAAGCTTCGGTTTTTGTGAGCCCGTCCACTTGATTCCGTTCTTCCAGCGGCTGTCTTTTATAAAACCGCTTGCTTTTTGGTCATAACCGCAAACACTGAAATTTGAAGGCGCAGCTGTATTTGCTCCATGTGCCGAAAAAGCCATACCGAATGTTGAAAGAATTACCGTTGCTATTGAAAGCATAATTACCAATGTTTTTTTCATGATTTTTTCTCCTTTATAATCATTTTTTATTCAGCGGATTGATGTGTTTTCCGCTTTCATTATCTCCTAACGACTGGTTTTTTGTTTTATCCGAAATTTTTTGAAAAATTTTCATTTTTCTTTGGTTTTTGATTCAGACTGTTTTGTAAATCTCAGAATATCAGTCTTTAAAAACTGGTCTTCAACCGAACTGAGCATTCTTATACTCAGCTCTTCAAGCTGTGCCAGAACTTCCCCGTCGGCAGGGTTTTCCAGAATCGAAGTTGAAATTTTGTAATAAAGCTCACCTGTTGTTGATGATATTCCGTATGCTCCCGCTTTTATTCTGTCGGAGAGCTCCACCGCTTTTATCTGAGCCTGCTTAAGCAAGTCCGCTGCGTTCACCTTAACTGAATATGCTTTAAGGGTTACAAGGCTCAGCGCTTCATCGACGCTAACCTCAATGTGGTATTTATCGGGCGTTAAGACCTCTATGAAGAATCCGTTATATGAGCCCGCAATAGTCTGCGCCGCACAATTGTGTTTTGTGCTTTTAAGATACTCTTTGAAATTCTGAATTGTTTTTTCGGCGTTGTTCATTTTAATCACTCCTTTTTTGTGCCGTCACCATTAATAACGACGGTTTTTTATTTTTATCCAAAAAAAGAAGCCCGCGTCTGCGGGCTTGAATTATAATATTTAATTAATTGAAATCTGCGGCGGCTGAGCAGGCTCTGCGGCTTCAATTTTATCATAGGAAATACTGTCGTTTTTTGATTGAAACGAACTGAAAGAAGAATAAAAATCGTTATTAAAAGCATAGAATATTTCGTTTTGATAACCGCTTAATGCACTGCTGCTGTTTTTCAGCTCATATTTCACTGCTTTAGGAGGCACAGAATATTCAGCATCATAATAATTGTACTTTTTTTCAAAAACAACCATAGCGTCAGTCTTGTCAGAATTCAAAAAATAAATATTGATTTTTGTGTAGGCGCTGTTTTCAAAATCAACCGCCTTATATATTTTTTCAACATATTCTGATGCCTTTTCTCCGATTGACAAATCGGGACTTAGATTAAGTGAAACATTAAGCTCGGAATAGTTATATGCCACCTCACTGTTTTGGCATATATCGTTTATTGTTTTTTCAAGCTTTTTATCTTCAAAGCTTTCTTTAACGATAAAATCATTTTTATTCGCCTTGTCAAAATAATAATCCTGAACTTTACTACAGCAGTATCTGCAGTTGAAAAGCTTGCAAAGCTTCTTCGGCAGCTCACTGTTTTTTGCATCTTCAAAGCTTATGGTCCCTTCAATATTGCAAATGCAATCAAAAGTAATATACCCGTCTTTAAGCGCCTTCTTTTTTGATGCTTTCATAATCGGAACATAATCTTTTGACATAAGATAGATTTCATCCTTTTCTGATGCCTTGACCGTATCCAGAAGCTTGTTTATTTTTCCATTATCAGTTTTGATTATTAATCTGTTTTTGTCATCCACCGAACACGAACCATAATTGGAATATAACTCTATAAAATATTCACCGCATGTGATATAGGGATGGTTCTTTTCTCCAATCAGCGACATCAGTGAACGGCTTATTCCTTTTGTTTCGGTCTTGACAAAGACAATTGCTTCTTCACCTTCGTTTTTTGTTCCGAGCGCATATTTACACGATAAGGTATCAAGCTGAGTTTTCAACAATTTCAAATCAGAATAATTACACGAGTATTTAACAACAACACCGCTTTTAATATCGCTTTCCGGAACCTGATTTGCTCCTGTAACATTTACCTTGTCGGGCTCTTCCCAGACAACATCTTTTATAAATTCAGCCACCTTTACGGTGCTGGGGGCTTTATCTTTTTCGCCGGAATGATATATGGGTTTATATATTATAAAAACATAAAAAAGAACTGCGATAATAACAAAGCAAACAATTCCGATTATCAAAAAAAGCTTTTTGTTTTTCGGATTTGTTTTTTTGTTTTCTTCTTCTGTTTTTAAATCTTCCTTTTCTTCTGATTCAGCAGTGTTTGCTTCCGGAAGGTCATCAGTGATTTCTTCAATGCTCTCAGAATTGAATTTATAGCCGAAGGACGGTATGGTTTCAATGCAGTTTTCGGGAAGCTTTTTTCTGAGATTATGTATTGCTGTTTTAACCGAATCCTCGGTTGAAACCTCTTCAAAATTTGCGTCGGCAATCATTTTTCTTGAGAGTGTGAGGTCCTTGTTTTCAATTAAATACTTTAAAATTACCTCTTCTCTTTTCTGAAGCCTGAGTTCATTTTCATCTTTAACAATGGTGTGATTTACAAAATCAATCCTGCAGTTATCAGACAAAATTACCGTTTTCATCTATTTTCTCCTTGTTTTTGGGCGAGTTACAAATAAGTTACCGCCAAAAAATATAAAGTTATTTCTTAATTACGCATTTGTTATTTCAAAAAGCTACGATTTAGCCAACAGATAAATCAGCAAAGGAGCAATTGAAATGACAAAGAAAAATATATATGAGGACAACCTCATCAATTCAATTTTGCAAATTAAAACCGATACCGAAAAAAGCAACGAATTATTGATTAATAATTTTGCAGTGTGCTTTATTGAATACGCATCAAATATTTCAATGGTAAGTTTCAAAAACAACAGGTGCCTTGATGCGCTCAGTGATTTCGATTCTGAAATCAGACAGCAGATTATTGACGACGCCTGCTTAAAGGCAATTTCAAAAATGGATGTTTTAACCTCTATGAAAGAGGACGAAATTTTCAGATATCTCAGGACAATCTGCAATAACAAAATCAAGGATTCAATGAAAAGTTCAATGAAACATCTTAACGCCGTTACTCCGATTATTGACGAAACAAATGACGACGGCAGCGCAAAATATCAGTTCGAATCCGATATGAATATTGAAAAGCAAATTGAAAATGAAAATGCCGTTTCAAACATTTTCAGCATCATTCCCGATTTGCTTTCTCCCATTGAAACCGTTTCGCTTCTTTCGGAATTTGTTTGCTTCAAGCCGAGCGAGGTTGCCTCTCTTCTGATTCAAAACGGAGAAAAGGCTGTTCTTCTTGAAATGCTTGAGGATGCATCAAATCAGTTCAGCTATATCGATTTGTCAGCCTACAGAAAAACGGTCTCCGGCTCAGATTCTGACAACAGCTTTTTGGGTGATGATGTTAAAAGCGTTGCATCAAAAGTTTCGCATTCAAGAGCAAATGCAAAATCAAAAATCATCAAAGCGCTCAGTGCTTAGATTATATCATATTCAAATTGTTTTTTAAACATCTTTTTAAAAACATAAGGGAGGGCGTTGCCCAATGTCATTAAGTTAATGACATAAAAACGAAAAAACGACACACTTGCATACGCTTGAGTGTCGTTTTTTGTGCGAATAAAGAAAAAATCACAA
>CAJOEV010000033.1 GCA_905233545.1 uncultured Eubacterium sp. | reverse complement strand
TAATACCAACTTTTCTCTATCATTTTTCAAATTTCTTACTAACATTGTAAAAAAACCTCTTGAAGAAATCAAACTTCAAGAGGTTTTTCTACAGTCTGACGCTCCTAAAAGGAGCGTATTTTTTATTCTTCAATTCTTTTAACATCAACCTCGATTTTCGGAGTGCCGTACTCCCCGTTGAAAAGTCCCGAAATCTTTTCTTCATACCATGCTTTGATTTGCTCGGTTGTCATTTCGCACTTTTCGCCCTCGGTGGTCACCGTTATATTAATAATCTGCTTTTCCATAGTATCACCCTTTAAAATTTGTTGATAATATTTTAGCATATCCTCCGATGATTTACAACAATTTTTCTTAATCAAGGGTAAATGAATCGATTATTTCCTCATAGGTGTCGATTGCATAGATGAAATCATCAATATAAAGACATCTGTCGGATTCAATCAGTCTGTCGGAAACAAACTTTTTTAGCACGTTGATTTTTCCGTTATTGGCTGTAAAAACAAGTGCGCCCTGGCTTTCGTAGTCATCAAAGGTTGCGGGAATTGCAAAATATTTCTTTTCGCTGTTTACTACAAGTGCCTTCGGCTCATTCTGAACCTCGCTGTCAACGCCTTCAAATTCCTTTTCACCGATTACTTTCGGTGTTGCGGGATTACTTATATCAAATAGCGCAAGCTTGAGTCCGTTTGTTGCCTCGCCGAACTCATTCTCCTCGGTTGAATAACCGATTCCGAGAAGTGTTTTTTCATCAATCGGAACAAGCATTGTTGAAAATCCGCTGATTTTAACCTCGCCGAGAATATCGGGGTTCTCGGGGTCTTTTAAATCAATGATGAACAGCGGGTCGGTTTGCTCGTACGTTATAACATACGCCATATCTCCGATATATTTAACCGCTTCGATATGCTCGTTTTTAGCGAAGGAATTAACCCTGCCGACTTCGTTCAGCTTTTCATCAAGAACATACAAAACATTGATATCATTGCCCTTCTGGGTTTGCTTTGTTGTTGCTATTCTGAAATAACCGTCCTTTTCATCCATTGAATACTGGTCATTAACATTGCCCTTGACTCTGCCCGTTGCTTTGATATTGATATTGGTTTTTTCAAGGCTGATTTTAACTATTGTGCATTCGGAGTTGAAAGTATATGAATTAAAATCATAGTTAACGCCCGTTATATAGAGATTGTTTTCGCTGCAGTAAATCTTATCCGTTGCGCCGATAACAGCCTTTGTTTTCTTTGCCTTTCTGCCGTTCGAAACATCAAGAGCTCCGATGACCGTATAGTTTCCGCCCTTTCCGTCCTTAATGGCGCATACATTTTGGGGAGGCAGTTCGCTGAACTTTCCGTCCTTATCGGTTGCGCAGGGATAGATATGATTCTTGATATAATAGAAATTCGATTCGTTTGAAACAATATAAACGCAGTCGCCTATCATTCTTGAAGAATCATAATATCCGCTCTGGGAATAGCTGTATTTTTCCTTGGGATTTCTTCTGTCCTTAATATCATAGGCTTTTACATTTGTTATTGTTTTATATTCATAATTCTTTTTATCAATATATCTTGTGCCCGAAGTTATAACAACAAGAGTGTTGTCCTTAACGAAAAGCTCCCTCGGTTCGGAATCATCATCAATCTTTATTTTTGAAGCATTTTTGGTTTTTCCGTCCTTTGCCGAAACAATAACAATTTCTCTTTCACCGTTGCTCAGATAATAGATATATTCACCGTCGGTTTTAACGATATCCGCTTCATCAACCGCGTCAACCTGCTTATAGGTATCGGAATGCGAAACGCCTGAAGAAGCAACAGTATCCTCGCCGTAATTCATTTTGCCCGTTGCCCCGTCCTCTGCTATTTCCGCCTCTTCAGCGGATTTTTTAAAGTTTTTAACAATAAATCCCGAACCGCTTTTTTCGTCGTCAAGTCTTTCCTTCATCAGCTCATCAATCTCATCACGGCTTGAGAAATAAATAATGTCTTCGTTTGACGAGGTTATATCATCATTATTTGTAACTCTGCTTCCGAAATAATTAACCGCAGAAATTGAAACAACAACCAGCGCTATCGCAGCCGCAATGCTGACAGCGCTTTTAACAAAACGCTTATTGTTGGGTTTAAACTTGATAATATTATTTGTACTTGTTCCCTTTTCAAGCCTTGCTTTAACATTTTCTTCGCTGAGGCTTTCGGGAGCATTTATGTTTTCATCATCAAATTTTGAAGAAATAAAGTCAAAATTCTTATTTTTCATTTGAATCGCCCTCCAGATAATCTCTCATTTTCTTAAGACTGCGCGACAGATTGGAACGCACCGCGCCCGAGGTCATATCGGTCATTTTTCCGATTTCCCTGCTTGAAAATCCGCCGATAACCGAAAGCAGAACAATATCCCTTTCGTTTTCTCTAAGGATATTAAGGGCTTCCTTAAGCTCCGTTTTTTCAATTGCATTTTCAAAATCCGAGGTTAAAACATTTTCCATATCCTCAAAGTTTTCGCTTTTTCTTTTTTCAATCTGCTGTTTCATAACCGAAGTACAGGAGCAATAAAGAATACGGAATATCCACGCCGAAAACGCTTCGGGCTTTTTGAGCTTTCCGATTTCAATAAATGCCGAAAGTATACAATCCGAAACCGCGTCCTTTGCGTCATCCTCATTTTGCAGTTTATAAAATGCATAGCGGTAAAGCCTGTCCTTATACAGTGAATAAAGAGCGCAAAACGCATCCCTATCCCCCGCTTTTGCTTTCAGTATCAAATTCTTTTCATCCATAGTCTCACCTTCTTGAAAGCGCTTTCATATGTTAAGTATAAGATTTTTTGCAAAGTGTTGCAAGAAAAACGAAATATTTCACATAAAAAAGCATCGGATTTCTCCGACGCTCTTTTAGTTTGTTGCTTATTTTTTAGTTGTGACATTTTTTGAAGAGCTCCATGCTGAACAGTACTTAGTTCCCGAAACAGTCTTGTATGTTCTGATTCGAACATAGTACTTCTTCTTTGCAGCAAGCTTCTTAACCGTTGTCGTGGTTGTTTTGTTACTTTTTACGGTAACAGTTTTGTTTCCTTTTTTGAAATTCTTATCAGTGCTGTACTGAATTTCATAACCCGTTGTCTTTGTTGTCTGTTTTTTCCATTTTGCAGTGAAGCTCTTTGACTTTGCAGTTACAGAAGAAAGACTTGTTCCCTTCGGGTTAATCTTAAAGGTTTTTGTAATTGTTCCCGAGTATTTATTAATACCCGTTATTGTAAGGGTTGCTTTACCGATTGCAGTGTTGTTTTTATAAGTAACCTTATAATCTGTTGAGTTTTTAAGAGTGGTTTTGCCAAGCTTAACGGCCACTTTCTGGGTTATCTTCTTACCGCTGTATGTCTTGTTAACAATACCCGAAACAGATGCCTTTGAAAGACTTGTTTTCTTAAGCTTTGCAACCTTAACGGTTTTTCTTGAAATCTCTTTTCCGCAAACAGAACAGTAAACAACCTCGTCATATGAGCCTTCCTTATCATATGTTGCATTTCTGACATTCTCTTTAACAGCTTTTGCAGGTGTGTGCTCAGTATGTTCATCTTCAACAAAGTAGGTGAAGCCTGCAGTGTAGCTCTCTTCAAGTCCGTCTTTAACAGCATATGCAATGATAAAGGTTTCTTCATTGATTTCAATCGGCTCTGTGTACTTGATTCTCGATGCGCTGTCAGCTGTGCAGGGACAGGTACCGTCAAGTGTATAATAGATTTCAGCACCCTCGGTTGTTGTTGAAAGCTCAACCTTTGTGCCCTTTTCAACTGTTTTGCCCGATTTAACACTTGCAGTAACCTTTTCGCACTGGTTCTTTACTTCAACAACATCGGCAACACTTGCTTTTACTGTTTTTGTTAAATCGGTTCCGCTCAGAGTTATTGTTATTTCACTATCACCCGGAAGATTACCGCTGAGCATAATATTTGCCTTGCCGTTTTCATCAAGAACAACATTTTCATTTACTATTCCTGCAATGCTCGGTGATGAAGTTGAAACCTCAAGCGTTTTGCCTGCACCTGCTTCAGCAGGAAGAACCTCAACCTCAAGAAGTGCGCCTGAATTATATGTTACCTCTATTTCATCATTTGCGGAAATACTCTCAGGCTTAGGTGCTACCCTGTCAATTTTTTCAAATGTGTTCTTTAATTTTGTTCCTGCATAGTTAATAACATCTGCAACATTAACAGTTATTATGCCCGACAATGAAATGTCCGGAGTGAACACAAATTTACTTGCATACTGATGCTTATGTTCATAGTCATATTCTGCATTAATCGGCTTTATCAAACCGCTTATCGGTCTTCCGTACATATTGACTAAAACATTCTTCGTATTGACCGAATCAATCTGCATATACTGAGTGAACGCTATTCGGATTTCATCATTATATATGCTGATTTCCTCGACCTCAGGCGCTGCTTTTGAAACCATTGCAACATTAACCTCGGTCTGCGGAGGCGGAACGGGAAGATAGCCCTCCTCATCAACTGCGGGGTCGTTTCGGCTGTCGGTGTCGTAGTATCCTTCCTTGGAGAATTTAACAAGCCACTGTCCTACAGGAACGTCCCATGCGTATTCACCGTTTTTATCCGTGTAAAGAGGATTTGCCTGACTGTAGTTTTCAGCATCCCAGAGATTATCGGATTTTGTTTCTTCGGGCACACCGAATTCATCAAGCTTGTAATCATAGTAATATGCTTCTGCCTTAACGCCTTCAAGTCTGTTTGAAGGAACCGCTTCGTAGACATATCCCGACGGGTCTTCAATTAAATCCGAATCACTTTCGGGCGACTTATCTTTAGGTTCTTTATCTTTATCTTTGTCTTTCTTTTTGCAGTCTTTATAATTTGACATAACCCATTTGCGAAGAACAGAAATCCTGTTATACAAACTGAAGTAACCGCTCTGCATATTTCCGCTCATATCCATAATACTATCTATTAAATTACCATATGCATTCGTTGGGATTGCGGTCACATATTCGCTGATGAAATCACAGGCAAATTCAGGGTTCTTAAAGTATTTTCCAACGGCAGATGTTACTCCTTTTTTAACGGCATTACCGCACCATTCAGAAAACAGAGCGCTGCCGATTTCAGTACCGACCCATAATGCCATATCAACGCCAATAAGAGTTTGCCAATCAGAATAGTATTCTTCGGTTGCATTCTGCAGATTATTAAGCTGTAAGGTTGCCGTCAAAATATCATTGTGACTCAGTCTCATACTGCCATCGGGACACGAAGCGTTTATTAAAAATCTGACTCCGACTATCTCAGAAAGCAAACTGTCGTAATTACCCATCAATGTTATCTTGAGATTTCTTGTTTCAAAACCTTTAAGAATACCACTTGCTACGGGTGTAAACTTAGCGGGAAAAGCCAAGACATCCTGCCAAGTTAATGAATCAAGCTGCGCCCTATCTTTACCGCTTTTCAGCGGCTTAATCTGCCTCATTGTCGAAGCTTGATCAGAATTTTTATCAGACTGTGTTTTTTCTGCTTTTATTCTATAAAGCTGTTTGTTTTCAACATCATAGAAAATTATTGAATAGGTGTCATTGGTTGTTTCCTGTTTTACATAAGCATCCTTGCCGTTTACGTCAACCTTTGAAAAGCTGCTGTCTGTTACAGGATCAACATCAAGGTCATCAGGATTCTCTTCAATTATAAATTTCAAATTGCCATCTTCCGAATCACCGCATGATACATCACTTGAAATATAGCCTTCTTTTTCAACGTTATTTTCAAATGAATATGTATCATCAATAGAAACAGTATCTAAATGCGCATCTATTTCTTCTGCAACTGTCTCAGCAACATCCTCAACATATTCCTTGTCCACTTCATCTTCTTCATACATCACATCATTATCAAACGCCACATAAAGTGATACAGGAGTTTCGCTTGAATTGTAATAACTATGTGTTCCAATCCACATTCCACTTGCTTTATCATAAGTCATAGAAACATATGTTTTCTCGCCGGCGGAGTCGGTTGTTACAACATAAACATTTGAAAGCTTTTCTTTGTCGCCGCCAATAAATTCAGCCGTAAAAGTGAATTTAGGATATGACGGCCAGTATCTGTATGATGGTGTTACTTTTGACGGATGAATGAAATCAAAAACGGTTTTATATTCTTCTGTTGTTAATGATGTTGTTGGGTGCGCTGTGTTTATCATTATTACCTTTGATGCCTGACAATAGTTTTTGTCAAAAACAACAAGATGCCTGTCGGTAACAATTTTGTTAGCAATGTTTTTATTCTCTATTTGTGCATATATTTCGTGTCTTGAGAACGAATAGGTCTTGACTAATTCAAAATCCAGATACCAGGAACCCGAAGCATTTGATTTTGTTTTTCCAACCTCAACATCGTTATCAAAAACAGTAACCGTACTATTTGCCATTGTTATTCCTGTTACGGTTAAATCCTTTTGCGATGTTTTCTCGGGAGCATTAAGCTTTGCTGACTCAACAGTAACAGATGCAGTACCTATTGGCTGAACAATATTACTACCTTCTGATTTGAATGAAAGATAAGCATTGATGTCAAGACTTCCTGTTTCGCCAGGAACAATGTAAAAACGAATAATTCCCTCTTTTTTATTTGTTGTAATCTGCAAGGTGTTTTTGTTTAAAGAATACGCAGCCGTCTTACCGTTCAGCGAAAGACTTCCGCTTGCAAATTCAACAGTTTTAGGAAGCTCGATTGAAATAGTTTCATTATCTGTTGAATACTTATCATCAATCTTGTATTCGCATCTCATTATGATATATTTACCGACTGAGCACGAAGAAACATTTGAAGTCAGTTTAGTATTCTCGTTAACGGTATAATAAAGCTTGCTTTCATCAAGAATTGGAATAATTACGGATTCGATTTCACTTATAACACCGTTTTGAATACTGACCTCTTTAATAATATAATCACTGTTTTCAACAAGATTGAAATCAGATAATCTGTTCAAATCGGAAACACTTCTTAGCAAACCTGTTTTTTTCATAAACAGAACTGAATATTTACCTGCAGGCAAAGCATCGCTGAAAGTGTTCGATAAAACGCCGGCTGAGCTGATAAATCTGCCTGCTTCATCGAATATCATCATAATGCTGTTCTCGCTGCCCGTTACAGACGCAACACTGAACTTTCCGTTTTCAACAAATTTAATTTTACAGGAACCAAGCTTGTCTCCGTCGAGCTTAACGCTTACGCTCTGAGCTGTCATTTGATTGCTGTTGTCAGCTGCGCTTATAAGGATTTCATCATTTGCGCTTACTTCTTCATTATTAAGAAAAATATTAGGATACTGAACACTGAACTGATTGATTTCTTTTTTCTGTGTTTTGTTATAAAGAGTGAACGAAATACCGTTTGCAGAGGTGAGGTCTGTAACAATGCTCTCCTGTCCAGAGGAAACAGCATATACCTTTGAAAGCTCAAATGTAATCTTATTCCTTGGCAGCTTTTTCATTTCAATAGTGCCAAGATCAATCTCGCTGTGTTCATTTGTGTTGCTTATCTTTTTTGTTTGATTATAATAGCCGTCTGCTTCAATAAGAAGTCTTGTCGGAACATCAGAACAATCAAAACTAAAGTTTCCGTTTGCGTCAACACTGTAATTGTTCTTCTTTTCATATTTGTCGTTGAATGTCTGGGTGACGGCTATTTTAGCATCAGATATCGGGGCTCCGTCAGAGTCTTTTACTCTTCCCGAAACTCTTAGTGATTTAATTTTTTCCAGCTTAACAACGCAAGTGCTGTTATTGCCTTGTGAAACAACGTTCTGAATACTTGGCTGTTTATATGTATAAGATAAGCTTTCACCCAGAAGAATATCGAACTGATATTCTTTGTCATTATCAGCACCGATTAAATTGTTCCCTGTTGCAAGTATATTGTATTTTCCTTTTTCAAACCAACTAACAGTATAACCGCCATTAATTGCATTGCCTTTTTCATCAGTTACCGAAACAGTAAATTTACGTGCAGGCTCCTGACTTCCGATTTTTACTAAAGGTGAAAGAAGGAAATCGGAATAATCGGCATTGGTGAATGTGCCTGTTTTTGCAGACCAACCCAGTGAAATATAAAGCTTTGAGTTTTCCTCTGCAATACTTTGCTCTAAAACTGAGCCTGTTACATATTTACCGTTTTGATACAGTGAAACAACTGAATTGTTATATGTAATTATAAACTGGTCGGTAGTATCGGTATAAATATTTGCCTTTTCGTTGCACTCAGTATCTCCTACAATAAATGTTCCGTCTTCACACAGGCGAATAAAGTCAGTTTCATCGTTTGATATTGCGGCAACAGTATAGCTCTTACTCCTCTTTTTCGAGCTTGTCAGTTTATGGCTGAAAACGAGTGAGAATTGTTCACCTTTAATAATATTTCTTGATTTTTTATCCGATATGAATATATTTGAGTTTTCAAGTGAAAGAACACCCGCTTTTGCAGAGTATTTATCATACTTGTTTAAGTCATAACAGTTTAAACTCGGGTCTTTTATGTTATATGAATATTGTCCGTTTGACCACTCTTGACCCGATGAGAAATATAATTCCACTTCGTTTGCTTCAGCTTTTGAAGCAAATTTATTGATTAGCGCATTATATTCCTCATTGGTGATTTTTATAACCGAACCCTGACTCGCATAAAGACAATCACTTGTTGTTTTAACCGTTGATAAAAAGGATTTTGCAGAAAAACCTCGAAGCAGTTTCTGACCTCTGCCCGTCATCGGAGAAATTGACAAAATATAGCTGCCATCAGATAATTGATGAACCTGGGGAGAATTACTGTAATTATCAGCCAGAATACCGCTTATATTACTATAAGGTCCGTTACAATTTGAAGAAGTTGCATAACTGATATTATTATCAGACTCTGAAGTGAAATACATATAGTAGAGTCCATCGGAAGAATTATAAATAATATCTCCGTCATAATTATTGAAATCTGCAGATGGCAAAAGCTTGTTCGGTTCAGTAAAGCTTTTAAAATCCTCAGTATATGTATAACACATTTCAGTCATGCCGCTTTCCGAAGTTTTAGCGGCAAAATACAACATATATTTTTTCTCTTTTGAATCCCATATAGCCTGCGGTGCCCAGGTGCGATAAACCTTCTCAACGTTAAAAATATTTGTTGTGTCTATTACCCACGGTTTGGTTGTATCAATATCCTCAAGCTTATCAAGTTTCCAGACAAGCATTGTTGAGTTATTATTGAAGCCCTGCTCCTGAGTATCATTATCTGTTGCAAGTATATAGTATTTATTGTCCTGCCCTTTGAATACATAGGGGTCGCGGGCGTGCTTTGAAATTATACTGTTTTCACTTTTGCTTGGAAATACTTCAAGCTCGTCAGTTGCATAATCATACTGATTCCAGACAGTTTTTCCCTTATTTAATACTTTGAAATTAATGCCGTCCGATGAAACAGCATAATGAAGTTTCTCCCCTGCTTCATTATAACTCGTGTAATAAGCATATAGATACTTGTCATTTTCTGAAACCGGAAGAGGTTCAATTATTTCGGTATTTGAAGTATAGAAAGTAATGTTTTTGTATTCAAGACCTCTGAGATAGTTACTCTGTCTGCTGTCTCCGATTTTCATATAATTTGCAACATCAATACCAATATCAAACAAACTAACGATATATGAATCCTTAGAATAGAATTCTTCCTGAACAACATTACCTACAGAGTCAGTTACATATGCTCTTGCATAAACACCTGTATATTCAACAATATAGTGATAACTTGTGCTCACTCTTATGTTGTTTCCGGATGTTGCAATTCTTGTTGATTCATTTCCTCTTTTTATCAAAGAGCCGTATGCATATGTTCTTCCGCCCGCATCCTGACTGAAAGCTGAATAATCAGCAATACCTGCATTAGAGTCGGACAAAGCATCCCCGTTTGCACCGATTTTCATAAAGGTGTAAACACCGTCACCACTGACACCGTCAGAAGAATGCACTCCTCCGATTGTTTCATCCTTATAACTGAATTCAAAGTCTATTTTAAAGGTTGAATAATCCTTAATCGGAAGACCGCTGTTTTCATTAGCTTCATATCCGCTCATATACATATATCCGTCAGGAATATAAAGCGCATCACTTTCCTTTTTAGCATAACCATTATCTGTCCAGACAACAGTTGACCATGAAATAGGATTTCCCTGACCCTTATAGGTCGGCACCTCGCCCAGTGAACCGTTGCTCACTGCTTCGTTAACAGCCGAAAAATCCGAAGATGCAATTGCAACCCATTCGGTTGCGGCTTTAGCAGGAAAACTGATTCCTGAAACAACGCTTAACAGCATTGTGATTGATAATAGTAAGCTGATAGTTTTTTTCATAACAATACTCCCTTTATGAACAAAATCTTATACATTAATACATTTTCCATCTTAGCACATTTGTCTAAAAAAATCAATAAAAAATAAGCGCCGGATTGCTCCGACGCTTTGGTTTTTGATTTATTTATTTCTCATCAATTTTCTTTGAATACTTTGCAAGGTAAACTGTTCTCATAAGGAAGCATTCAAGCTTCGGAACATAGTGAGCTCTGTTGAAGATATCAACATCAATAACAGCCTCACAGCCCTTGTTCATAATGATATCAAGAGCTTCCATATCGCCCTCGGTGTTACCTGTTACAAGGGCGCCGTTGCCCTGAATGAGAACTGCGTTTCTGTTGTCGATTGCCTTGCCGATTTCCTTAGCGCACTCATCGGTGTCGCCGTCAATCCACGGGCAGTTTTTAACATCAACGCCAACTATCTGAGCGAAGTCGTCAATCATAGGAATCATATCGTCGCCCGTGCAGGAAACTGCAACAACATCGGGTGAGTTCAGATGTCTGATGATTGTGCAATCCTCGGTATTATAGATAGCTCTGTGAATCTTTTCAACTTTGGGTGCAATGCCGTTGATTCCAACGCCTGTTTCAACATCAATATCAACGCTTTCTCCGCCGACTGTTAAAGTGAAGGTTCTTCCGTTTCTTACGGATGAGCCGAGGTCACAGATTTCATCTGGCATGAACTGAGCGCCGTTCTTCTTAAGGAAGTAGCCTCTTTTTGCGTCATCCGAATAGGTCTTAGCCCATGAATGACGGATATAGTTATCCTTGATAACCTTTTCACAGCACTTCTCAAGATTTTCAGCAAGAGCAAATGCATGCTCATAGCTGTCGCCCATGCAGATTGTTCCGTGGTGCATCATCATAATTGCACGCGCACTCGGGTTTGTCATTATACACATTTCAACCTTCTTGCGAAGAGAGTCGGTTGTTGACATAGCATATGCAGCACAGGGAACGGTGTCGCCGAGAACATCTTTGAATTCATCATAAACATTGGTGATTGTCATTCCTGTAATGCTGACAATTGTTGCAGCCTTCTGATGAGTATGGATAACAAAATCAACAGTCGGATGATGGCGGTATGCAGCAGCATGAACGCCCTTTTCCGATGAAGGCTTAATTTCTCCTTCATATGAGCAGTCTTCGATATTAACAACAACGATTTCATCGGGTGTTAAATCCTCATATGCTCTTCCTGAAGGAGTAATAACGAACTGGGTTTCGCTGATTCTTGCTGAAACATTGCCCCATGTTCTGGCAATAAGACCCTTTTCAATGAGTTCCTTACCTGCCTTAACAACTAATTCCTTAGCTTCCTGAATTTCATAAGCCATAAATTTTTCTCCTTTTATATAAGGGAGCGGGCAACCGCTCCCTCAATAATCAATTAATCAATCTTTTCGCACTTTGCAAGAACCTTGTCGAAGCGGGCAATACATTCATCAATGTCCTCTTCGGTATAAGCGCTTGAAGTATAGAGTCTTGAACCTGCAAGAGTAACAAGTCCTTCAGCCATATAAGCTGCGCCCATATACTGCATTTCAGTCTGGCGAACGCCTGTCTGGTCGAGAACTGACGGAATTGTCCAGGGCTTTCTCCAATCAATTCTGAAGTGCATTGTTGCAACAGTGTGGAGGTGACAAACCGAACCGATGTTGTAGCAAACGAACGGAAGGTCGTACTTCTTGATGCTTTCATTAATACCCTTAACAAGTCTGTCTGCCATCTGACCTGCAACCTGGCAGGCATTTCTCTTTTCGATTTCAGTAATAACGGTGTAACCTGCAACGCATGAAATCGGAGTTGCAGCCATTGTTCCGCCGCACATTGCCTTATGTATCTTCTTGCCCTCAGCCTTATCAAGACCAGCGCCGAGATACTTCATAACTTCTCTGTGTCCGCCGATTCCGCCTGCACCGGGATATCCGCCTGCGATAATCTTACCGAAGATTGTGATATCGGGATCGATTCCGTAGTAGCCCTGTGCACCTGAGAGACCGATTCTGAAGCCTGTTACAACTTCGTCGCAAACAAGAAGAGCGCCATACTTACGGCAAAGAGCCTGAACACCCTTCGGGAAGTCCTTATCAACAGGACGTGTTGCTGATTCGGGTCCGATTGGCTCAAGGAATACAGCAGCTGTTCCGCCGCGGAATTTGTTGAGCTTAAGCTTTAATTCAAGTGATTTAAGGTCGTTCGGGAAGAATTCCTGAGTATGCTTGAATACGAAAAGCGGAACACCGTGTGACTGAAGGTTGAGAGTTCCGGGAACACGCATACCCCAAGCAAGCTGATCTGACCAGCCGTGGTATGCTCCGCCCATCTTGATAATGTTCTTATGACCTGTTGCAAGACGTGCAACACGAACTGCGCACATACAAGCTTCAGTACCTGAACCGAGCATACGGAACATTTCTACTGAAGGAACACACTCGCTGATTTTCTTTGCAAGCTTATATTCATAAGGATGGAAAAGACCTGTTGAAGGTCCGCAGTCGTCAAGAAGTTCCTTAACCTTTTCCTTAACAACATCGTCGTTTGAGCCGATGATTGTGGGTCCGCCTGCCTGAAGGAAGTCGAAATATTCGTTTCCGTCGATATCATAGAGCTTGTTGCCCTTTGCCTTTGTCATAACAATCGGGAAAGGATAGTTAAATGCAAGGTTGTGCTGAACGCCGCCGGGTATAATATTTTTAGCCTCGGTAATCATTTCCTTTGATTTTGCACACTTCTTGTCGAAATACTCTTCCTCGTATTCCTTAAGAGCAGCTCTGTTGATTGAATAAATAGGTTTTTTGATGAGCGCATCAAGCTGAGCAGTTATGGTTGATGCATCAGGATACTCTGAAATAGCAAATCTTGTATCCATTTTCATACCTCCTTAAATAAAGAAAAATAATTTGTGCAAGTGATGCTTCCCCTGAGTTTTGGGTGAGCGCAATTCTTCACTATATTACACTCTAAGTATATCACTTTTTAACAATTTGTCAATCGATTAGTTATTAAAATTTAGTTAATATTCTTGCAAATATTTTTAATTGATGATAATATGTATACAGTCACTCTTTTTGGAGGAGGTATTTGAATGAGTAAATATGTTATAACCTATGATACCGGAACAACGGGCATTAAAACCTGCCTTATTGAAATTGATAAAGAAATAAAAATCATTTCATCTGCAACAGCGGGATACACGCTTTTTGTTGAAGACGAAACGGGCGTTAAAGGCGGTGCAGAGCAGGATGCCGATGAATGGTGGAAGGCAATGTGCGTCACAACCGACGAGGTTTTCAGAAAGGCTCCCGAAATAAAGAAGGAGCAGATTGAGGGTATAAGCTTCTGTTCGGCTATGCAGGGACTTGTTATTGTTGACAAGGACGGAAACTGCATAAGAAGACCGATGACATATATGGACCAGCGTGCAACAGAAGAACTTAAAACAGGAATTGCTCACGGCGTTCAGATTGCAGGTGCAGATGCGGCAAAGCTTCTTAAATGCCTTAAATATACAAAGGCTGCTCCTCTTTCGGTTAAGGACCCCGTATGGAAATACAAATGGGTTGAAGCTCACGAGCCCGAAAACTTCAAAAAGATTTATAAATGGCTTGATGTTAAGGAATACCTGATTCTTCGTGCAAGCGGTGAATTTGTTATGACAACCGATTCGGCTTTCGCAACACTTATCTACGACACAAGAAAAGGTCACGAGGGCTGGTGCAAACCGCTTTGCGATATGTTCGGTGTTAATATGAACCATCTTCCCGAAATCAAGGCTTGCACCGAAAAGGTCGGCGAGGTAACCGAAAAGGCTGCTGCCGAGCTTGGTCTTGCACCCGGAACAGCTGTTTTCGGCGGTGGCGGAGACGCTTCACTTATCGGCGTCGGCGCAGGTGCAGTTGAGGTTGGCGACACCCATATTTATTCAGGAACTTCTGGCTGGGTCGGAACAGTTGTTGAAAAGCAGGTTGTTGACACAGGCGCTCTGATGGCTGCAATTGTCGGCGCAGACCCCGAAGCATACAACTACTTCGGTGAGCTTGAAACCTCAAACAAATGCGTAAGCTGGGTTAAGGACCACCTTGCACTTGACGAAATCGGCGTATATCTTAAATCACATCCGAGCGAGGAAAACGACTACGAGCATATTGCAGTTAATCTCTATGATTTTCTTGAGCAGGTTGTTGATACAGCAGAGCCCGGTGCGGGCGGAGTTGTTTTCACTCCCTGGCTTCACGGAAACCGCTGTCCTTTCGAGGATCCGAACGCTGCGGGAATGTTCTTCAACATTAAGCTTGAAACGGGCAAAACCGAGCTCATCCGCGCAGTTGTTGAAGGAATCTGTTTCCATATGAGATGGATGCTTGAAAGACAGGATATGAAAAAAGAGGTTCATATTTCAAATGCTGTCCGCTTCTGCGGTGGCGGTGCTCTCGGCTCTTCAACCTGTCAGATTTTAGCCGACATACTTCAAAGGGATGTTGAAGTTGTTGATTCGCCCCAGAACATCGGTGCAGTCGGCGCTGCAGCTTGTATTGCAGTAGGTCTCGGAGTAATTCCGACAATGAAGGATGTTAAAAAATTTATACCCGCAAAGATTACATATCATCCAAACAAAGCTACAAAAGAGGTTTACGACAGAAACTACAAGGTTTTCACAAATCTCTATAAGTGCAACAAAAAGAATTTTGCAATACTTAACGGATAAGAAAAACGGCTCTCGACTGAGAGCCGTTTTTTTAATTATTTCACAGTTATCTTAACGCTCTTGAGCTTTACGTTGTTGCAACGGGAGGCTCGGGAGAGCCTCCCCTACGGTTGTTCGCCGTAACGATATCGAATATAATCGGCGCTTTGCGCCCCTAAATTCTACTCTCCACTCTTCACTCTCCAAACTGAAAAAAGGGCTGCCGCAGCAGCAAGTTAATCAACTAAAGGCGTATAAGTGGTCAGACCCCTTATACGCTCCTTTTATAATTTGAAAATGTTTTAAGCATATCTTCCAGCGCTTCGCTGTCTGATTCTGTCAGCATAATTTTTGAAAAGCCTTTTGGCGTTAATGCAATATGCGGCAAGTAGTATTTCTGAACATCGTCAAAATAGCCTTTTCTGATTAAGCCTTCGGTAATTAGCGTCGGCTCTTGTAATTTGCAGTTCACTTTAACATTTGTTACTAATTCTTCATCTTCAATTTCAAGCGCTTTGCAGATTATTCGCGGAATATTGCTGCTCTGTATACGATAACAGTTTTATGTTTTCAATCACTTCATTTTCTTTATATTTCAATTTATATTCTCCTAAAAATAAAAAAGTGCGCAGCCGAAGCTACGCACAAAAAATGCAAGCTCAACTGTCGCCAAACAAATTAAACACAATGCAAAACCAAGCATGTGAAAACAGAGCATGCATTTTTATCAAAAGATAAAAAACACGCCTGGTATTTGCAAAAAACTATTTAATTTGTTTGGCGCTTTCATTTTAGCATTATATTAATAATCCGTCAAGAATTATCTCTCGACAAAAAGCAACATAAAAATAATTGGGAGGCTCGGGAGAGCCTCCCCTACGGTTGTTCGCCGTAACGATATCGAATATAATCGGCGCTTTGCGCCCCGAAATTCTCAATTCTCCATTCTCCATTCTCAATTCTCAATTCTCCATTAAAAAAGACCGCCCCGCATTTCTGCGGGGCAGCCTTTGTATAGAAAGGATTTGATTATTTAACTGTAATTTTAACGGTTTTGAATATTCCGTTCTGGGTTACAACATAGATGATTGCAGTACCTTTTTTAATTCCCTTGACATTTCCTTTTTTGTCAACGGTTGCAATCTTTGTATTTGAACTTTCAAAACGGCCGGGAGAAATATGCATCTGCATCTTCATATTGCCCTTAACCTTGCCGCTGATTTTTACTGTTTTACCCTTTTTAACAGACAGCTTTGAATCCTTCAGCTCAATTTTTGTCGGATTGCCCCTTTTGCCTTGAAGGGTTGCGCAGTGAACAGTCATTGACTTTGTTATTATTCTTTTCTTGCCGTCGGCAGTGTTTTTGTAGGCAACAACCATATATTTATAGTACTTGCCTTTTTTAAGGTTTTTGACAGTATGTTTAACAGTTTGTGCGCTCTTTACTGTTTTGATTTTCTTCATCTTTATGTTGCTGCCGCAGGCAGAACCGTAGATGTAGTATCCGTCGGCATTCTTAACCTTTTTCCAGGAGAGCGCAATTGCTTTTTTCTTGCCCGTTGCCTTTAATCTGAGCAATGCAAACTCAGAGCCGTAAACATCTTTTTTATCGGTGTTGGTATTCTTGATTAAGCTGTCGGTGCTGGTCTCCGTCGGAAGCTTTGCATCAGCTTTAGGAAGAATAACAACCTTTGTTTTATCGGTGATTTCCTTTGTTCCCTTTGAATCCCAGAACCACTTACCGCAAGTGCATTTGTAGTATTCCTTGTTGCCTGCTTTAGTTGTTGTTGCAGCTTTTGCAGAAACTTTCTTTAAGCTGTGGACATGCTTCCAGATATACTTATAGGTCGTATCCTGATTGAGCATATAACTCGAGCCAAGTTCGTATCTCACACCGTTGACTTCTATTGCATCAAGCGCTTTGCCTGCAGGAGGAGTAACTTCCATAAAATCAATAAAGTTTTCGATTGAAATGTCCGGAGCGAACGCAACCTGCTTAGTTTCATATGTGCCCTCGCCGTTTCTTGTTCCACCGTTAAAATCATAGATAACGGTGAAGGTCGGTTCGGGAGTATTTACCGTAACGGTGAATTTTGCTCCGCTGTCGGATAAATAGCTGTAGTTGCTCAAATCAAGCTGAAGCTTAACGGTTGAATTATCACCGCCAACATTAAAAGCAATATTGCTGTCTGCGTTATATTTTGCATTCTGAATTTCACCTGATACCACTGCAGTACTGCTTTCGGCTCCGAAATTGGTTGACAAGCTGCCGTCGATGGCAAATTTAAATTCATAGCTATCTGCGCCTACATTATCATAAGTGATTTCCCAAACGCCTGCTGAAACCTCGCTCAGCTTATTATCATCCGAGAAAGTCCAGCCTTTATCATTGAGGAAGTTGTTTTTTCCTGTTCCTATGGCAGTAACAGTGCTTACAGGCAAAACATATTCCGCAACAATATCGCCGCTTACGCTTACCTTATGAGTTGCTGAATAATATGTAACCGTAAATTCGCCGGCGCCTGTTATTGTAAAGGTGTAATTTCTTCCGAGCTCGTCGCCGTACCACTGCGAAGCACCGTCCGTAACCTTAAGCATTGCTTTTTCGACTGCTTTGGTTGCTGTAAAGGTTCTGCTGTATGTACCGTCACCGTTATTGCGAAGACCGCCATCTGCATTGCCCGCTGTAAATCCCCAGGAGAAGCAGTCGCCAACTGCATAAAATTCAAAATTTTCCGAATAAGCTGACTGGAACCATTTGTAATTGCCATTCTCGTTTGCATCATAGGGAACTGCACCCATACTGCTCATAGTATAGGAGCCAAAGGCTGTAACATAGCTGCCAAGTGTGGGCGCTTTGGTAATAGCACCGTTGTTACCGACAGCGGTTACTCTGCCGCCGTTAATAATAAACGAATTGGAGATTTTCGGATTCAGGGCAACACCATTTCCCAGATTTCCGTCTATACCGCCGGTTGCCGTAAGTGAGCCGCCGTTTACGATAAGGGTGTTTGCCTGTACCCCATAACCGTATGCGTTTGTCTTACCGTTTCCCGTTGCACTCACATTACCGCCGTTTAAGGTAATCTCGCTATTACCGTAGGCAAAAATACCGTTAGTGCCACCGGTTATGTTAATATTTCCGCCTTTAATTAACAGCTTGTTGTTTTCAAAAAAATAAACGCCGTTTAAACTGCCTGCAATTGTGAAATCACCGTTCAATGTCAGATTCTTTTCACTTTCTACAAGTATTCCGAACGCAGTATTGCTGTTGCCCACGGTTCCATAACCAATAACGGTAAGGTTATCTGTAGTATAGATAGCAGCCGTGCCATAGCCAGTTTCATAGCTCGTCTGAATATTTGCGTTATTAAGAGTAAGGGTTTTGGTTGAGGCATTATAAGCTACTGTGCCGTCGCCAAGAACATTGTCGGCATTTGAGCTTGTAACCTGCGTTGCGCCTACCCAAACACCGTAATCCTCTGCATATGCCGAAAACGGCAGAGCAGAAAGCGCCGTGATTATCATAACGAATGATAATATGATTGATAATGTTTTTTTCATAAACTTCACTCTCCAAATATATTAATGCATAGTATTTGCTGATTTTATTTTACATCAAAACCTGTCACAATTCAATAGAAATGATTTTTATTTTTTTGTTTTTCTCTTTATAGTTTTTCTTATCATTCTTATCATTATTTATATTATTATCATTATTGTTTGTTGTTGCTTGCTTGTTGGTCGTTTGTTGGTCGTTTGTTATTTTGCGTGTTGATTGTTAAACTACAAGAGCTTACAAAGCCTGTTATTCACCCAAAAAGCGATACTATTTTGTTTGTTGCCCTGATTGCGTAAAAAACATTGAAAAATATAATATTGCTGTTATAATATGAATATAAATTTTTATATGTTAAGATGGAAAAAGGCAATGAATTTAAACGAACTTGAAATAGGAAAAACAGGCATAATTCAAACTGTAGGCGGTGAAGGCTCGCTCAGACAGCATTTTCTTGATATGGGCGTTATTCCCGGAAGCGACATAACGCTTATTAAATATGCACCCATGGGCGACCCTGCCGAATACCGTATTCACGGGTACGAGCTCACATTAAGACTTGATGACGCAAAAGAGATTTCAATTATTCCTGCTGCAACAAAGGAAGAAGTTGTTTCTTCAAAGCGTGCTGAGAAGTCCCCCATTGTTAAAACGGAGCACCCTGGTCTCGGTGAGGGCGGAAAATACCACGATCCGACGCATGAGAATCCCCTGCCCGATGACAAGCTTTTGTCCTTTGCGCTTGCAGGAAACCAGAACTGCGGAAAAACAACGCTCTTCAATCAGCTCACGGGCGCAAACCAGCATGTCGGCAACTTCCCCGGCGTAACTGTTGACAGAAAAAGCGGACAGATTAAGGGTCAGCCAAACACCGAGGTTGTTGACCTTCCGGGTATTTATTCCCTTTCTCCCTACACAAGTGAGGAAATTGTTTCAAGAAAATACATTCTTGATGAAAAACCGACCGGAATAATAAATATTGCAGACGCAACAAATATTGAAAGAAATCTATATCTGACCATGCAGCTCATGGAGCTTGAAACTCCGATGGTGCTTGCGCTGAATATGATGGACGAGGTTCGCTCAAACGGCGGTTCAATCCGCATTAACAAGATGGAGGAAATGCTCGGAATACCTGTTGTTCCGATTTCGGCATCCAAGAATGAAGGCGTTAAAGAGCTTATTGACCACGCGGTACATATTGCAAAATACCAGGAAAAGCCCGTAAGATACGATTTCTGCGATGAAAACGATTTCGGCGGCGCGGTTCACAGATGCCTTCACGGAATAATGCATTTGATTGAGGACCATGCAAGAGCGGCAAATATTCCCGTTCGTTTTGCAGCAACAAAAGTTGTTGAAGGCGACCAATCTATTCTTGAGTCACTTAAGCTTGATGATAACGAAGCTGAATTTGTTGAACATATAATCGTTCAGATGGAACAGGAACGCGGACTCGACAGAGCTGCTGCAATTGCAGATATGCGTTTTTCATTCATTATGAAGCTTGTTAACGCCTGCGTTGTTAAGCCAAAGGAAAGCAAGGAGCGTGAACTCAGCAGAAAAATTGATACTGTTTTAACCGGTAAATTCACTGCTATTCCCTCTTTCATAGTTATTATGGCACTTATTTTCTGGCTGACCTTCGGGGTTATCGGAAAATATCTCCAGGAGCTTCTTGAGCAGGGCGTTGAGCTTTTCACAAAGGCTGTTGATTCGGGACTCAGCGCGTGGAACACAAACGAGGTTGTTCACTCACTGATAACCGACGGAATAATAACGGGCGTCGGAAGCGTTATTGTTTTTCTTCCGATAATCGTTACACTGTTCTTCTTCCTTTCATTGCTTGAAGATACAGGATATATGGCGCGCGTTGCTTTTGTTATGGATAAAATGCTTCGAAAGCTCGGACTTTCGGGACGAAGCATTGTTCCGCTTTTAATCGGCTTCGGCTGTTCCGTACCCGGCGTTATGAGCGCAAGAACTCTCCCCTCGGAGCGCGATAGAAAAGCAACGATAATATTAATTCCTTTTATGAGCTGTTCGGCAAAGCTTCCTATTTATGCGTTGTTTTCTGCGGCGTTCTTCCCGAAATATGCAGCGCTTGTCATGACGGGGCTCTATCTTCTCGGAATACTTACGGGAATCATAATTGCGCTTGTATCAAAGGCAACAACATTTAAGGGCGAAGCAGTTCCGTTTGTTATGGAGCTTCCCAACTACAGAATGCCGAGCTTAAAAAACACTGTTCGCTTGCTCTGGGATAAGTCAAAGGACTTTTTAACAAGGGCATTTACGGTTATCTTCATAGCTTCAATTGTTATATGGTTTTTGCAGACCTTTAACTTCCATCTTGAAATGGTTGAAGGCTCAAAGGATAGTATGCTTTCGGCAATTGCGGGATTCATTTCCCCGATATTTGCTCCTCTTGGCTTCGGCGACTGGAGAATTGCAACCTCTCTTATAACGGGATTTATGGCAAAGGAGAGCGTTGTTTCAACTATTTCAGTTTTAATCGGAGGAACAAAGGCACTTTCCTCAATCTTCACAGTTTCATCAGCGCTTTCCTTCCTCGTTTTCTGTTTGCTTTACACCCCCTGCGTTGCAACAATCTCTGCAGTAAGGCGTGAGCTCGGAAGAAAATGGGCACTCGGAGTTGTTGTTCTTCAATGCGCAGTCGCATGGCTCGCATCGGGAGCTGTTTATCTGCTTGCTTCGCTGATAAAATAGCCGTGTGCAGCACCCAAAACTCCACTCTTCACTCTCCAATCTAAAAAATGGTGATTTAATTGACAAACCTTCTTGTTAGTATTGCAAAAAAGAATAATAAGGGCGCTGATTCAAGACGCGCCCTTTCAAACTTAAGCGGATATGTTTGCATATTCTGCAACATTCTGCTGTGCACAATAAAGTTCATAATAGGAACGCTGAGCGCATCGCTTTCAATAACTGCCGACGCACTCAACAATCTTTCAGACTGCGCTTCAAACATTGTAAGCTTAATCGGAACAAAGCTTTCAAACAAGCCTGTCGACAAGGAACACCCCTTCGGTCACGGCAGAATTGAATACGTCAGCGCGCTGATTGTTTCGCTTTTCATTTTTGTTATGAGCTTTGAACTCGGAAAAAGCTCAATAAACAAAATTATTCACCCGACTGAAATTAAATTTTCAATCTGGTATATTGTTGTTCTTGCTCTGGCAATCGGAGTTAAACTCTGGATGGCATTTTTCAACGCAAAGCTCTTTAAGCTGACAGATAATCTGAATATGAAGGCTTTGATGCAGGACAGTTTAAACGACTGCCTTGCAACGCTTTCAACAATTGTTGCAGTCCTTTTATCAAAGTATATGCACTTTCAGAGAGCGGACGGAATAATCGGGCTTGGCGTTTCAGTTTTCATCCTGATATCGGGAATCAAAATGCTTAAGGACGTTATATCTCCCCTTCTAGGTGAACCGCCGTCAAAGGAGCTTACCGATAAAATCAAGAGCATAATTCTTGAGGATGACATTGTTCTCGGAGTTCACGATTTGATTGTTCACTCTTACGGCGCAGGCAAATGCATTGCCTCGGCTGACGCAGAGGTTGACTCGAGCGAAGATATTTTCACGCTTCATGATGTTATTGATAAAGCAGAAAAAAGAATTCTCGACGAGCTGAATATAATCATCTGCATTCATATCGACCCGATAAAGGTTGAGGATAACAGGCGTTTTTCAATGCGACAGAAATCAAAACAGATTATAAGAAGCTTCAATCCCTCATACTCACTCCATGATTTCAGACTCAGGGAGGAAAACGGCAATGAGTATGTCAATTTTGATATGACCATTCCTTTTGAAGAAAACGATAGAAAAGAGGAAATCAAATCCGAAATTACAAAAGCGCTTGAAGAAAACTTTACTCCGATTAAGTTTTATATCAATGTTGAGAATTCGTACATAAAATAAAAAACTTGACAAACAAAAATTGCAGATATATAATGTTTTCAATAAAAGCGATGACGAAGAAAAGTAATGCAAAGAAGTCCTCAAAGCGAACTCGGGACGGTGGGAGCCGGGCAGTAACCTTTGTATGAAGAACACTTTTGAGCTGCAAGCTGAAAGGAAACAAGTAGGTGCGCCGCAAGCCAAGCGTTACTGTGGCAGGTTTTAATTAAGAAACCGATGAGAAGCAATATAGGTGGCACCACGGGTACAGTCGCTCGTCCTATAGTAAGGACGAAACGGCTGTTTTTTATTTTAATAATACCCTAAGGAGGAAAAATTATGAAACACACAGACATTAAAGACATTATCGAAAAGGACGATTATTTAGGCAAAGAAGTAACTGTCTGCGGTTGGGTAAGAACTGCAAGAGACAGCAAAAATGTTGCCTTTCTTGCACTCAACGACGGTAGCTCGCTGGGTCATCTTCAGATAGTTATTGACAAGGCAACTCTTTCCGATGTTGACACCGAAGCAACAAAACTCGGTGCTTCGCTCAAGGTTATCGGAACAGTTGTTAAAAACGAAAGAAACGACACAAACGAAGTAAACGCTAAGGAAATAATTCTTCTCGGCAAATGCCCCGGTGACTATCCTCTTCAGAAGAAATTCCAGAAGCTTGAAACACTCCGTGAAATGCCGCATATAAGAGTTCGCACAAACACCTTCAACGCAGTTTTCCGCGTTCGCTCGGTTATGGCTGCAGCAATTCATCGCTTTTTCCAGGAGAGAGGCTATGTTTATATCAACACTCCTCTTATCACCGGCTCGGACGCTGAAGGCGCAGGCGAAATGTTCCAGGTTACAACCATTGGCTACAATACCGAATACAAAACCGAAGAGGAATACTATGCAAACGATTTCTTCGGCAAGAAAACAAGTCTTTCTGTATCAGGTCAGCTTGAGGGTGAAATTGCGGCAATGGGACTCGGCAAGATTTACACCTTCGGTCCCTCTTTCAGAGCAGAAAACTCAAACACCCAGCGCCATGTTGCAGAGTTCTGGCATATTGAGCCCGAAATCGCATTTTGTGAGCTTCCCGATTTAATTGAAATCGCGGAAGAGATGATTAAATATGTTGTAAAAGACTATATGGAAAAATGTCCCGAAGAGCTTAAGTTCTTTGAAGACAGATTTGAAAAGGGCTTAACCGAAAAGCTTCTTTCGGTTGTAAACAGTGATTTTGCAATCGTTGACTACACCGACGCTATTGACATTCTTCAAAAGGCGGATGTTAAATTTGAATTCCCCGTTGAATGGGGCTGCGACCTTCAGAGTGAACACGAAAGATACATCACCGAGGTTGTATACAAGAAACCCGTTTTCTTAATCAACTATCCCAAGGACATTAAGTCTTTCTATATGAAGCAGAATGCTGACGGCAAAACAGTTGCCGCAACAGACCTTCTTGTTCCCGGTGTCGGCGAAATTATCGGCGGCAGTGAGAGAGAGGCTGACTACGATAAGCTCATTCAGGCAATGAAGGACAAGGGAATGGGTCTTGATGACTATGAGGCATATCTTGATTTGAGAAAATACGGCTCAGTTCCCCATTCGGGATTCGGTCTCGGCTTTGAGAGAATTATTATGTACTGCACAGGTATGGCAAACATCCGCGACGTTATTCTCTATCCGAGAACAGTCGGAAGCATAAAATAATGCTTAATGCAAAATGCATAATTCAAAATGTTTGGAGGACGGAAATATGATGGTTTATCCCAAAGGATATCAATCCTCACTTTCACAAAGGCAGACTCAAAAAGCAATTAAAACTGTTAAAGATACCTTTCAGAACACTCTTGCAAAAGCGCTTGAGCTCGACAGAATAACCGCGCCCTTAATCGTTACAAAGGCAAGCGGAATTAATGACGACCTCAACGGTGTTGAAAGAAAAGTTCACTTCACAATGAAAAATGTCCCGGGTGAAGCCGAGGTTGTTCAGTCCCTTGCAAAATGGAAGAGACAGGCGCTTTACCGCTACGGATACAAGCCGGGTGAAGGAATATACACCGATATGAATGCAATCCGCCGTGACGATGATACGGATAATCTTCATTCAATGTTTGTTGACCAGTGGGACTGGTGCAAGGTTATCAGCAAAGAGGACAGAAACATTGAATTTCTAAAGAAAACCGTTCAGAAAATTGTCAGCGCGGTCTATGAATCAAATAAAAAAGTCCGCGAGCAATATCCTGTTCTGAGCTTTGATATGAAAGAGGAAGTCTTTTTCATAACAACTCAGGAGCTTGAGGATATGTTCCCCGATTTGACTTCAAAGGAAAGAGAAGATGCAATAGTCAAAAAACATAAAACCGTTTTCCTTATGCAAATCGGCGGAAAGCTCAGAAGCGGAGAAAAACACGACGGCAGAGCTCCCGACTACGACGACTGGAAGCTCAACGGTGATATTCTTGTATGGAATGATTTACTCGAGTGTGCATTCGAGCTCAGCTCAATGGGAATACGCGTTGATTCAGAAAGTCTACATACTCAGCTTGAAGAAGAGGGCTGTCTTGAAAGAGAGGAATTCGATTTTCACAAATGCATTCTTGACGGAACATATCCCCTTACAATAGGCGGAGGAATCGGCCAGTCAAGACTTTGTATGCTTCTGCTTCAGAAAGCGCACATCGGTGAAGTTCAGTGCTCAATCTGGAGCGATGAAATGAGAGAAGAATGCTTGAAGCAAAACATTGTTTTGCTTTAAGTTGCGAGTTTCGCGTGCCGAGTTGCCAGTTCAAGGTTTCTCGGCTTCGCCTCAATCAATTAAGGATGAAAAATATGACAGACAATAAAGACATAAGATATGTCGGAGTAAAAGAAAACCTGGCTTACGGCTTTGCAAACGCGGGCCAGGTTTTTGGTTATAATCTTGTTGCAGGAGGCTATCTCTCACTGTTTTTCACAAAGGTTTTCGGGATTCCCGGAAAAGCCGTTGCAACAATGATTTTAATACTCGGAATATGGGACACGATTAATGACCCGCTTATGGGCGGAATAATTGATAAAACCCGAACACGATACGGCAAATTGCGTCCGTATTTATTAATTGTGCCCATTCCGCTTGCTGTTGCAACAATTATGCTTTTTGCAGGACCCGAAATCTTAGCCGACGCAAAAAGCACAACAATTAAAATAGTTTATATGTATATCTCATATTTCATATGGGAATTCTTCTATACCATCGGCGATGTTCCGTTCTGGGGAATGAGCACGGCAATCTCCCCTTCCCCGAGCGACAGAACAAGAGCAATTTCAACAGCGCGCTTTATTTCGGGAATACTTGGCGGACTTTCTATAACCTTCCTTGTTATTATGATGGACTTATCTAATAACGGAGTCTGGAAAATCACGCTTTCACAGGATTTCTTAATTCTTGCGCTGATTGCCGCATTTTTGCTTGTTTTTGTTTTCTCGCTTGCAGGACGCAAAACGAAGGAAAGAGTTGTTCAGAGCATAAAAGAGCCCTCCGTTTTAGAAGGCTTCAGAATTATGCTGAAAAACAAGCCCCTTCTTATGATTATTCTCGGCAATGTTATCGGAACGCTGACTGGACTTGCAGGCGTTTTTCAGACCTACTATTATTCCGAGGTGCTCAATCTCAACTCGGCAGTATTATGGATAACACTTCCGGGAACAATATTCGGATTTTTAACATATCTTCTGATTCCGAAACTCAAAAAGAGACTTGATAACAGACAGATTGTTATGCTGAATATTATTGTTAGAAGCGTTGTCGGAGCAGTTGTATTTTTTGCAGGACTGAATTTTTATAACAGCAATATTCTTGTTATATCAATTCTTTTGATGGTTCAAAACTTCATTTTCAGCTTTTTCAACACAATAAATATGGTTATTCCGACAGAAATGATTGGTGATACGGTTGATTATATGGAGTGGAAAACAGGCGAAAGAAACGAGGGTGTTTCGTTCTCTGTATTAACTTTTGTCAGCAAGCTTTCGGGCTCGGTTTCAACAGCACTCGGAACTGCACTTCTGCCCATTATCGGTCTTTCGTTTAAAACCGATGAGCTTGGCAACAGGGTTGCAATCAAGGGCGACAAAACCGATTTATATATCTGGGCACTGTTCACTCTTGTTCCCTGGCTTCTGGGACTCCTTTCCCTCATTCCGTATTATTTCTACAGCTTAACGGGTGAACGCCTGAGCAAAATTCGAGCAGATATGAAAATCAGGCGTGAGGAGCTTTCAAAGGAGGTGTCGGGCAATGAAGAATAAAAACTGCTGTCCGAAATGCGGCGCAAAGCTAAGTCCCTTTTATATGAAGCAGACTTGCCCGAAATGCGGAGTTAACCTTCTTTATTATAAGCTTGATGAACGCCTGGAAGCGGACGCAAAGCAGGCTCAAAAAGAGGTTGATTCAGTTAAACGCTTTGCAGATATATTAAAATCATCAACAATAAAAACACCGTGGCATATAATCAGACTGATACTTTTCTTCACGCCACTTTTATCAATGCTTCTGCCAATGTATTGGGCGGGGCACAAAAAGGTTTCACTGCTCGCATTTATTATGAGCATAGTCAACCACGGCTTTGAGTTTGCAGCACTTACAGCAGATAAATCATACTTATTTGCAGTTATTGCAATTATCGGCGTTATAGTATTTTCACTTGCGGTTATTATTTCTTCTCTTTTTTCAAGCACGAAAAACGGATATAGAAGAAATATGATATTCAGTATTATAAACGTAATAGTTTTTGCAATACTAACCTATCTTGTAAGAATATTTTACGGCAAGGTATTAATAGGATATGTTATAACACTCTTAATTCTTGCTCTCGAATTTGTGTTACACTACATTTGCTGCGATTATCCTAACAAAAAGAAAACGCTTTCAAGCGTTATCACAGCGGTTTTGATTACAGTACTCTTAACAGGAGAAATTGTTCACACGCATCCGCAGTACATAAGAATGATTGAAAAAGCTGATAACACTCTAAGGATAGTTTCCTTCAATGTTGCTTCCCCCTGGGGCAGCAGCATCGACGGCACGGACAGCGGCGAAAGAGCCCGGCGCTTTGCAGATTATATGAAAGCTGCTTCCCCCGATATAATCGGCACTCAGGAGCTTAATTCCGACTGGCTGAAAAAGCTCGGCAAGCTTCTTCCCGAATATGAAAGCTATGCAGTTAAACGCGGCGGCGACAGTGATGAAAACACAAGCGAAATGAACGGCATTTTCTGGAAGAAGGACGTTTTCACCGCTATGGAAACAAACACCTTCTGGCTTTCGCAAACTCCGAAAAAAGAAAGCCGCTTCTCCTTTACCGATAAAAACGGAAATACCGAGGAAGCGGGCTGCAACAGAATTTGTTCATATGCAATTCTTATGGATAAGCAAAAAAATCTCTACGCCGTTTTAAACACTCATCTTGATAATTCAAGCGAAACAGCGCGAAAGTACGGAGTTGTGCTTATTCTGCAGGCTGTTGACTATATCAAAGCTCATCACGGCGATGAAACAAAAATCATCTTAACGGGTGACTTCAATCAGACATCCGACAGCGAGGTTTATAAAGCAATAACAAAAAAGCTGACAGATTCTCAGCTGACAAATAATGAGATAAAAGCAACCTATCAGGAATGGGGCTACAGAGAAACGGGCGCCCTTCCGATTGATTTTATCTTCGTCAGCAAAAGTACAAAAACAACTTCCTGCGGTTATCTTGACGATTTATCCGAAGGATATATAAGCGACCACTACGGAATATACAGCGACATAAAATAAACAAAAAATCAGTCTCAAATCGAGACTGATTTTTTTATTAGTATGCTTTTATGATGTTTTTAATCATCTTGATATCTCTTGCTCTGCTTATGCTCTTGGGTCCTTTGTATTCAACAAGTGCGCTCGGTATTCCGAGATGACTGTTTACCCATGCAATAATATAATGGTCTTTAGCGCCGAAGCTTCCGATATATTTATGGAATCCCTGCGCCTTATTGATTATACTGCAAAGCTTATATGAGCCGAGGGTTTCATTCAGCCAGCCGTGCATATTGAGATATACATTCGGCTTGCAATCCTTGATGAAGTTTCTGAGCTTTCTTGACTCAACTGCTCTGAACGGACCGAAGTCGCGGTTCATATCAACATGCTTTGCGGTGCATCTTCCGTATGCAGTGGAGCATGCGCGCAGATTGTTTCTTCCCGCAATTGTTCCGTCGGGATTAGCACAGGGAACGATAACCAATCTGTATTCTCCGAGCTCTGAGGAATGAGTTGCAAAATACTCAATGAGTCTGTTAGCTTCTGCAACAAGCTTTTTACCGTCTTTTTTATAGAAGTCTTCAAATCCGTGAACAGCAAAATCCATGAAGAGTGTTTTCTTGTATTTTCCTGTTTTTGCATTTGTTATGATATATCCTTCAAGCGGACGTCCCTTAACGGATGTTCCGTATTTTTTGCGTGTTACATTCTCTCTGTCGAGCGAAAGCTGGTATGAATTACGGCTCAGGGAGAGGCATTCGTTGATAACCTTGAAAGTTTTCTTTGCACTGATATTATCATAATTTGTTGTGAGAGAAACGGTTGCGCTTCCGACTGCTGCACCGTAGGCATATTTTTTATCCTTGATTCGAAGCACGCTTCTGTCGGAAGTGTGAATTCTTGTTGTTTTATCGGCATATTTGCCGGCTGTGAAGCTTATATTGAACTTATGAACATTTGAGCCCTTTTGAATCTTATTATTGCTGTCTGCGATTACAAGCTTGGGTTCGGGTCCCGATACGGTTACTTTACACTTATCCGAAAGACCGTTGAATGTTCTGAAGGTTATTGTTGCAATACCCGCTTTCTTTGCAGTTACAACACCGTCCTTTGAAACCTTAACAATACTGCTGTCGGAAGTGGTGAATTTTTTTGCATATGATGTTCCGCCGCTGATTGTGTAATCCAAATCATATGTTTTATTCTTTCCGATAAGAATATTGTGAGCATTGAGCTTAACTTTTGTCGGCGCAGTGTTGACCTCAATTTTAAAATCAGCGGTTATTGTTCTTTTTACAGGCTCGGTTATTTTTTCGCCCGTTCCTTCGTCCACCCTATCAACCATCTCATATATGTGACGGGTAATGGTGATTGAGGTATTGCCTTTTTTCATTCCCGTAACAATTCCTGCATTGCTTACTAATGCAACATCATCATTACCCGATTCATATGAATAGTCGTTATCGGATTTTTGCTCATCGGCAATGAACGCATATATATCTATCTGTTCACCGACACCGATTTTTGCAGAAGTTTTGTCTAAAGCAATTTTTTCATCCGTCTCCTGTGCGAATGCACTGAAAGCAGGAATCATAAACACCGCAATTAAAAAAGCTAAAACACAATACTTTGAAAACTTTATTCTCATTGTCTTGACCCTCCTGTTTCTTTTAACAACTGCTGCGTTCCAAAAACTATTCGAAACGCAGCGGACAATTATTCAATTTTATTTTTTATAGATAACGCATTTTGTTTTCTTGGGAATATTCTTGTAAATCCACTTTGCATTATCAATATGAAGTCTGATACATCCGTGTGAAAGATTTGCACCAAGTCTTCCGTTTGCAATTCTTACAGGTCTTCTTGCCTGGGTGTACAATACCGAATGGAAGTTATAGCCTGCATAAATTCTTGTTGCATACCAACAACGGATTGCAGCTGAATCAAAATAAAGCTGATGGAAAGGCTTTCCGCGTGAGGGTCCCATAAGGAATGTTCCCGAAGGAGTAGGTGTACCGGGAGCGCCGATTGTGCAGGCAAAGTATTTAATAAGCTTCCAGTCGCCCTTCTTGCCCTTGAAAACGCCAACCTTGTGTGTGCTCTTGTTAACAAGAATCAAATACTTTGTCGGGCTTGTAAGATTGCGAGCCTTCATCTTCATGGAATATTTATCATCCATGAGTCTGCCCTGCTTGTCAAATTTATACTCTTTCTTGCCTATTTTAACTGTTCCTGTTGCAGCCTGTCCGAGTGTCTTTTTTTCCTTGCTGAAATAGTACTTAAAACCTTTTATGGTTTTCCAGCCCTTCTGCATTTCGGACTTGATATTGAAATAGTAGTAGTGCTTGTTGATTTTCTTAAAACCTTTTACAGCGATATAGTTCTTGGGATTGAAATAATAACGCTTGCCTTCGGCATTCTGCCATCCCTTTACTGCCTTATGGTTTTTGCCGAAATAATAACGCTTGCCGTCAAATACCTTTAAGCCTGATGCTGCCTTACCGCCGTTGATATTGAAGTAGTACTTAGCACCGTCGATTGTCTTGAAGCCTGACTTTCTTTTTCCTGTTGTTCCGAAATAGTATAAATCGCCTTCAATCTTTGAAAGTCCTGTTGCAGCCTTACCGTCTTCAGGATAGAAATAATATCTCTCGCCGTTAATTGTTCTCCATCTGTGCTGGATTCCGCCGGTTTCGCTGAAATAGTAATATGCGCCGTCAATCTTCTTGAGACCGTCTGTAACCTTCAGTGAAGTTTCGGTATCGAAATAGTAGCTTACATCGTTGATTGTTTTAAAGCCTGTTACAGCCACACCGTCTTCATAGTACATTGTGTGGTCTTCGTTCCAACCGTTCTGAATCTCATCAGCAAATGCAGACACTGCTGAAAGTGCGCTGAACGCCATAACGAATGAAAGGAAAAGGCTTATGCTTTTAAGTGCAAATGCTTTTTTCATATTTTTTACCTCCATTATTTACAACAGTTAAATACTATAATAATATTAATAAATTGTCAATAATCTGTATATAAAAAACATTCCCCGAAACATAAATTATTCCGGGGAATCTTTAATTATCAATCTGAATGATTATTTTTTATAGATAACGCATTTTGTTGTTTTAGGAATATTTCTGTAAATCCACTTTGCGTTATCAATATGAAGTCTGATGCATCCGTGTGAAAGATTTGCACCGAGTCTTCCGTTTGCAACTCTTACAGGCTTTCTTGCCTGAGTATATAATACAGAG
>CAJOEV010000032.1 GCA_905233545.1 uncultured Eubacterium sp. | reverse complement strand
CCGAAAAACTCGGCGGCGTCATTGTCGGTTCGGGTCTTTCGATAACCAAGGAAGGCGTCTTGAATGCAGCAAGCTTTTTCATTGGCGCAACTGCGGATGATGACGGCAAATCGGGAATAGTTCCGGTTCCCAATGCGGGCGAAGAAAACAAGTTTCTGCGCGGCGACGGTTATTGGGCTAGGTTCCCGACCGAATCGCTCAATGTCATTGTAGGCGGCGGCAGTTTGAACGGCGTAAACGTTGAGGCAATTACCTACCCGCCGAATCAGCAAGGAATGCTTTGGATGGACGTTGGCGACGAAGAATCTTTAGTTGCACCTTGCTTGCGGCTCCGCCATAACGATTACGAGTACATTTTCAAAGCCGACATTTTTACAGAGACAACAGTAAATACTTCCCACTCGACGACGGGCACGATTGAACCCAAGATTTATTATCTGAGCACAGTGCCTTCCGAAATCGACGGCGGGCTTTGGTATACGCTTGAAGACGATGAATACCCGACGCTTTGGGTTAAACGTAAATGGGTTAAAGGCAGTGCCTCGTTTGCTTTTGATTTCGGATACAACTACGCCATGATTGCCTACAAGGGGCCCTCGACTGACGGTCTTTACAGCTATTGGTTGTGGCGACCAAACTTTTCGGGCGATATATATCACCGCAACTGGACGACTACTGTACCTGCACCTGTCGTTGAAAAAACCGACCACGGTGTCTACGCCCTGCGCAATTTAAACACGGCACTAACCAACACGATTTCAGCAACCTCTGGATGGGAGATAGGCACAGGAACCGCCTTATCAAAGTTCACTATAGATTTTTGGCTTTCTTGGAATGCAACTAATTCTAATGATTCAACCAATGTGGTTAGCGAAGGGAATATTCTGCGCCCGATACTTAAAATATACAGACGTAAGAGCACTGAGACCGCTAGCTACCCATACTGTTTTTTAGGAGTATACAATACAGGGATAGCCGTTCTCAAATCTACCAGCGTCACTACGCTTACATCAGCACATATTCCCACCTATGCCACAGGTTTTGAAACAGTTCTCGAAACCGACGATGCAAAGCGTATCCATGTCGCGATTGTTTGCGCAGGGTATGGCAACTATTGGAAATTATACCTGCAAGGGAAATATTCAATGGATTTAACAATGTATTATCCAAAGCAGATTACAATCTTTCCCTTACATGGTAGGCACTGAAACGGAGTATCGTTGCATTGACCAACGACAAAGGCGACGACTTCGAGCCGCCGAAAGAGGAAGACTACATCATTTGGTAAGCCGCGCAGGGGCTTTTTTTATTGGACGGGAGGTGAGCGACCTTGCAATATCTGCACTTGAAAAAAGATTTCGTGTGAATTGACGAGCCGACGGGCATAATCCAAAACCTGAGCCCGTTTACCCTTGAAGTGTTGACGACGGACGAGCCTGACAGCGGGATTCCGATTCTGCCGCACCAAAATTATTTCTTCAACGAGCCTTTTTACGTGCGCTGTATCGACGGGAACGCCAAAGCACGCGTCATCACTGAGGGCGTCAATTCCTGCGACGCGAACGACTTTAAGTTTTCTTGCGGCTCCAAGCTTTGTGGTTCGTGTTGCGAGACAACTGCGGGCGGCGTGCAAGCGGGCATTCAAGGCATTTTAATCGACGGCGTGGAGCAATATATCAACAGTGACAACTACGCTGAGCTTGACCTGTCCGATTACATCAATGAAAAAGAGACAATCGATTGGTCTGACATCAGCAACCTTTTCAACTTTTAAGGAATTAATGGACGCCGATATTGACGCGAAAATCGCGGATTCGAGAGACAACCTGCCGATAGCAACCGAATACGACCTCGGCGTTATCAAAGTTGGTGAAGGCTTGGGGATGGACGTCGACGACCGATTAAACGTCACGATTGAGCCCGGCGACAAAAACGTTATCGAAGGTGTTGCACTTAACAACACGAAATGCCCTGTCGACAAGAACAAAAACGTTCTCATCGTATGAAGGATTTGGAACAAGACCTCTTTTAATTCCGTCAAGTCCTGCAGCAAGGCAGAGCGCCATTTCAAGATAGGGGTTGCAGGTCGGGTCGGGACAGCGAAGCTCAATTCTTGTGCCCTTTCCTCTGCTTGCGGGAATTCTTACAAGGCAGGAACGGTTTGAAGTGCTCCATACAAGATAGCTCGGAGCCTCATAACCGGGAACAAGTCTTTTATATGAGTTGACTGTCGGGTTTGAAAATACCGCAATACCCTTGATATGCTCCATAATACCTGCGATGAATGAATATGCCTCTTTTGAAAGTCCAAGTTCACCGTTCGGGTCATCAAAAACATTTGCGCCCGTTTCGATGTTATAAAGACTCATATTTGTATGCATACCGCTTCCGTTAATACCGTAAATCGGCTTCGGCATAAATGTTGCGTGAAGGCCATGCTTTGTTGCATAGGTCTTAACAACATGCTTGAAGGTCATAACTCTGTCCGCTGTGAGAAGTCCGTCACCGAACTGGAAGTCGATTTCGTGCTGACCTTCGGCAACCTCATGGTGTGATGCCTCAATTGTGTAGCCCATATTCTCAAGCGCTAAGCAGATATCTCTTCTGCAGTTTTCGCCGTGGTCAATCGGATTAAGGTCAAAGTAACCTGCTTCGTCACAGGTTTCGGTTGTCGGATTTCCGTCCTCATCAAGCTTGAAGAGGAAGAATTCACATTCGGGGCCTACGTTAAAACCATAGCCGAGTTCCTTTGCTTCTTCCATAACCTTGATGAGCGCATTTCTCGGGTCGCCCTCAAAAGGTGTTTTGTTATCAGCTTTATATACAGAACAGATAAGTCTGCCCGTCTGGATTTGCTGATGCTTTCTCCAGGGTACGATTGCCCATGTATCATAATCGGGATGAAGATACATGTCGCTTTCATCTATACGAACAAATCCGTCAATTGATGAGCCGTCGAACATACAGTCATTATCAAGTGCTTTTTCAAGCTGTGAAAGTGTGATTGCAACATTCTTCATTCTTCCGAATAAATCGGTGAACTGCAATCTTACGAATTCGACATTGTTTTCCTTTGCTTCCTTTAAAATTTGTTCCTTTGTAATACTCATTTTATATCCTCCTAAAAATTATTACTTTGTTTTTCAGTCCCAGGCAGTTGTGTTTAAACAGTATTCATTATCCCAAGTGTCATTTCCGTAGAACGCATCGCGGTATTTTTTGCTTTTGTGAATGTGCTCGGATAACTCAAACTGCGGCTCGCCGTCGAAATTAATTCTTGCAGCCATATTAACGTTTTTGTCGCTGTTCATTCAAACACCTCCTAAAACGGCAAAGGCGCCTTTTGTGCAAATCACAAAAGACGCCATTGTCCTATATAATATGTTTATTACTAAAAAAGAGTCTTTGAGCTAAACTCAAAGACTCCGTTGCCTTTTAGCAATATTCAAAAGATAAAAGGGTCTTCGAGTTTCCTCAAAGACCCCTTTGCCTTACAAATAAAGGTTACACCAAATTCACTGCAGTTGTCAATATCCAAAATGCATTTTGTGAAATGTGCTGTTATTTTTTTAACAATCTTGAATATTATTATTCAAATCACCGATTGGCAATATCCTCTACACCATAAACTAAAAAAGCCCCGAAGGGCTTTTTCAGTGTTTAAATATTTTCAAGTTTGCTGTCTTTATTCTCTTTTGCAAACTGTGAAATTCCGTATTTTTTCTTAACCGAATAAATATTGCTCTTAACCTTGCCCGTTGCAAGTCTTGCAACAAGCTTGGTTGCATCTGAATTATACTTAAAGCGCATATGCTGAACATCCTTAAGGAACCATGTGTTCTTGGGAAGCGCACAGGTCTTTGCATTGATAACCTTATCGGGAGAAGCAAACTTACCCTTCTGGTGCTTCTTCTTAAGAACATTGCCGTAGCTTGCAACAGTTGCGCCTGCAGAAGCATATTTTGTGTCAATAAGAACATCGGTCTGATTGTTTTTCTTTGAAGTTGCAGGAATACCCATTGTTCCGTAGGAAGCGATAATTGCAACAGAAGCGCCGTTCTTCTTTACAGCCTTTAAATTCTTCTTGATTCTTCCCTGAACGCCGTGGTATTTCTTAATCTTCTTATAAACTCCGCTCTTCTTGTCGAGAACGCCCATCTTGCTCATTTCCTTGACAGCTTTGTTATAACTGCTGTAGGGAATGCACTCCCAAAGTGAGGGAATATTGCCAATCCAGGGCTTTACAACCTTTGTGAAAAGCGCTTTGACATTCTTCTTGTTCTTAACAAATCCGTTAAGATAGCTTGCTGCATATCCGATTTTAACATCACCCAGAGCGTATATCAAACGGAAGAGAGCAACTGAATCACCGTTGCTGTATGCAGTTTCCATACATTTGAGATAGTTAACAATTGATTTCTTGCTGAATGACATATCAAGCGCAAATGCTCTTGCAACGTCAACACCCATAATTGCAGGGTTAACGAAAACATAGCGCTTAACATCCTTCTTTGACTTGTATGCATCCATATAAGCCGAAAGAACTGCTCCGCCGAGAGAACATCCAACGAGGGAAACCTTCTTGCTGCCTGTCTTTTTCTTTATGATTTTAACATATTCTCTGAGGTCTTTTGCAGTTTTGCAGATATCCTGACGCCAGTCATAGTTGAAGCAGTAAACATTCTTTGCTCCAACCTCTCTGCAAAGCTGACGCGCAATTGCACTCTCTGCAACAGAAGCATCCTTATAGTAGCTTCTGTGCTTTGAAAGAGGAGCTTTCCAATAGTTTATAACGCCCTGACCCTTTTTGACATTTCCGTTTGCCGTGCAGTTAATGTTTGAATCCTTAACAAGGTCTGCAAGCGCATTAATAAGCTTTTTATCGCTGACCTTTCTTTTGGGCTCAACCATTTTGATAACCTGGCTGATGAGTTCATCATTTCCGAGAATTGTTGAAACAAGGTCATCTCCAAGACCGAGGTTTGCAATTTCTTTCTGGTCCTCAGTTCCGATATTCTCATAAACAGGGTTTGCACCGAGTCCGTGAACAAGAATAACAGGGGTAACCTTTTCCTTTGCAAATGCAACAAAAGCACTTGAAAATGCCATAAGCACTGCAAGGGTTATGCAAGTTATTGATTTAAGTATTCTTTTCATTTTGTACCTCCGGAAAAATTGAGAATTGAGAGTTGAGAATTACGGATACTCGCCGCGCTCAGACAATTAATTATTTAACGGAGCGAAGCGACCGAAATTCTCCATTCTCCATTTTCCATTCTCACTTTAGATTGACTTGAGCAGTTTCGGAAGTCTTGTGAGCGCTCCGCCGAGTCTCCAGAAAATCTTATTGAATCCAATAAAGCTTGACTGGTCGTCATTGAGCATCATAAGAAGTCCGTCAGCCATCTTCGGTGAGAAAACGCCCATACTCATTGCAATGAAGTTTCTAATCGGAATCTGGGTTGCCATTGCGGCAAGCATTTTTCCGTCGCCGTTTTCTGCCGAGCCTGCTTTGCTCATAATCTTTTCAATCATATTGCAGAGCTTTCCGCCCCACTTTGTATGACGCGCGTCATTAAGACAGCAATAAATATCAATCTTCTTGTTAACATCAATATCTGGGCTGGGAAGCTCACCGTATATTGCTGCGAAATCATCCCTGGTGATACCTGCAACATTGTTGTAGTAGTTAGGTGCAGTTTCTCTGTAGTCGGGAATTTCACATTCAACTGTTCCCTCAACGGTAACAGTCTGAGTGAGTTTGATATCCCTGCTTGATGCGCCGACGAGAATATCAAATTCGCCCGTTTCAACGCACCAATCGTTAATATTAACATTATAGAAAGCAAACGCTCTCTTATCGAGTTCGAAGCCAGAAGCCTCGAGTCTCTTCTTTGAACGGGGATGGCATGAATAAAGGGTCGGCAACATAGAGCTGAGCAATTTCAGCGCCGTCAACATTGCCTGTGTTCTTAACCTTGAAAGATACGGTTAAAGTGTCGGTGTCTTTAATACTCTTTGAAGATACCTTGAGGTCACTGTATTCAAATGTTGTGTATGAAAGTCCGAAGCCGAACGGGAAAACAACCTCTTTGTCGGCTGCATCATAGTATTTATATCCAATGAAAACGCTTTCTCTGTGTTCGCTTGTAACGGGTCCGCCGGGGTAATTGCCCGCAGTCGGATTGTCCTCAAAGAACTTCGGATAAGTTTCGGTGGTCTTACCCGAGGGGTTAACCGCACCGGTTAAAATTCTTGCAACGGCAATTCCGCCTGCCTGTCCGCCGAGTCCTGAGTTAAGAAGCGCCTTAACATTATTAAGCCAGGGCATAAGAACAACAGAGCCTCCTGCAAGAACAACAACAGTGTTCTCATTTGCAAGTGCAACTTTTTCAATAAGAGCATTGTGGCTTGAGGGCATTTCGATTGTCTCTCTGTCGTATCCCTCGCCTTCGAATTCCTCGGTTAAGCCTGCAAATACAATTGCAACATCAGCTTCTCTTGCAGCCTTTTCAGCTTCAGCAAAGAGTTCTTCGTTGATTTCGTTCTTGCTCTTGTCGTAGCCCTTTGCATATGTAACATCAACGCCGAGAGCCTTAAGATTATCAAGCGCATTGTCGAGGTTCGAAGGATTGATAACGGATGAGCCTGCACCCTGGAAACGCGGTGACTCTGCCATCTCGCCGATAACGGCAACTTTCTGACCTGCTTTAAGAGGAAGAATATTGCCGTCATTCTTAAGAAGCTGCATTGAGCCTTCAGCAATTCTTGCAGCGATTTCATTATGCTCCTCAAAGCTGAATGTATGCTCGCTCTCAAGAGCGGGTTTTGATCTAACAATCAAATCAACAACGGTGTCAACTCTTTCATCAAGAACTGCTTCGTCAAGCTCACCGCTCTGAACTGCTGCAACAATCTTCTTTGTGTTGAGCGGTCCCGAAGTAGGCATTTCAAGGTCTGTTCCGTTGATAAGACCGGGAATACGGTCAACAGATGAACCCCAGTCAGTTACAAATAAGCCTTCAAATCCCCATTCGCCTCTTGCGATTTCCTGCTGGGTATGACCGTTCTGGGAAGCATAAACGCCGTTAATCTTGTTATATGCGTTCATAACAGTCCACGGCTGTGCCTCTTTAATAGCAATCTCAAATGCGGGAAGATATGTTTCACGAAGAGTTCTTTCATCGATTATTTCATCAATAACCATTCTGAATGCTTCCTGTGAGTTAGCACAGAAATGCTTGAGAGATGTTCCGACACCCTTGCTCTGAATGCCATTGATTATTGCTGCTGAGCATTTACCTGCAAGGAATGGGTCCTCGCTGAAATATTCAAAGTTTCTTCCGCAAACGGGAGAACGCTTGATGTTTGTTCCGGGACCGAGAAGAACTGAAACCTTTTCTTTAAGGCATTCAGCACCCATTGCCTCTCCTGCTTTTCTAAGAAGCTCGGGATCCCACGAGCATGATGATGTTGCTGCTGGAGGGAAACAAGTTGCAGGAACAGAATTGCCGAGTCCTATTCCGTTTGAGGTTGACTTGTCCGTGTTCTGCTTACGCAAGCCGTGAGGGCCGTCGGTTACCATAATCTTCGGAAGTCCGAGCTCAGGTGCTTCCTCAAGATGCCAGTAGTCAAATCCGCTCACGAATGATGCCTTTTGTTCAAGGCTCATCTTGCTGATAATTTCAGGATGTTTCACTAAAAAATTCTCCTTTCGTTAAAGAAAATAATATTAACAGAAATATTATACAATAACTTTCAATGTTTTACAAGAATTTTTATTAAAAATTATCAAATTGATTCAGTTGTAAGAGGTAAAAAGAGCTAAGAAGTGAATTCAAATTCAATATGCGCCTGAGGAACACTCAAAGATTTCAGCGAATTATCCTTGTTTTGAGTTAATATGTATTTTCCTAATTCACAGTTTCCCGAATATATAAACGCTCCGTCAATAAGCTTGATGTCTGCACTTTCAAGAGAAGTGAAAACGCGATGCAGAATAACAGCGGGATTGGTTTTGTCAATTTCTTCAACGGGAAAGGTTTTTGAAAAGGTTTTTCTTTTAAATGAAACCTCTTTTGAAGAGCAGGATATAACAAGCCCTTTCGCTCTTGATGAAGTCGGTGAAACATATACTGTATCCCCCGCTCTTTCAATATTGCAGGAATATGAAAAATCCCCTGTTTTAACAACCGCAGAAACTTTGAAATCCACGTTAATAACAGGGGTGTATTTTTCTGCTTTGCATCCCGAAAAAAGAAGCAAAGCAAGAATTATCGGTATTACTTTTTTCAACTAAATCAGTCCCAAAACTAATTAATTATGCTTTTGCATTATTCAAATCGGGACATTAAAGCGCCGAGCTGTTCCATCATATCAGAAACAAGTATTCCTCTCTGGCTCAGCTTCTTTGCGGCAGTGTCACCGCAAAGTCCGTGAATATACACGGCGCATTTTGCAGCGTCAAGCGCATTCATTCCCTGGGCAATAAACGAGCCAATCATTCCGCTTAGCATATCGCCCGTTCCGCCCATAGCCATTGAGGGATTCCCGGTCAGGTTCACAAACACCTTTTCTCCGTCCGTAACAACCGTGTTTGCGCCCTTTAATACAAGAACAATTCCATTCTCCTTTGCAAACGCTTTCGCAGTTTCAATTCTGCTTTCCTGTATCTCGGCAATTGGTTTTGAAATCAGCCTGCTCATCTCCATCGGATGGGGCGTCAGAACAACGGGCGCTTTAATCTCCTTAAATATAGATATGCGCCCATTTATGCAGTTTATTCCATCCGCATCAAGAATTATCGGAACTCTGCTCTTTTTCAGCACCAATTCAGTTATTTCCTTTGTATCGTCATTTACATCAATACCGCAGCCGATAACAACGCTGTTTGCCCACTTAAGCTGCTCCTTAACTGCTCCCGCAGCGAATTTTGAAAATGTTCCGGTAACTGTCTGAAGCGCAGGCTCAAAAAGGCACTGGGTCAGATGTGCCGCAGCAAGAGGAAACGCGTCAAGCGGAAGCATAAGCTTAACAAGACCTGCGCCCGAGCGCATTGCAGACTCGGTTGCAATAACCCCTGCCCCGAACATCTTTTTGCTTGAGCAGATGTTCAGCTGATGACCGAATGTACCTTTATTTGAATTTTTGTCCCTTTGAATAAAGCAGTTTTTTACATCTTCAAATTCAATGGTTTCAGCATAACCGCTGTCATAGCAATCATCGGGAATGCCGATATCAACAACCCTGATTTCACCGCAAAGTGCATTTGCAGGGGGCTGAACATGGGCATATTTAAGGGTTGAAATTGCAATTGTCAAATCAGCTTTTATTGCATTTGCACAGACTCCGCCCGTTGAGGAATAGCTTCCGCTGGGCGTATCCACAGCAATAACCCTTGCACCGCTTTCATTGACCGCTTTGAATGCTTCATTGAAAACTCCGCGCGCTCTTCCGTGAAAGCCGATTCCGAAAATGCAGTCAACAATAAAGTCTGAATTTGTAAAGCTATTTTCCTTTACATTTTCAGCATTTTCTGTGTTTTTGCCGTTTTCAGCGCCGCTATTTGTAAAGTGTTCAACCTTTACTCCGCTGTTTACCGCCTGTTCAAAATACATGAGAGGCTCGGCAATCGATGGCTCTTTATCAACCAAAACTATTCTTGCATCTGCACCGTAACAGTACAGAAGCCTTGCAATAACAAAGCCGTCGCCGGCGTTTTTTCCGTTTCCGCAGAATACGGACACCTTTGAATTCTTTATTTCATTTTCATATTTTTTAATAATCTCATTGAAGCAGGCTGTTCCCGCTTTGAGCATTAATTCAGCCTCGGTTGAATATCTCTCAAAGCATCGCTTTTCAACCAGCCTTATTTCATCAGCACTCAGAATTCTCATTTTTCACAGTAATCGGTACGGGCAGTGCCCGTCCGAAATTCTCAATTCTCCATTCTCAATTCTAAATAAATTATTCTTCTTTCCAGGGATATTTTTTCTGCAGTTTCATAAACTCATCATAATCCTTGGCAAAGTGGAATTCTTTTTTCAAATCCGAGAAGAAATAGAGATAATCTGTATCGGGATGATTTACAACCGCATTGATTATTTCTTCACCGGGATTGGTTATAGGTCCGCTCGGAAGTCCGGGACAGCGATAGGTGTAGTATCCGTCATAAACCTTCTGTGAAAATCCCTGTTCGTCGCGCAGCGCCTTTGCATAGAAATATGTTACATCACTCTGGAGCTTTGAGCCCTTATTGAGTCTGTTGATAAATACGGAAGCGATATTCCCTGCTGACTCGGGACCGAAAGCCTCCTCCTGAACAACGCTTGCAAGGTTAATAAGTTCAAACATACTCATATAGTTTTCTTCACAGAACTTTTTCCACTTATCCGTTATGCGTTTGTCAAAGGTTCCGAGCATAACATCGGCAATGCCTTTGGGGTCGCTGTTCATTGCAAAATCATATGTTGCAGGAAAAAGAAAACCTTCAAGCTGATAAGCAATAAGCTCACTGTCGGGAACATCCTTAAGCCAGTCATAATCAAAGCCTTCCTTTGATTTACACACTTCAAGGAAATCCTTTGCTTTGCAGATTTTGTTCTCCTCAAGAGTTTTTGCAATCTCCATAACATTGTATCCTTCGGGGATTGCAACCTTAACGGTTTTATGGGAAACGTCGGGCTTTTGAAGCTTCTGAGCAATCTCCTCATAGCTCATATCAGCCGTAAGCTTATATTCACCGTTGATATATGTAAAATCGGGATAATGCTTGTTCATCCATGAAGTCCACAGAGAATCAAAAACAATGATTTTGTTATCGTAGAGCTTCTTGCCTATTTCATATTCAAAGTCATTTTTTGTTATAACAAGAGTGTATTCATCACTGCTCTGGTTTTTGCCGTTGATATCATTTGTTATGTATGAGTAGCCGAAATATGCAAGGACTCCGAGTATCAGTACCAAAACAACAACGAGCACGGCAATGACTGCGCCGTTTTTATTCTTTTTCTTTTTCATATTCTTTTCCTTTCAAAGTTAGCTTTGGTTTCATTTTACCATATAATTTATAAAAATCAATATTTGACTTAACTAAACATATCCATTATACTAACTTTAGGCATTAGAGATTCAAACCCAACAAGGTTTTGACCGTCCCTTTTTCACAAATACTGCGTTAAAGCGCCTCGTATTGCATAGTTTGCATTCATTTTTTCGTTTTTTGGTGCAAGCATACTGCCGTATGGTAAGACAAAAAGCGGAAAAAGGGGTGTGAAATATGCAATTTGAGGCTTATTCGGTTCGAACCCCTAATGCCTAAGCATAATTTTGAAAGGAGGAGCGAAATGCCGTATTACGATATTGCGGGGCTCAGGGTAAAAATTGAGCATATTGGTAAAAGAACAAAAAAGCAGGCGCATGCCTATCTTTCTGAAAACCAGAGCGATGAATTAAAAGCGGATATAACAATTAATGTCAGTGATGAAAAGATTGATTCGCATATGAAAGAGCATCCCGAACTTGGCTACGAGGACTGGGAATATATGCTAACGGGCTCTGCATTTTATGCCGCACTTTTGAAATTCAACGGCATGCTTCTTCATTCCTCCTGTGTTGTTGTTGACGGCGTTGCCTACGCTTTTTCGGCTGACAGCGGAACGGGCAAATCAACCCACACAAATCTCTGGCTGAAATACTTCGGTGACAGGGCATATATTCTGAATGACGATAAGCCCGCTATCAGAAAAATCGACGGAAAAATATACGCCTGCGGAACTCCGTGGAGCGGAAAATATGACTATTCAAAGCCTGAAATTGTTCCTCTTGGCGGAATTTGTTTTATTGAAAGAAGTAAGACAAATTGGATAAAAAAGGCGGACACAAACAAGGCGGTTTTCAATATTTTTTCGCAGACCGTCAGAAAGCTTCCGCTAAAAGGTATGAATCTTCTGCTTGATGTCATTGAAGATATCTTTAACTCAGTTCCCCTTTACGAACTTGGCTGCGATATTTCGAAAGAGGCGGTTGAGGTTTCCTCTTCGGCAATGCTTAAAACACCCGAGGAGCTTGGAATATGAAAAAACATCTGCTTATTATTCTTTCAGTTATTCTTCTTGTATCTCTTGCAACAGGCTGTTCGGTTAACACTGTTAACAACGAAACCAATATAACGGTTATTAACAGTGTTTTGAAAGAAAGCGAAGCCATATCAGAAGAAACAGAAAAAGCTAAAGAAGTATCTAAAACCGAAAAGAAAACCGAAAAAGAAAAAACAAAAGCTACTTCAACATCAACAACAAAAAAAGAAGAAAAAACCTCCGGAACAAAAAAAGCAGCTAAAGCTAAAACAACTAAAAAAACAACAGCTCAAAAAGTAAAAAAGGCTGAGGCAAAAAAAGCTGAAGCAAAAAAAGCTTCTCAGAAAGCTCAGGAGCAGAACATCTGCTATATAACCGTTGAATGCTCAGCAATTAACAGTAAAAAAGACAAGCTTAAAGAAGGTCACGAAAGCTTTGTTCCCGAAAACGGGCTGATTATCCCGAGAATGAAATGTGAATTCAAAGACGGCGAAACAGTTTATGATATTCTTGAAAGAGCTTGCAAAACAAATAATGTCAAGCTGTCATCAAGGAACACTGTTTACGGAATATATGTTTCGGGAATAAACAATCTTGATGAATTCGACTGTGGGTCAGCAAGCGGATGGGTTTACACAGTCAATTCAAAATCTCCGCCGAAAAGCTGCGGAAAGTACACAGTTTCAAGCGGAGATGAAATAATTTTTAAATATGTTTGTTAAAAGGCAGGGTTCTTCCCTGCCCCTTTATTTGTTAAAGGATATTCGAAAAGGATATCCTTTCATTTTCATAAAAAATCAAAACTAAAACCTTTGTTTCCTCAAGAGAGCTTTTCATACTGTGCGCCGCTTTCAGAGAGCGTATATTTTTTGCAAGTTCGTCAAGTGTACTGTGCTCCGAAAAAGCAAAAAGAAAATTATTGCGAGCGCTCCAGTATCTTTGAAGTTCTTCAATCTTTTTATTTCTGTTATCTTTATCCTTTGCATTTTCAAATTTCTGAGCCTCTTCAAGAATGACAAACATTTTTTCACAGCTTGTTTTAACATAGCACTGCTGATAAATGCAAAGTCCTGCGCTCAGCAGAATAAAAGCAACCGCAAACCAAACTCTTTTCATATATTAATTCTCCTCACAATCATTCTTTTTCTGAACACTGAGCGAGCCGTTTGTTTCAACTATGGCATTTTCAACCTCGTTGATATCAAAAATATCCTTCTGCCTTAGTGCATCATTTAAGTCCTCGGTTGAAAATCTAAGCATTTCAAGCTTCTCTTTCTGCAGCTTTCCGTTTTTGATAACAACAATCGGCTGACCGTCAATAAGCTTACTGAAAGCGGGAAATTTAATTGACAGCGCCGATTCGATAACCTCAAGAGAAACAAAAACAAGAATCGGTATTACTGAATATGAAAGAGGAATTGAACTTTCCTGAATAGGAATTGTTGCAACCGCACTTATAAGAATGGTTATAACAAATTCGTGAGGATTAAGCTCACCGATTTGCCTTTTGCCCATAATCCTGACAGCCATAACAACAATAAGATAAATAATAACACTTCTTATTAAAATTATCGTCATATAATCACTCCTAACGCCTAAATGTATTGTTCCCCGAATATGCATATTATTCAAAATGCGCTCAATAATAAGATTGGTGATTATATGAAATATCTTACTAAAAGCTATGAAATCAACAGGGATATTTTCAAGAGTGATTTCAAAGACTGTTCGGACTTTCTGCTTCGTGAGGTTATTGTTTCAGGCAGAAGAGGTTTTTTCTGCACCTTCGACGGACTTACTGATTCGCTTATGCTTTCGCATATGATAACAGAGCCGATACTTCGCTCAAATATTGAAACAATCTCCCCCGCCGAGCATTTTGAAACAATAAAGAAATCGGTTGTCGGCAGTGTTGAAATGAAAGAAATCAACACCTTTGAAGACTGCCATTTTTATATTATGAGCGGTTTTGCGCTGTTTTATCTCGAGGGCTGTCTTAATGCGCTTGCAATGGGCGTTCAGGGCTGGAGCAAACGAACAACTGACGAGCCTACAAACGAAGCAATGGTTAAGGGTGCAAAGGAATGCTTTGTTGAAACTCTCAACGATAACAAAGCGCTTCTGAGAAAGCGCCTTAAAACCCATCATTTAAAACTCAAACAAATTAAACTCGGAGAATCTGTTTCAACCTGCGTTGTGCTCGCCTATATTGATAATAGAGTAAATTTTGACTCATTAAACGAAATCGAAAAAAGATTGAAAAGCGCCGATCTGAACACGGTTTCGGACTACGGATGTCTTGAGCCTTTCATCAATTCAAAGGTTAAATCCTTTTTTTCGGCAGTCGGCAATACCGAGCGCCCCGATGTTTTAGCTTCAAAACTCCTCGAAGGCAGAATCGGAATTATTGTTGACGGAACTCCGTTTGTTATGTTCACGCCCTATCTTTTTTCGGATAATTTTTCTTCCCTTGATGATTACGACAATCCCCCGTTTTATGCCTCCTTCACAAGAGGGCTTAAATACCTTGCATTCTTTATATCCGTTTTTCTGCCTGCTATGTATGTTGCCGTAGGCACATTTCATCAGGAAATGATACCGACAACACTTTTATATGTTATCGCTTCCAGTGAAGCAACAACGCCGTTTTCGCTTGTTCTTGAAGCGGTTATCATTCATATTCTCTACGAAATTATGAGGGAGGCGGGACTGCGCCTTCCGCAGACAATCGGTCATGCAGTTTCAATAATCGGCGCAATAGTTATTGGGGAAGCAATAGTTTCCGCAGGAATTATCGGTGAGCCCATGCTTGTTACCGTTGCGCTGACTGCAATTGCCTCGTATGTTGTTTATCCTCTTTATGAAAGCGTTGCTTTTCTGAGAATTCTATTTATACTGCTTGCAGGAGTCGGCGGAATGTACGCTTTGATTATCGGTATCGGCGCGCTCGGAATCAATATTTGTGCGCTGGGTAATCTCGGAGTCCCCTATTCAGCTCCGATTTCACCGCTTACCTTTTCATCACTCGGCGACACAATTATAAGAAGAAGCTGGAAAAACCTTTCAAGGCGCAGAGTAAGAATATATGACTTGGAGGGCTCGTCCGTTGAATAATCAAACAAGAGTTATTGCACCGTATCAGCTCTTTTTCATATTTCTTATATCCCGCGCTGTTGTTGCGCTGACATTCTATCAGTCAATACTGTTTAACGGCATTTCACCCGATTCGCTTATCAGCTCAGCACTGGCGCTTTTTGTTAATCTTCTTTTCTGTGTTCCCGCATGTTTATGCGTGAAATATAACAAAAACCCGCTTGATACAAAAGCGGGAAGAATATTATATCTTATTTATTTCATCTATTTTGCAGGTGTTAACATAAGCCGTTTTGCTTTTTTTGCCTGCGACAAAACAACTCACGGTGATTCACCGCTGTTTTTTGCAGTTCTTATAACTGCCGCTGCGTGCTACGGCGCATATCTTAAAATCGAAGCGCTTGCAAGATTTTCGCTTATGTGTGCAGTTCTTTCTATATCCGTTCTGATAGCAATTGTTTTACTCAATATCAAAAACTTTCAGATAATGAATTTTATGCCGTTTTTCGTCGGAACAAAAGCCGAAACGCTGAAAAACAGCCTCATTTTTTCATCAAATTCAATTGAGCCTGCGCTCTTTCTTGTGCTTCAGAAAAAATGTGATAAAGCAAATGCAAAGCCGTTATTTTTGGGAATTATTGCTTCATATCTTGCAATCTTCATTATGCTTCTTTTCTGCATCGGAGTTCTCGGAAGCGCCGCTCCCCTCTTTGCGTTCCCCGTATATACTCTTTTTCAGATGACTGCCTTCAAGAGTTTTTCAAGGCTTGATATCGTTTACACTGCATTCGGGTTTTTCGCGCTTTTTTCTAAATGCGCCGTTATTATTTACAGCGCTGGGGAATGCATAAAAAGAGTAAATAAAAAGGGCGAAATTATATTTCTTTTTATTTCCTCGCTTACTGCATCAATTCTTATTTACCGAAGATTTTTCAGCGAGATTACAAGCGGTGCAAGATGGTTTTATTTAATTATCACCGCCGTATTTCTTGTGATTGTTCCGATATGTTTTCTTATGTTTTCAAGGAGGAGTGAAAATGAAAAAAGCATTTAAAATAATCATCTGCACTCTGCTCATTTCCCTTGTTTTTTCCTCCTGCGAAAAGACCTCAAAGCGAATAAACGATTTAACAATCGTTCAGGCGCTCGGAATTGATACAAAAGAAAGCAAAACGAATATCTCTCTGCAGTATCTTAATCTTTCTGAAAACAGCGGAAGCACCGAACAGCTTCAGGGAAATGTTACCTCAGTTGCAAACGGAATGGGAGAGAATATATCCTCCGCCATTTTCAACACCTCGAAAACCGTTTCAAAGGACGTTTTCTTCGGTCAGAACAAAATTGTAATACTTGGCTGTGAATGGGCTCAGAGCAATGTTGACAGCGGGATTGATTATCTTCTGAAAAGCAAGGATTCGCGCCCCGATGTACTTCTGGCAATCGGTTATCCCGATGCAAAGGAAATTGTAAAAAGCAAAGAGAATTCGGCTCAGATTCCTGCAGAAAACATCTTCTCGCTTATCAAGCTCGGAGAATCAAACGGACACGCTCCCTCGGTTACTGTTGCCGATATTTTAAATCTCTATAACGACGAAACCTCGGACATCTTTTTTCCTGTTCTTAAAGCCGAAAAAGACAATGTTAAGTGCATCGGGACAGCAGTTTTTTCTCTTGATAAATACGCCGTTTTTCTTAACGAGGAAGAAACAATGGGATTTCTTGCAGTCAAAAACAAATTTGAAAGCGGAATTCTGACCTTTGAAGCAAAAGAGCTTGGGAAGGTGTCAGCAGAAATAACCTCGCTCAGCGCTAAAAAAAGCGTTCAGATTAAAAACGGCAAACCTATTTTAAATATTAAAATCAAAACAGATATTTTGATAAATGAAAGCGAGAAAACAATAAAAAAACCACTTAGTGAAAGCGATTGCAAAGCTGTTCAGAAAGCATGCGAAGCCAAACTTAAAAAGCTCTGTGAAAGCACGGTTAAAAAGTGTTTTGAAAACAAAAGCGATCCGTTTATGAGTGCAAGATATCTCTGCATCAAGGATAGCGCTTTATATAATTCGATGAAAGATAACTGGCGTGATAATCTCAGAAATATTGAAGTGAAAGCCGAGGTCAAATCCTCTCTTCAAAGAATTTCAAACAATACCGCTTAGTGCTTGAAACTATTTCGCTGCCTGAAAAACCGATATTATCGGAATGAGCGCCGTTGCAAGAAAAAGCACGGCAAAAACTATAATTGCCTTCTTCATATTGTTCACCTTGACATAATTTTAAATATTTAGTATAATTAACATTCAGAATGTTTATAACACATATTAAAATATATTATTCAAGGAGATAAAATATGTCATCATATATTTCCCCAATTTCAATGGAAGCTATTTCAGGGCTATGCAGTGTTCTTGAAAAAAACAATACCGTTAAGCCCATGGACTTTGAAAGATATGAAGTTAAAAGAGGCCTTCGTAACAGCGACGGAACAGGAGTTATGGCAGGACTTACCCGTATCTGCTCCGTTGAGGGCTACTATATTCTCGACGGTGAGGTCATTCCGAAAGAAGGTAAGCTCTCATACCGCGGATACGATATCAAGGATATTGTTGAAAGCTGTGTTAAAGATAACAGATACGGCTTTGAAGAGGTTGCATGGCTTCTTCTTTTCGGCTCACTTCCGACTGAGTACCAGCTTCAGTCGCTGCGCGAGGTTATCGGCGAATGCAGAGTTCTTCCCAATGACTTTATTGACGACACCATTGTTAAGCGTCCTTCAAAGGATATTATGAATAAAATGGCTCGCTGCGTTATGGCTTTATATTCTTTCGATGAGGACCCCGATAACACTTCTGTTGCAAATGTTCTTCGTCAGTCACTTCAGCTTATTGCTCAGTTCCCGACAATTATGAACACTGCATATCAGGTAAAAAGAAGAGCATTCCTCAACAAATCAATGTATCTTCACCCGATTATAAAGGATATTTCAACGGCTGAATACATTCTCCGTCAGACAAGAGCCGATAAGCAGTACACCCAGGAAGAAGCTCATCTTCTTGACATATGCTTAATGCTTCACGCAGACCACGGCGGAGGAAATAACTCAACCTTCTCAACAAGAGTTCTGACCTCCAGCGGAACAGACACTTATTCTGCTATTGCAGCAGGTCTCGGCTCACTTAAAGGACCAAAGCACGGCGGTGCAAACATCAAGGTTAAAACCCAGATGGACTACATTCTTGAGCACTGCGCTCACCCCGAAAACGACGGTGAAATGCGCGATATGCTTGCAAAAATCCTTAAAGGTGAAGCAAACGACGGCTCGGGACTTGTCTACGGTATGGGTCACGCTGTATATACAAAATCCGACCCGAGAGCAGTTATTTTAAGAGAAAACGCAAAGGCGCTTGCAATCGACCACGGATATGAAAAAGAATTCGGAGTTCTTGAGAGCATTGAGCGCTTAACTCCTGAAGTCTTTGCTGAGGTTAAGGGCGTTGAAAAAACAATGTGTGCAAATGTTGACTTGTATTCAGGTCTTGTATACCAGGTTCTCAGAATTCCTCAGGATCTTTATACTCCCCTGTTTGCAACCGCAAGAATCGCAGGCTGGAGCGCACACCGTCTTGAAGAGATAACATCGGGCGGAAGAATTATGCGTCCTGCTTATAAGAGCGTTTCAAAACCGAGAAAGTTTATTGAGCTCAGTCAGAGATAATGGAAAACAGAAGATATAAACTAAGCTTTGTTTTAGCCTTTCTTCTGCTTATTTCATGCGCCCTTGTTTTTGGCGCAATACTTAGATTTGAGCTTGATAACAAGGTTAATTACATAGTTTACGGTCTTGTTTTTCTTATGCTTGGTATACTCGCATACCAAAGCTTTAAGGAAGAGGCTTATCCCCCGTCATTTGAGCTTAAGAAAATCAATTCCGTTGCCGATTCGGCATTTGTTGCAGGAATCGGATTTTTAATAGATTTCGTAAACAGCGCAGCGACTACGGTCTCTGCGCTGACTTCAAAAAGAATAATATTTGCTTTGGCAGGCGCAAATGCAGTTTCACTTGTTTTTGCGCTTTTATCTTCTCTGTATTTTATAACGGTTTTTCTGTCGTATAAATATACATCTTACGATTTCAGGAAGCTTAGATACCTGCATTTTGCTCCGCTTTTATGGGCTCTTGCAAAATCGGGACTGGTTATTCTTAATGCAGTCACATTCAGGGAAGATGTTTTTTCTTCCGTTAAAGGACTTATGCTGATTTTTGCTGTTTTGTTTTTCTTTTCTTTCATATCTGAAATTGAAAACAAAGAGGGCGCAAAAAAAGCATTCGTTTTCTTTCTCGGAGCATTTTCATATCTCTGTTTGCTGTTGTTCTTAATCGGAATATTCGCGCTTCGATACGGCAAATTTGCGCCAATCAGCGACAATTCTGCGTTTTTCCTGACTTCGCTTTGCCTGTTCTTCTTTGCACATTACTTCCGAAACAATTTACTATCACCAAAAATCTAAACCTAAAACCTAACACCTAACACCTAAAATCTAACGCCTAATCATCATGCTAAACGACTTTCTTCAAAACCTTCAAACAGTATTTATTCAAGTCCTAATACTCTATCTCATTGCTTCCGTCGGCTTTGCTGCGGACAAAACAAAGATTTTTGTTCAGGCTGACGCAAAGAGACTTGTTGACTTGCTTTTTAATATGATACTGCCGATTGCGGTAATTAACTCCTTTCTTTCAATGGAGAGAACAAAGGAGCATATAAGGCTGCTGTTTTTTGCCTTTTTGCTCGCGCTTTTAACCCATGTTTTTGCAATTGGCTTATCTTCACTAACTTTCAGAAAAAGGGATAAAAAGGAAAGCGGAATATACCACTATGCAATAACCTTTTCTAATGCGGCATTTTTCGCGCTTCCGCTTGCACAAAGCGTTGTCGGAAACGAAGGCGTTTTCTACGGCTCGTGTTATATTTCAATATTCAATGTTTTCGCCTTTACATACGGAATTCACCAGATTTCAGGCGGAAAAGCAAAAATCAATGCAAAAAAGCTTATTTTCAACCCCGGCTCAATCAGCGTTATTATCGGTCTCCCGCTCTTCCTTCTGGGAGTACATCTGCCCGATTTTCTTTCGGACACGATGGGAAGAATTGCAGCGTGCAACTCGCCAATGGCAATGATTGTTTTCGGAACATTCTTTGCAAACTGCAAATACAAGAATATTTTTGTAAAAAAAGAAATTTTTCTTGTTTCATTTTTGAGGCTTATCTTTATTCCCTGCTGTATGCTATTCATTTTCAGACTTCTGGGCGCAAGCGGAAATATGCTTGTTTCACTTGTTATTTCAACCTCTGCACCCGTTGCAACAAACACGGCAATGTACAGCGCAAAATATGATAACGACACTGCACTGAGTGCTGAAATTGTCGGTCAGACGAGCATCTTTTCAATTATCACAATGCCCGTTATTGTTGCACTTGCCTCGGTGCTTTAAAAAATAATAAATTCTGTGTTTCGGTTTTGTAAACTTTTCTTGGCGATATTGAAATTCGACAACTATATAATATATAATAGTTATTATTAAAAATATTTATGAAAAAGAGTGATTAAATGAAATTAGTTCTGACAATCGTTTCTAATTCCGATGTGGAAAAAGTCGTTTCCGCAATTGCTGAAAACGGCTATTCATCAACAAAAATATCAACTCAGGGTCAGTTCCTTGTTGACGGACACACAACAATTTTCACCGTATGCGAGGATGAAAAAGTTAAAGACCTGATTGAAATTATGAAAAACAATGCAACAAAACGAATTGTTGAATCAACAGGCGTTACAAGCACTGTTACAGGTTCGTTTCTTAAGCAGGCTGTTGATGTTGAAAAGTACGGAATTGTTGCAACAGTCCTTGATGTGGACGAGTTTATTAAACTATAGGAAGAATCAAAAGACTACGGTATGAAATTTGAAACCTTTTTAGGAAATCAAAAAGTTAAAGAACAGCTTGGAATTCTTATTGAAACCAAGCGTTTTCCGCACGCTCTGATAATTGAAGGCGATGAGGGAATCGGCAAGAAAACACTGGCAAAAGAAATTGCGCTTTCACTTATGTGTCTGAGTGATGAAGAACGCCCGTGCAGAGTCTGTGCTCAATGCAAAAAGGTTATCAAGATGATTCATCCCGATATCTGCGAATTCGGTCCCGATGAAAGCAAAAAATCGCGTCCTTTTTCTGTTAACACGGTACGCGATATTATTAATGACGCCGCAATCAAACCAAATGAATCACAGTATAAAATCTACTTTCTTTATGAATGTGAAAGAATGACAGTTGAGGCTCAGAATGCGCTGTTAAAGCTTATTGAAGAGCCGCCCGAATATGCGGTTTTCATTCTATGTACAACAACAAAATCAGCATTTCTTGAAACTGTTTTATCAAGAAGTGTTGTCATAAGCCTTCAGGGCGTTGATTTTGCCGAAGGCGCACGCTATATCTGTGATAACAATCCCGATATTGATTATAACGACGCACTTCACTCGCTCACTGTCTGCAACGGCAATATCGGAAAAGCGCTTGAGTCGCTCACAGACGGCAAGCTTCAGAAATATATAGAAATTGCAAACAACATTGCCCTTGCTTCAATCAGCGCAAATGAATACGATTTAATCAAAGAGTGCAGTGTTTTTGAAAGGGATAAAAACACACTTATCGGAGCACTCACTTTTTTGAAAATGATTTTAAGAGACGCTGTTATTGCAAGCGGCGAAATGCTTTCAAATCAGAATGAAACAGTAAAAAAGCTTTCTTCGGTTTTATCAAAAAGAAAGCTTCTTAAAATGTCCGATGCCTGCAGCCGAATAATCTATTTAGCTCAGGGCAACGGCAATAATGCAATACTCATAACAAAGCTCTGCTATGAGCTAAGAAAAGCTCAGGGCAGATAATAATGCACAATGCATAGTTAATAGGTTTTCCGGAGGAAATATAATGGTAAAAGTAGTTGGTGTGCGTTTTAAGGATACGGGCAAAACATATCACTTCGATCCCAAAAATATAGATATTCACACAGGAATGGATGTTATTGTTGAAACCTCAAGGGGCGTTGAATGCGGAAAAACAACAACGGGCATAACAGAAATTCCCGATGACGAGGTTATAAGCGAGCTCAAGCCCATTATCAGAATCGCAACCGAGGATGATCTGCTTCAGCTTAAAAGAAACAAAGAGCTTGAAAAAGAGGCGTATGCAATCTGTCTCAAAAAGATTGAAGCACACAAGCTTGAAATGGATTTGACCGAGGCTGAATACACATTTGACAGGTCAAAAATAATATTCTATTTCACTGCAGACGGACGAGTTGATTTCAGAGAACTTGTTAAGGATTTGGCAAGCGAATTCCACACAAGAATTGAACTTCGCCAGATTGGCGTAAGGGACGAGGCAAAGCTTCTGGGCGGACTCGGAATCTGCGGAAGACCGTTTTGCTGTTCAACCTTCCTTAACGATTTCCACTCTGTTTCAATAAAAATGGCAAAGGTTCAGGGACTTTCGCTCTCCCCCGGTAAAATCAGCGGATGCTGCGGAAGACTTATGTGCTGTTTGCAGTATGAGCAAAATTCTTATGAATACCTCAACAAAATAACTCCCGCTGTAGGAACAAGAGTTGATTGCAGAAGCGGCCGCGGAACAGTTATTGACCGCGCTGTATTAACAGGAACGCTTAAAGTTCAGCTTGATGATATGCCCGAAGGCGCTCCGATTGTTGTTAACAAGGACGAGGTTCGTATACTGAAAGACTATAAAAACAGTAAAAACAAGTAATTTTAATAAACCTATTGCAATTTTATATCGTTTTTGTTATATTATAATCGATAAATAAATATGGAGGTAATCGTTATGGCATACAAGATTTCTGATGAATGCATCTCTTGCGGTGCTTGCGCAGGCGAATGCCCTGTTAGCGCAATCAGCGAAGGCGACGCTAAGTATGAAATTGATGCTGATGCTTGCATCGAATGCGGTGCTTGTGCTGATGCTTGCCCTGTTGGCGCTCCTGCTCAGGACTAATTGAATTAAAAATCTCCCCAAGACTTTGGTCTTGGGGATTTTTCTTTTATTATGAATTATGCAAGCAAGGCTTGCATATAATTTCTCGGTGATGAAAATGTTAAGCGCAATACTTTCCTTTTTAAGTGCAAATATAATCTATTTCATTTTGCACATACAAAACACCTCCTCCTTTCCGAAACCGCTTCCGCCAAAGGAGGAAAAGGAATATATTGAAAGAAAGCTAAACGGAGATAAAGAGGCGCGAGCAGTTTTAATAGAACGGAATCTGCGTCTTGTCAGCCACATCGTAAAAAAATACTATTCAAAGACCAACGACACCGATGATTTGATTTCAATCGGAACAATCGGACTTATTAAAGCAATTGATTCATTTGATAATTCAAAGGGCACAAGGCTTGCAACATATGCCTCGCGATGCATTGAAAACGAAATTCTTATGTATTTCCGCTCAATAAAAAAGCAGGAAAACGATGTTATGCTCAGTGACGCGATAGAAACAGATAAGGACGGCAATCCACTCACCATTGAGGAAATAATTGCCGACCCGAGCGACCTTGCCGAAAACCTTGAAACAAAAACCAAATGGAGCGAGGTTTCGAAATACATTATGAATATGGAGGATGAGCGCGAAAAAGAGATTATTATTCTGCGCTACGGACTCAATAACAAAAAACCGCTGACGCAGAGGGAAGTTGCTCAGCGCCTGAACATAAGCCGTTCATATGTTTCAAGAATAGAAAAAAAGATTTTAAACGATATAAAAGAGTTTATAGATTTCAGAGATTAAATACCCATATCGTTAAAAAATATTACTTCCTATTATGTGAAGTCCCAATGCTGTTCCATATGAATAGGAAGAAATCGGAATATTATATGCATCATTTGTATGAGCAGCAACATATGGCATATTATCGATAATATCAACAACAAAAAGTGTGTGATAAATATTTTCACCGTCTGAAAGGCTGATGAAATCTCCGCTCTCAAGCTGAGTAATCTTTCTTGCAGCTGCAAAGGGTCCCTCTCCCCTGTTATCAAGAAGAAACCTTCTGAAATACTCGGCGGAACTCCACGCAGGCGCACGGTTGTTTATTGAAATATAGTACCATCCGAAATCCTTTGTAAAATTCATAACTCTGCTCCCTGCATAAAGGCACTGCGAAGCAAAATTCGTGCAGTCACCGCCTATTCCGTCAAAATTATAGTATTCGGGATTTCTTGAAAACGCCCACCTTTTTGCATATTTTGCCGCAGCTTTTCTGTTGTACTCAATAAAATGCATAACTCCCACCAACATTATTATATTTAATACAAAACAAAAAGTGAAAGCGCCTCAGAGATTTCAGTCTCTGAGGCGCAATAATTATGCACAATATATTATTCTGCTTCTGCAGGTGCGTCTTCTTCCTTCTTTTCTTTAAGAAGAACGAATTTTTCCATCGGGAAGAGAACAAGCATCTGAACAAAGCCTGCTGCAAGTCCTGCGATTGTTCTTGCTGCTGCATTCAGCCAAGCCCAAGGAGCTTTTGCGATAAATCCAACGAGCCAGCCCTGGAACCATGTTGAGAAGAGAATAAGAGCAATCATAAGAACAATATAGATTGCGAAGTTATACCATGGAGCATCGGATTTGAATGTTGTTTTCTTGTTCTGATAGAAACCGTAGATATTTGCAATAAGGTTTGAAAGGAAGAACGGAAGGAGGAATCCCCAAGTTACGACACCGCCGATAACAGCTCCGTTTTCGATTGTTCCGTCGATAACGTATTTACCAATCTGCTTAATTCCTTCTGCTGTTGTTGCATCAAAAACAGTATTCGGTGCAAATATTCCCTGAAGGAATTCGGGAAGTCCAACTTTGAATGCGGGCTTATCAAAGATAAGCGGAAGTACATTTGCAAGTACTAACTGAATGATTGTTACAAGACCGCTTACAACAATGAACTTCAAAAACTGCCATAGCGCCTTAATGCCTGAGCCCTTTTCTTCAGCTGCATCATCAATACCGCCGAGAGAAAACTTTTTCTTTTCGTCTGCCATAATTTTACTCCTTTTATGTAAATTTTACTTTTTTATTATAACAGTAAATTATACCTAATGCAATATTTTTTTAGAATAAGCCGATAAGCAGGATGATAAGATAAACAATAAGTGCAATCAAACCTGCAAGAATTGCAAGTATTAAAAGAACAATAAGAATTAAGCAAATAAGAACTAAAACGCCCTTCTTACTCGGCTTAACCGTATCAACAAATTCTTTTTCTTCAAACATTTCTTTCGGTGCGGGGTTTTCGTCATCATAAATCGGATAAAGCGGAAGTGTTGCATTAGCATCACAGTAACCGCTGTTCCACAGAAGAGGCTCAACAAGGCTTCTCACACTTGTTGCTCCCTTAAGGAACTTGCCGATATCAAGATGAATAACATTGAGGAACGAATCAACAACATTGAGAAGTCCGCAGGTGAGCTTATATTCCCTTGTTTCGGGACCGTATGGTGAATCACCGCAGTAGAGATTTGTAACAAGTTCAAGAATGAAATCAACAACCTTGTTATCCTTGATATCTTCAATATCAGCTTTTTTTAGTCCGCTTTCCTTCTTGCAAAGCTTCCATACTTTTTTAAAGGTGAGCTTGTTGAGGAATTTTCCGAGAGGTTTTAAGATTGGCTTTAATTTTTTAGCTTTTTCGGGACTGATTGAGAATGCCGAAGCCATTTCGGTAAAGCGGTCATAATCATTTGCAAGTGCATCGATAACTCCGCCAATCATTCCGAAGAAGAATCCCTTCATATATTCATCAAAAGGCTTTCCGCCCGTGTCGAGTCCGGGAACATCCTTGATAATAATTGTTTCAACATCAACCTTGCCGTTTTTGGGATCAAGAATAACATTTCTCATTGCAGGCGGACAGCCAATCATGGCACCGCAGGCAATGTCATAGAATCTGTTGCCCTTTTCAGTTGTTATGTAGCTGATATCATGAACATGGGTATGTCCCGAAAGCATAACATTAAGACCGTTGTCAGCAAAGATTTCTCTTGTTACAGCGTGGTGCTTCTGCATATCTCCAGAGCCGATAATTGCATAGAAGGGTGATGGTGAAATCATCGGATGATGTGTCATTGCAATAACGAACTGATCGTTTTTGTGCGCGTCCTCAAGCTGTTCCATAATCCATGCCATACAGTCATCCGAGAAGCCCGAGCCTCCGTCCGGATCAGGTTTGAGATTGTAGTCATCATTAAGTGCAAAAAGTCTGTAACCTGGCGCAAGCTGAACAACATAGCTCATTGACTGACGGTGGCTTGAAATAGCCTCAGAAGGGCCGAAATCGTAGTACATATCCCAGAGGTCAGCTCTGTCCTTAACTGCAGGAACCTGAATTTCGTTATCGCCGTCAAAGCCTTTTGTGTAGCCCTCGCCCCTGTAGTCATGGGTTGCGGTGATAACATAAACTCTTTTGCCCCTCTTTTTCAGATCATAGAGCATTTCAATAAACTCTTCGTGGGAATTAATCTCACCGTCTTTTGTAGTGTCGCCCGAAAGAACAATGATATCCGTTGAGGTGTCCTCACAGAGAATATCAAAGCCCGCTTTTATTACCAAATCGGAGTCCTTGATAACCTTCTGACTCTTTGACTCGGCATTTTCATATGCCTTGCCCTCGGTACCGTTCTTTCTTGAGTAATAATGCAAATCCGTTATAAACTGAATCTTCAACGGCTCATTATTACTGCCAAAGATTTTTTCACTCATTTTTTACTCCCCTTTTCATTTAATATATTTCAAGTATACCCTCTTTAACATCGCTGTTAAAGGTGAATTCAAGACATCCGCCGTTTCTCATATTGAAAGAAACGGGACTTCCGTTTAAAAACGCCTGATATGTTTCGTCCTCTTTGAGAGTTACTATAATTGAATAATTATCGCTCTTTTTCTGATAATCCGTCCACAAATCAAAACCGCTTGTAACCGTTCCGGGTTTGTAATATGCATTTGCCCAGATACAAATCGGTGATGAAAGACCGCCGAAATTGTGGAACCATCCGCCCCTCTGGGTTTCAATGCCGAAACACTCATATGTATAATAAGAAAAATCGGTTTCCCTCTTCCATATTTCAAGCGCTCTGTGAGCGATTTCGTATGCAAATTCTGTCTCGCCGTTATCAAGCATTGCTTTATAGACAAACCACTGATGGCTCATCCAGACATTGCCGTTCCAGTAGCCGTCATCCATGAAATATGAAGCGCTCATATCAACGGCGCTGATACCGGATTTTGAGAACATTTCTCTTGGATTTTTCAGATGTTCAATCAGCCTTTGCTTGCGCTCTCCATATGCAGCGCCCGCAATAAGCGGATATATTCCGTCAAAGCCCTTGTTCCAGTTTTCACCGCTTTCGGTACGCATAATATACGGCTCTTCCTTATCGTACATTGTATAGCCGTAGTAGCCCGAATCCTCGTCCCACGCGAGATTATTGAGCGCGTCGGTTGAACGCTTAATATCCTCGTCATAGATTCTGACGTCATCGTCTTTTCCGAGGAAAATTGCCGTCATTCTGAGGATTTTTGCAGCTCTTATCGCCTGCGAGGTTGATATGCAGGGACAGGTATATTCCTCAGCCTTATTCTTTATCATTTCAAGCTGAACGGGATTGTCATCCATTCCCGAGCTTGAATACCAGTAGTCATATGTTGTTAAAAGTCCGTTGCCGAATTTTGCACAGGTTGAAGAATTTGTTCTTCCCTGGAGGAATTCATAGTAGACCTTCATTTTATCATAGAGATAATTCAGTTCGCTCTTATTCTCGGTGCGTTTCAAAAGCTCCTGATACTGTTCAAACTGAGTCGGAACGAGCGAACCGTGAAGCAAAAAGCAATAGTCATCGTGTTCCGTTGTTTTCAGATACATATCAAGAACATATTTGCAAAGCTCCTTTGAAGATTCAAGCAGACCCATTCCGATAAAGCCCGAATCCCAGGTATAAAACGAATCCCAACGCTTACCCGGCGTATGGTGTGCAACATATTTTCCGTATCTGTAAACAGGATAAACAATATTTGTTAAGAGAGTTGCTTTAAGAATATTTGTTGAAAGCTCATATTTTCTTCCGCATCTGTTGTAGCAGACATCCTGAGCATTGTTTTTCGCTTTGAGATAATAGTATTCGTATTCCTCAAGGCTCATCGGCTCGATATCGCCCTTTGCAATAACTGCATATTCAATATGGGTTGAATGAGGGTCGATGAAAATTGATTTAACCAGCGTGTTCTGGAAAAATCCGCTGTCGCTGTGTTTTCTTTCAAAAACCTTTGAGAAAGTTTCGGTTAAATCATCATATGTAACATCGCCGTTTGAAAGGCGGTTGATAAGCGCGTCCTCAAGTGAACCGCTGTCAAGAGTTCTGTGGCGGGTGTTTTTATTGAACGTCAAAACCGTAAAATCACAGTTATCATAACCGTAATTCAGCTTTGTTTTAACACAGTTTCTGCTTTTTGAAACATCAATTTCAGGAACAATACTGTGCTTTTCAAGTCTTGGAACAACAGTTTCGCCCTTTTCTACAACAGCAATGAAATCAAGCTCAATTCCACCCCTGCCAACACTGACAAATTCGGGGTTTTTGCAAAAATCAAAGCTCTCACATACGAGTTCATCGCTGGGCTTGAAGAAATAGCTTTTGCCATTGCAGATAAATTCTGCAGGGGTCTGAGAGGTTGTTCTGTATCTGATAATAAAAATGGGGTTTTCAAAGCCTTCACCGCAGATTTTATAGCTTACTTTATCGCCTTTTTCTTCGCCGAACGGCTTGAAATAGCGGTAATGCACATGCTTATTGTCGAAGCGGTCACCAAGTCCGCTTCTGCCCCAGAAATCCCTGTCTCTAAAGGTGCCCTTAAAAAGTCCGTCGGGATTCTGTTCATCCCACGGTCTTTTATTTGCATATTCAAATCTTTCGTAATCAACAGCGTTAACGACTTCGGACTTTTGCGGACAATCGAGAACGATGTCCTTGGCGCTCGGATACTCAAGGGATGAAAAGAAGTTAATAACAGTATTCTGCTTGAGTTCGCTGTTATTGTTTACACAAATACGCGCAAGATATGCCTCATCATTTATCTTTGAAAAAGAAACATCCGCATAAACCAAATCCTTCCATAATAACTCATATCTGTACGCATAATAACTGAAATCATTATTACACTGCCAGAGATGATAGTTTGAAGGAACGGTTACATTAGGAACGGGTGTTGAAGAATTCCACAATGTCGGATGCACCGTGAAATCAAATCTTGCACCCATATCTCTCAGGCTGTCAATAATTCTTGACAAGCCCATATACTTTTTTGAATAAGGCCCCCAGAGAGGCAGTTTAAAGGAATTTGCCATAGGTTTTCTCCAAAATATATATTTGCTCACTATTTATTATGTTAAATTATTTAGTAAAAGTCAATAAATTATTAAAAAAATTCAATTAATTTTTGTATTTATAATAATATTTAATTATTGACAAAAACCGAGTAATAAAGTAGAATGTAGTTTAGGACATAATGTGCAGAGCAAATTTCAATTGCTTCCGCATTTGCCGGGCAAAGAATAATGGAAAAAGGATGAATAGTGACTATGAATATTGATGCTAATGTTCAGAAAATTTTAATCTCACTTTTAAGAAGATGGAAATTGCTTGTTGTATTTGCGCTCATCGGAGTGCTCGCAGGTTATTTCTACACCTCACATTTCACAACACTGACTTATACTTCAAATGTTAAGTTTCTTGCTTATGCTGTTGACGGAAACGATGATATTGGTGAAATCAATCAGGTTCCCTCTTCTTCAAAAGACCAAAACAATGAGTATGTTCGAACCAGTAACACCAGTAAGATGAACTACGCTATGAAAATGCTTCCAACCTATGTTGAAGTTATGAACACAAATGAGTTTATGACCAAGGTTACGAACGCACTCAATAAAAGGCAGAATTCCAACTATACTGTATCGACAATAAAGAATTCAATTAAAATTGAACTTGTTGAAGAAACGGCTATATTTAATATTGTGGTTACAACAACCAATGCTGAACTATCATATAATATTGCACAGCAGCTTGAAACATCAATCCCCCAGATGATGAAACAAACTAACAACTCACTTGTTCATGCATCTGTTCAGGACAAAGCTGTTAAAGCTGCATCAGCAGGAAGTCTCGGATATCCGAAGAAATGTGCAATCGGCGCAGCTATAGGAATTGTTGTTGCAGCTGCATATGTTGTTCTCAGAACACTGTTTGATGTTCGTATTAAGTCAAGCGATGAGCTTTCAGACAAGTACAATATTCCTGTTCTCGGCTCAATCCCGAACTTCAGTAATGCAGGTAATGTTCAGAAATCTAACAGTTCTGTTAAGGCATCAGCAAGCACTGAAACAGCTTCAATAGAAGAACCTGAATCTCAGCAGAAAGGAGAGGATGAATAATGGCAAGAAAACGTAACGAAAGAACAACAACAAACACTTCAAGAGCACTAATTCAGAATCTTGACATTAATCCAACCCTTAAGTTCAGAGTTGAAGAGGCATACAAAGGTATCAGAGCAAACATAATGTTTTCCATTATGAAAAAGGGATGCAAAACTATTGTTGTTACCTCCTCTGTTGCAGGTGAAGGTAAAACAACAACAACCATCAACCTTGCAATCACCTTTGCTCAGGCAGGTCAGAAAGTTCTTCTTATAGACGCCGACCTCAGAAAGCCCAAGGTTCATCATTATTTCTCAGTTCCCAATGCTCCTGGACTTACAAACTATCTCGGTTCAAGCGTTATTGATTCATCATCAACCGAAAAGGTTGATTTATTCAAGGTTGTTCATCCGACAGAATTTGAAAACCTTTCAATTATCTGTTCGGGAACAATTCCTCCGAACCCCGCTGAGCTTCTCGGAAGCGAACCGATGACAGATTTCTTATCTGAAATTTCGAATGATTTTGACTATATCATTATTGATACGCCTCCGATTAACATCGTATCGGACGCACTTCCGCTCATCAGAGAAAGCGACGGTGTTGTTCTTGTTGTTAAGTACAACCAGTCAACTCATCCCGAGGTTGAAAGAGCACTCGGCACACTTGAGTTCATTGACGCAAAAATTATCGGCTTCATAGTTAACTATGTTGAATCCGCAGCAGGCGGTAAATACAGATATAACTACTATCGCCGTTATTACGGAAGATATGGTTACGGCAAAGGCTATGGTTACGGCGGGTATGGTGCGGCTACGGCGGCTATGGCGGATACGGCGGCTACGGCGGCTATGGCGGATACGGCGGATACGGCGGATACGGTGGCTATGGCACATATGGCGGTACCTACGGCGGTTATGCTCCGTCTCAGAAATCATCCGTTTCTGCTCCTAACTATGGTACACCGGGCTCATCCTACGGCGGTTACGGAAACTACGTCACCTATGGTAACTACGGCAATTACGGTAACTACGGTAATTTTGCAGACGATAACAAATCAAATTCTATTTTCAAGGGCAATCAATACGACCCAAGGAAGTAATAAAAAATGATTATTAATAATCTCGTTGAGATGCATTCTCACATTCTCCCGGGAATTGACGACGGTTCAAGGAATATGGAGATGAGTCTGAAAATGATTGAAAGGCTCAAGGAACAGGGTGCAAAAAAAATACTCCTTACTCCCCACTATTATTCCGACACAATTTCTCTTGATGACTTTTTACGAAACAGAGAAGAGTCTTATAACGCTCTTATCAAAGAAGTCCCAAGCGGATATCCCGAATTAATTCCTGCAGCTGAGGTTTATATCAGCCCATACTTATTTAATAATAAGAGTATAAAGGATTTATGCATCGGCTCATCAAATTATGTTTTGATAGAGCATCCGTTTTCTTCACGCTTTGACGAAAAAGATTACGACAGATTGCTTAATCTCTACTGTGACTACCGTGTTAAGCCCGTTCTGGCTCACATTGAAAGATACAGAGCTCTTATGGACGATAAATACAAACTCAGCGATTTCATTGAAATTGGTTGCCTTCCGCAGGTTAACATAAGCACATTTGCCCAGGCACCGAGAAGAATTAAGAAAAAACTGTTTAAGTTTCTTAATAACGGACAGATTATGCTGCTTGGCTCCGACTGCCATAATCTTGATTCGCGTCCGCCCGAATATGAAGACGGAATAAACGCAATCATCAAAGAAAGCGGACAGGAAGCAGTTGATGTTCTTATGCAAAACGCAAATGCTTTATTAAGATAGAAAAAACCCGAGGATAACTCGGGTTTTTTTAATGCCAAAACAATGTAATACTCTATCGGATTTCTTCATAATATTCTTTATGAAGAAACCCGGTGAAAGCATCATTGCATATATTCTGTTTTGCATAATAATAGTATTATTAATATTTTCACCTGCTGCAAAATCAGGTGCGATTGAAGGAATAAACCTATGCGAAGGAATAATTATTCCCGCCCTCCTTCCTATTCTTATTCTGTGCAACATTCTTATTAAACTGAAATCCAAAAACATAGTTTTAAAAACTATATTACTCGGAATGATATCAGGTTATCCCTCAGGTGCAATATTAACAAGGGAGCTATATAAATCCGGCTTTATCACATCAAAAGATGTCCAAAAAATAATGTGCTTCAATTTCTGCGGAGGCTGTGCATTCATCATAAGCGCCATAGGGACTGTTGTTTACAAAAGCACAAAAGCAGGAATTGTTCTTTATTTCAGCTGTGTTTTATCATCTTTGATTATTGCGTTATTCACCAAACCTTTAAATAATCAGCAAATTAACTGTTCGTTTCAAAAAACCAATTTTAGCAGTGCTCTTTGCCAAAGTGTTGAAAGCTCAGTTAAAAGCCTTGCTATTATGAGCGGGTATATTATTCTGTTTTCTTCATTTATTTCAATAATCAAAATTCCCGATTATCTTGTTGCAGTTTTTGAAATTACAAACGGAATATGCAAAACAAAAACGCTTCCTCCCCTGCCGATATGTGCTTTTTTTCTGAGCTTCGGCGGACTGTGTATTCACTTTCAGCTCATTTCTGTTTTAAAGGATATGGAGGTTAAATACAGCAGATTTTTCATATTCAGAGTCATTTCAGCAGTTTTGTCTTTCTTTATATGCAAATTGATTCTCTGTTTCTTCCCCGAAATTTCATCGGTAAGTGCTATTCTTTCTCCGTCGCTTCCTTTTGAAATCAGCAAGCTCGGTTCGGGACTTAGCACGGTTATGATAATCGGCTGTGCGCTTATCGTTTTCGATATTGAAAACAGGAAGATAAAACCAGGGTTTAGGTGTTAGGTGTTGAATCCTACCTTTTCATATGATAAAATAATACTATTAAATCATTCAGGAGAAATCATATGAAAACGAGCATTAAACTATTATCTCTTCTTATTACGGTTATGCTTCTGTTTTGTTCCTGCAAAAGCAGTGAAGAAAACATTTCAACAACAAGCACAACTGTTGCACAGACGTCCGCTGTGTCAACAGCCGAGGCTTCAAACACTTCAACAAAAACAAGCACCGATGCTGTTCGAGAAGTAAAATACAACCTCTTTAACGAGGTGCCCGAATTTGATAACTTGCCATATGTTGCAATAAATAATAATGTCCCAGATTTTGCAGACAGTGAACTCAAAACCGTATCTTATGAAAAATACGGCAGTCTTGATTCACTCGGAAGATGCACTGTATGTATTGCCTGCATCGGTGAGGATATTATGCCGACTGAAAAAAGAGGCGCCATCGGTGAGGTTAAGCCAACGGGCTGGCATTCGGATAAATATGATAATGTTGACGGTCGTTATTTATATAACCGCTGTCATTTAATCGGCTATCAACTCACTGCCGAAAACGCCAATGAAAGAAATCTTATAACGGGAACAAGATATCTGAATGTACAGGGAATGCTTCCGTTTGAAGATATGGTTGATGACTATATCGAAGAAACCGGCAACCATGTTTTATATGAGGTAACTCCTCAGTTCAAAGGCAATGAATTAGTTGCTCGCGGCGTTCATATGCAGGCCAAAAGCGTTGAGGACAGCGGAAAGGGCATATCGTTCAATGTCTATTGCTACAACGCTCAGCCTGGTATTGAAATAAACTATGCGACCGGAGACAGTAAAGCTGTTAAAGAAAAAGATAACTTCAACGACGGCAGCACAAAACAAACATATATTATCAACACAAGCTCAAAGAAATTCCACCATCCTGATTGTGAAGCCGTTGATAAAATGAGCCCAAAGAATAAAAAGAAATATAAGGGCACAAGAGAAAGTCTTATCAAAAACGGCTATGACCCGTGCGGTATATGTAATCCGTAAAGAAGCACCCATCGGGCAATGTCATTAAGTTAAGAAAAACCTCACACAGAAAATGTGTGGGGCTTTTTCTTTTTGCAAAAAAAGTAAAAAAGTTTTCAAAAAAGACTTGACA
>CAJOEV010000031.1:18227-31422 GCA_905233545.1 uncultured Eubacterium sp. | reverse complement strand
TATCAGAGAAGCACTGATATCTTCTGAGCATTTCCGAAACCGCCCAGCCAAGCGCACCCGAAGCTTTTCTCGGGTCGGTTACAACGGGTACAAGAAGATGCGGAATGTTTTCATATTTAGAAAATTCAACCTTCTTCGGGTCAATCATAAGGAATTTAACCTGGTCGGGCTTTGCTCTGTAGAGTATGGAAACGATAATTGAGTTCATACATACGGATTTACCCGAGCCTGTTGTTCCCGCAATAAGAAGGTGGGGCATTTTTTCAACGTCGCAGAAGATTGTTTTACCTGCGATATCCTTGCCGAGTGCGGCAGAAAGAATTGATTTTTGTTTGCCGAATTCATCGGAATCAATGAGCTCACGCATTGAAACCGCATTCTTAACTGTGTTCGGAATTTCAATTCCGACAGCAGCTTTACCAGGAATCGGAGCTTCAATTCGAACATGGGTCGCAGCAAGATTAAGCGCAATATCATCCGCAAGATTTGTTATCTTGGATATTCTTACGCCTGCTGCAGGTTTGAGCTCATAGCGCGTTACCGTCGGACCTCTTGAAATATCGGTTATATTAGCTTCAACACCGAAGGAATGAAGGGTGTCAACAAGCAACTCAGCATTGTTTCTGAGCTCGGAATTAACATCTTTCTGGGACTTTTTAGCCGTATATTTAAGAATGTCAAGGGGCGGAAGCGTGTATTCGGCAACCGTCTTGTTCATATCATTATCACTGACCGTGAAATCTTCGGCTTTAGTTTCCTTTTTCTCCTTCTTTTCTTCGTTCTTTTTCTTTGAATCATCAATTATTTCATCAATGTTCTTCTCTTCCTGATTATCCTTCTTCTCCCTGTTCTTTTTGGTTTTCTCATTCATTTCACGAATGATTGCATCCATTGCATCGCCCGATTCTTCTTTGGTCTCTTCAACCTCTTCTACGAGCTTTTTGCGTCTTTTCTTCTGCTTTTCATCGTCGGGAACAGGAGGTTCATCATCAAGAGGAATGTCGATATTATTAATTCTTCTTCTCTCACGGCGCTCCTCGATATACGGCGACGCCTTTTCAACAACCTTTTTAACGGGCTTTGCAGTGTTTTTGAAGAACTGGTTAACCGTTACTCTGAATAAAAGAAGAATATCCGTGAACGCAATAATCAAATCAACAATTATTGCAGGAGCTTTTCCGAGAGTTAAAAGCAACCATCCGAAAACCGCACCGAAAAATCCTCCGTTAAAGGTTGATGGAGCATCAAGATATGCCGTTTTAATTGCTTCGCCGAAAGCGTCTCCCGTCTGGTTGCGAACGATATGAATGAAGCTTGAAACTAAAAGCATTAAAATAACTATTGAAACAGCTTCAAAGGTCATATCCTTCTCGGGCTTTTTAACAGTAAATAAGAAAGAATATACCAAACAAAGAATGGGAAAAATAATTGCAACAAGCCATCCGAATAAGCCTATGTGGAAATTATGTATTGCAAGCCATACCCCTTCGCCCGGAATAACCGCAACAAAGAAAAACAGCAAAGAAAGCGCAAAGATAACTATGCTGATAATTCTTTTTATGTCTTCACTGTCTCTTTGGCGAACCTCAGTTTGCGCCTTCGATTGCTCCTGCTTTTTCGGAGCTTTCTTTGGTGCGGGCTTTTTAGTTGCCGTTTTTTTGTTAGCCATTTAGAATTCCTCTTTTATCTTCTTAAAATTAATTCGAAAATTCCAATAACCAGCGTTAATGCGCCGATTCCGAAATCATAGTATGCAAAATATTGAAGCTTTTCATTTTTGATAATCCACTTGAGAATCTTTACACAAAGGAATGAAGCGGCAGCACTGATAATCATGCCGATAATTGCCGCAACAACGCCTGCAGGCTCTGCTGAAATGCAGATTTCAATGATTCCCATAACAACTAAGACGGGAACGCTTAAAACAAATGAGTATCTTAAAGCAATTTTCTTTGTTACTCCGATAAGAATTAATACCGCAAACACGCCGAACAAAAAGCTAAGTCCCGAAACGGGAACAAGAATCAGACTCAGAACTCCGATTATAAGTGCAATAATCCAATTAATGTTTTTGTTGTTATTTGAAAGCTTTATTTGGCGTGCACAAAGAAGAACAAGCGCACCTGTAATTGCAAAGCATATTCCCTCGTCAAACAGAGTTTCGTTATATCCTCTGTTTTTGAAAACCGTGTACAAGAATCCTTTCTCACCTAATGGAATAAGCCAGAAAATCATCGGCGCAAAAGATATAAGCGTATAGTACATAAACTTTCTTGCAGGGGTTGGCGAATCTTTTGTTAAACGCTTTTTGAAAAGGTCGCTGAATACGCCTAAAAACTCCGTAAGCATTGAAAGAAATAGCTTGTACGTTGCGATAATTATTCCTAGTGCAATTCCGATATGTACTACTCCCGTTATTGCTGCGGGCGAGCTGTCAAATCTGCCCGCAAAATCATGAAACATTGCTGAATGTCCCGTTTCACTTATCGGAAGAATAAATGTTATTGCCTGGAATATAGCTTGAATAATTGCTGTTAATATTGACATTGTTAACTCCTTCAAACAGGGCTGAATTATCAATAAACCAGCCCGTTCTTATATAATCATACGGATTACTTGACCTTTCGTTTTTCACATTTTCAAAACTGTTTTCAATATAAAAAACATCATCAAGATTAACTATTGTGTGAAGCATTGTTTTCCTCGATTCTTTCTCCGATATATCTTATCGCGTCAGACAGTCCGCCGAGCTCATCAATCAGTCCGCATTCAACGGCGCCCTCGCCGTCAAGAACACATCCGACATCCATAATAAGTTCGCCCGTTTTCATCATAAGATTCCTGAAATCATCAGCGCTGATTTTTGAATTGCTTTCAACGAATTTTACAATTCTGTCCTGCATTTTTTCAAAGTATGAAAGTGTCTGCGGAACACCGAGAACAGTTCCGTTCATCCTGACAGGGTGAACCGTCATTGTAGCGCTTGGCACAATGAAGCTTCTCTGACAGCTGACTGCAAGCGGAACACCGATTGAATGCCCTCCTCCAAGAACAAGGGACGCAGTCGGAGTTTCCATTGTTGAAAGCAGTTCGGCAATAGCCAGTCCTGCTTCAACATCACCGCCGACAGTGTTGAGAATTATCAGCAGTCCTTCAATTTCCTTGCTTTCTTCGATTGCAACAAGCTGAGGAATAACATGCTCGTATTTAGTTGTTTTGTTCTGGCTCGGAAGAATATAGTGCCCTTCAATCTGACCGATAATAGTTAAGCAGTGAATAAAATGACCGCTTCTTTCAACTGTTATCGAACCTGTTTCAAATGAAGAATTCTCTTCTTCTGCAACCTGTTCCTGTTTGTTTTCATTTTCTTCAGACATAACTATCACCTAAGAAAAGTATGCCCGAAATACAGAAGAACAAACAATATCAGTTTATTTTACCATTATTATATAAAAATTTCAATAATTAATTTAGATATTAGGTTTTAGGGGTTAGGTGATGGGTCGCTTCGCTCCGATAATATTGCGGGCGTGTCAGGAGACGCGCCCCTACAGAATGCAATTCGGCGAACAATCGTAAGGGAGGGTCGGGAGACCCTCCCCTACAACCTAACACCTAAAGCCTAACCCCTGACACCTATAAAAAATAATTTACTTTATTTCAAATCTGTGCTATAATGTTAACCGAAAAAATTTAGGAGATACTGTTATGATAGAAAGAGTTAATCAAAATAATCTTGAAGAATACGAAAGCTTTATCAAATCCCATCCGAAGGGACTCTTCCAGCATTCAAGCAAATGGGCAAAGGTTAAGTCTGCGTGGAAATGGGAAGCAGTTATGCTTAAGGACGAAAACGGCAATATCAAAGGTGCTGCCGCAGTTTTAATCCGTTCAATTCCCGTTATCAAGGCGTCCCTTATGTATTGCTGCAGAGGCTTTGTTGCCGATGAAGATGATTTTGAAACCTTTGACGCACTTTTTGACGCACTTCTTGAGGTCGGAAAGGAATATAGGGCATACTGCCTTAAAATCGACCCCGAAATTGTTATTGAAAACACTGCATACAAGGAGCATCTTGTTAAAAAAGGATTTGTTGAGCTCAATCCGGGCTGTATGGATTTTGAAAATGTTCAGCCGAGATTTGTTTACTGCTTTGACTACAACGGCATGACAGAGGACGAGCTTATGCTCACTTTCAAGAGCGACTACAGAAACAGAATCAGAAAAGCTCCCAAGAAGGGCGTTGAGGTTAAAATCTGCGGTAAGGAAGCGCTTGATGATTTCGTTGCAATCATGGCGGAAACAGGTGAAAGAGACGGCTTTTCAACCAGACCTAAATGGTATTTTGAAAAGATTCTTGACTGTATGACGGATGATGCAAGGCTTTATATGGCATATTACGAAGGCAAGGCAATTGCAGGAACGCTCGCAATCAAATGGGGCGAAAATGTTATGAAATATCAATACGGCGCTTCATCAAATGCACACAGAAATGTTTACCCGAACTATGCGCTTCAGTGGGCAATGATTCAGTGGGGCATGGAGTGCAACTGCAAGGTTTATGACTTCGGCGGAATCAGCGGAGACTGCCAGAATCCTGACAATCCGCATTACGGACTCTGGAGATTCAAGCATGGATTTGGCGGCTATATGAAAGAATTTATCGGTGAGTTTGACTATGTTATCAATAAGCCGGTTTATAAGATGTATAATGTCGGAACGGAATTTTTGAAAAAAATTAGGAATTAGGAATTAGGAATTTCGGGGCGCAAAGCGCCGATTGATAATTAGGAATTAGGAATTTCGGGGCGCAAAGCGCCGATTGATAGTTTGGAATTAGGAATGGAAGCAAAAGAAAATATCGTTTACACAAAGAGCAAATCATTTGCTTTTGAAATCATTAAATTATACAAATATCTACTAAATACAAAGAGTGAAACTGTTCTTTCAAAACAGATCCTAAGAAGCGGAACAAGTATTGGAGCAAACATTGCAGAAAGCGAATATGCAAGCAGTGATAAGGATTTTTTAAACAAGCTTTATATTGCTTTGAAAGAATGCAACGAAACTATTTATTGGTTGGATTTGATATATGAATCAAAATACATTGGATCTGAAACATATAATTCTTTAAAAGCTCAGTGTTGCGAAATAAAAAGATTACTGTCATCATCAACAAAAACCATTAAAGATAAAATGGCTAATAAAAACAACAATAATTGAGGATGAATTGTTTGAGCGAAGCGAGTAACCACAATTCCTCATTCCTCATTCCTAATTCCTCATTATAAAAAGGACTAAATATGAGCAGATATATTATTGACAAAGCAAAGCTCGGTGAAAACATCGAGATAGTTAAAGAAATGGCAAAAGGCGAAGTTATCGGCGTTGTTAAAGGCAACGGCTACGGCTTCGGAATTAAGGAGTTTACGCTTGCGCTAAAAGAGCACGGTATTAAGACCTTTGCGGTTACAGAGGTTACCGACATTCCGGTTTTAAAAGAAATCCTTGATGATGAGGATATTCTTGTTATGCGCTCAACTCAGATTGAAGAAGAAGCAAAAATCATTGCAGAAAACGGCGCTATTGCAACCATAGGCTCGCTTGGTGCTGCCGAAGTGATGAACAAGGTTGCAAATGAGCTTGACAAAAAGGTTAAGTGCCATCTTAAGATAGATACGGGTATGGGAAGATACGGTTTCCTTCCGAGTGAAGTTAACGATGCAATCAAATGCTATTCCTTCGAAAATCTTCAGTTCGTCGGAGCATACACCCATTTTTCATCAGCGTTCAGAAACAGCGAGCTTACCAAAACTCAGCTTGTACTTTTCAAGGACACAATGGAGCAGATTAAAAAAGAGGTCGGCGAAATCGGCATTATTCACGCTGCAAACTCACCCGCTCTGCTCAATGTCAGCGATGTATGTCTTGACGCTGTCCGTATTGGCTCTGCTTTCACGGGAAGAGTTATCACAAGAAATAAAACGAAGCTCAACCGCCTCGGCGTTCTTGAAGCGGAGGTTGTTGATGTTAAAACAGTTCCTGCAGGGTATTCAATCGGATACAACGGAACATACACAACCAAAAGAGAAACAAAAATCGCCATAGTTCCAATCGGTCACTACGACGGTTTCGGTCTCGGAAAAGAAAAAGAGCTTTATGATTTCAGATATGTTTTGAGCATTTTCAAGGCATTTCTGAAAAAGAAGCAGATGTATGTCCGCATAAACGGTGAAATGCATTATGTTATCGGCGGTATCGGTCTTTCCCACACCGCAGTCGACATAACCGGAACAGACATTAAGCCCGGTGATTTGGCAACGGTTGATATAAGTCCGCTGATGGTGAATCCGAGGATTGAAAGGGTTTATAAATAAGTTGCGAGTTCCGAGACCCGAGTTCCGAGTTTTCGGTTTCTCGCTTCGCTCAATCAATAAAAAACAGAGGAAATTCAAGCCGAATTTCCTCTGTTTTATTTTGTTAATTAATACATACCGCCTGATTGTGCTGCGGCTGCCATTGCGGCTGCTTCTGCTGCTTCAGCTTTGGGGTCTTTAATATCTGTTACAAGGCTTTCGGTTGTGAGCACCATTGCTGCAACGGACGCTGCGTTCTGGAGTGCAGAACGGGTTACCTTTGCGGGGTCAACGATTCCTGCTTTAATCATATCAACATATTCGTTTGAAGCGAAATCGTATCCGTGACCTTTTTCGCTATTCATAACTCTGTCTGCGATTACCGAGCCTTCAAGTCCTGCATTAGCGGCAATCTGGCGAATCGGCTCCTCAAGAGCTTTGAGAACGATTGAAACACCTGTTTTGAAATCTGCATCATCAGTATCAAGAAGCGCTTCAACTGCGGGAACTGCGTTGAGAAGAGCAACTCCACCGCCTGCTACGATTCCCTCTTCAACAGCTGCCTTTGTTGCTGCAAGAGCGTCCTCAATTCTGAGTTTCTTTTCTTTCATTTCGGTTTCGGTTGCTGCGCCGACTTTTACAACTGCAACACCGCCTGCCATCTTAGCAAGTCTTTCCTGGAGTTTTTCCCTGTCAAACTCTGAGGTTGTTGTTTCGATTGCAGCTTTAATCTGAGCAACTCTCGACTTAATTTGTTCGCCGTCGCCTGCACCGTCAACGATGATGGTGTTTTCTTTTGTTACCTTAACCTGGCGAGCTTCACCGAGCATTGCCATTGTTGTATCCTTAAGCTCAAGTCCAATATCGCTTGTAACAACCTGACCGCCTGTTAAGATTGCTATATCCTGGAGCATATCCTTTCTTCTGTCGCCGAAGCCGGGAGCCTTAACGCAAACGCATGTGAATGTTCCGCGAAGTTTGTTGAGAAGAATTGTCTGAAGTGCTTCACCCTCAACATCCTCTGCAACAATAACAAGCTTTTTGCCTGCCTTAAGAACTGCTTCAAGAAGGGGAAGTATATCAGCAATAACGCTGATTTTTTTATCTGTGATAAGAAGCATTGCATCGTCGATAACAGCTTCCATCTTATCTGTGTCGGTTACCATATAGGGAGAAATGTAGCCTCTGTCGAACTGCATTCCATTGTAATAACTCCGTCGGAAGAAACCTTTTCCATTGCCTCTGCGATAAGTGAACCGATATAGTTGTCGCCAGCCGAAACGGTTGCAACTCTTTCAATATCCGCATTATCCTTAACAGCCTGGGCGCTTTCCTTAACTGCGCCCACTGCTGCATCAACAGCGCCTTCAATTCCCTTTTTAACGCTCATCGGATTTGCGCCTGCTGCAACGTTTTTCATTCCCTCTCTGACAAGTGCCTGAGCAAGAAGGGTTGCGGTTGTTGTTCCGTCGCCTGCATCGTCATTGGTCTTTGACGAAACCTCTTTGACAAGCTGAGCGCCCATATTTTCAAAGGGATTGTCAAGCTCAATTTCCTTAGCGATGGTTACACCGTCGTTTGTAATCAGCGGTGAGCCGTATTTCTTATCAAGAACAACATTGCGTCCCTTGGGACCGAGTGTTATTTTAACTGTATTTGCAAGCTGGTCAATACCTGACTGAAGTGCCTTGCGGGCTTCTTCGCCGTAAATTATATCTTTTGCCATAATGATTCCTCCTTAAAAATGAAAAATTAAGAATGAAGAATGAAGAATTTCGGGTGTGGGTGATTCCCCTGTTAGGGGAAATGTCGAGCTCGCGAGACAAAAGGGTCTGGCGCCGCTCCAAGGGAGCCCACCATCAATTCTTAACTCTTAACTATTAATTCTTAATTATTATTCAACTACTGCAAGAATATCCTTAATCTCGGATATTGTGTATTCCGTGCCGTCGAGCTTAACCTGAGTGCCTGAATACTTCGAGATAATTACCTTATCGCCGACCTTAACAGTCATCGGGTGTTCCTCTGTTCCGGGACCTACTGCGATAACCTCTGAAATCTCGGGCTTTTCCTGAGCAGAAGCAGCAAGAATAAGTCCGCTTTCGGTTGTTTCCTGTGCATCAACAGTTTTAAGCAAAACTCTGTCTGCAAGCGGTTTTATTGTCATAACTTTCACCTCATTAATTAAATATCGATTAATTATTATAGTTAACTAATATAGAAAATTCAAGTGTTTTTTGCACTCATTTTGCATTTATAAAATCTCTATCTTTTCAATAACCACATCATAAACCGGCTTATCGTTCATTCCTGTTTTAACTGCGGCAATATCCTCAAGAATATCCTCGCCCTCAACAAGCTGACCGAAAACGGTATGATGAAAATCGAGCCACGGAGTTCCGCCGACTTTTTTATAGTTATCAATGCATTCCCTCGGATAGCCTTTGTCGGTGAGCTGTTCCATCTGATCGAGCATCTGAGGCGGTGCGGTTTTTGCCTGAACAATGAAGAACTGTGAGCCGTTTGTGTTCGGTCCCGAATTAGCCATTGAAAGCGCACCGTAATAATTCCTTGCGTCAAGCGCAAATTCATCCTCAAACGGAGCTCCCCAGATTGATTCTCCGCCCATTCCCGTTCCGTTCGGGTCGCCGCCCTGAATCATAAAGTCCTTTATAATTCTGTGGAAGATGAGCCCGTCATAGTATCCGTTTTTTGCATGGGTTGTAAAATTCTCCACCGCCTTCGGAGCAGCCTCGGGAAGAAGAATAAATGTCATATCTCCCCTGTTGGTTTTGATAACGGCTTTAACGCCGTCTTTGAGTTCTAACTGGTTCATAATTTTTTATCCTTTCAGAAATTGCAACGCAAAACGCGCGGCTAATATTTAACCTTTGAATTAATATCTTGTAACACTTCTTTATCTATCTTCAAAATCTCTCTGTCATAGGTCATAAGTCCGTTGAGTTCGTCCTCAACATCCGAAACCTCGGTATAAACCGTTGCCGAAAGACCTTTTTTTATCTGAGGAATTATAACCTTTTCATAGAGCTTTTTATATGATTTTGTTAGGCTTTCCTTTGATTTATAAATACGGTAACCAAACATTTTTTCGGAGAATGTGTGATTCGATATCTTATATCCGTAGCCTCCGAATTCGGAAAGAACCCAGGGGCGTTCACCTGCTTTAACTCTTATCGGAGTGAAATAAATATGTTTTGAAATAACATCACTCATTCCCTGGTCGTGCCATCCCGAAGCGGAATCAACAAGCCTTGTATTATCGAGCTCCTTACACCCACATTGCAATGCACGGGCAGTTATAAAGCGCATTAATCATCTCTTTAAGTTCCTGATAATAGAGCTCTCTTGCTCTTTCGTTTGTGCGCTTAAAGGTTTTATAGTTCGAATCATCAAGAGTTATATTCAAAAACGGAATAGCGGATGTTTCAAGAGAATAGTTTCCTCCACCGTTTATCATATCCTGCCAAACGATTATTCCGTTTTTATCACAGTAGTGATACCAGAGAAGCGGCTCGATTTTGATATGCTTTCTCAGCATATTAAAACCGCATTCCTTCATCGTTATAACATCATTTTCAAGTGCTTCATAGCTCGGCGGAGTTAAAAAGCCGTCGGGATAATAGCCCTGGTCAAGAAGTCCGTTGTGAAAATACGGCTTATTGTTGAGAAAAAGCCTTTCAATTCCTTTTTCATCAGTTCCAGCGGAGAACTTTCTCATTCCGAAATATGACTTAACTCTGTCCTTGCCGTATTTGAAAACAACATCATAAAGAAACGGATTTTCAGGCGACCACGCTTTGAACTGAGGAAGCTTGATTACTGTATCATTTGTGTCGGCAATAAGCTCGTTTCCGTCATATATAAGAATCTCAACTGAATTTTCGTTTTCAAACTCAAAGCTGACCTGTTCATTATCAAAATCGGGAGTGATTTTGACCGACTTTATATAGTCCTCGGGCGTGCTTTCAAGCCAGACGCTCTGCCATATACCGCTTTGCTTTGTATACCAGATTCCGCCCCGTTTTGTTCTCTGTTTTCCCCTTGAATATTCGTTTTCCTCGCATTTATCCTCGGCAATAACATTCAAAATGTTTTCGCCGTCTTTAAGGTAATCGGTAATTTCAAAGGTAAAAGGAGTATATCCCCCGTAATGAGAAGCAACAAAACTTCCGTTCAAATAAACTTCGGCAATCTGGTCAACAGCTCCGAAATTGATGAACACTCTGCCCTTGTTGAAGCTTTCATCAAGGGTAAAGCTTTTTTGATATATAAGAAATTCATCATTTTTTAATTCTCTTAAAACTCCCGAAAGCGGAGTTTCGGGAGAAAAAGGAACGAGTATTTCATATTCAAAGCTATCGGGAATTCTCTTTTCCTTTGAAAAAGAGAGCTGCCATTTTCCGTTAAGACAGAAAAAGCTGTCCCTTTTAAACTGAGGACGGGGATACTCTGAAAGCGGAATATCCTTTATTTCTCTGCCCCATTTTGTTAAGAGCATTATTTTTCCTCCACAACAATTTTTGAATCGATTATCTGAACATGCTTATTGCAGATTTCAAGCGCTGCTTTTTTGTGGCTTACAATAATGCAGGTCTTTTCATCAAGCATTTTAAGATTTGTCAAAAAGCGTTTTTCGGTATCCTCATCAAGCGCTGAGGTTGCCTCGTCAAGAAGAATAACAGGCGCTTTTGAAAGCAGTGAACGCGCAATTGCAAGGCGCTGAAGCTGGCCTTCAGAAAGTCCTATTCCCCTTTCACCGATAACGGTTTCAAGTCCGTCGGGAAGCTCGCTGATAAATGAATCCGAGCAGGAAATTCTTATAGCCTCTTCAATTTCTTCCTCGGTTACATCATCATTGATAAAGGTTAAATTATCCCTGATTGTTCCGGAAAGCAGGAAGTTGCCCTGGGGAACATATGAAAACATTCTTCGTGTTTTGTTGTCAACTTCGATTTTGCCGTTTTCGAGTTCAAATTCGATACTTCCTTCATTAACCTTAAACACACCGAGAAGAAGCTTTAACAGCGTGCTTTTTCCTATTCCCGAAATACCCATTATTGCAATGAAGTCACCTTTAGCAATCTCAAGAGAAGTGTTATCAAGAATAACATCTCTGTCGTAAGCAAATGAAATATTGTTGAAATTAATGCTCTTAAGCTCTTCATAAACCTCGGCAGGATTGTCTATTATCGAATTTTCGCTTGTTTCATCGGGAAGCGAATCAATTTCAATTAATCTTTCACCCGAAGCAACAAGTGAAAAATATCTCGGCAGAACACCTGAAAGCGCTGCAAACGGCGATTGAATCTGGTTAACGAGCTGAAGCATTGCGGTAACGGTACCGTAGCTCATTCCGTGAAGAAGCCTATATGCTCCGAAGGAAAGAGCAAAAATATATCCCAAGGAAAAAACAAAGCTTATTCCTGCATTTGCAGCAATACCGAAGAATCTTCTTCTCATCTTTGCCTTATAGTTTTCGCTCTGAAGCTCATCTGATTCGCTTGCAATTTTCTTTTCAACCGAGAAAGATTTAACAACAAGAAGGCTTGTTACTGCTTCCTGAATAAACGAACGGGTTTTTCCCTCGGTTGCCTGAACTTCCTTATGCAGTCTTTTAAGCGTTTTTCTGAACATCCTTGTGCACAAAAAAACGGCAATTCCGCCGACAAGGAAAACAATTGCAAATATTCTGTCGATTACAACAAGATATGCAAAAGCACTTACCAGTCTTACAATAAAAAATACAACGCTCGGAAGAATAGTTGTAAATCCGTCCGAAATAACGGTTACATCGTTGAACATTCTGTTCTGAAGTTCGCCTGTGTGGTATTTGCTGACGGACGCATAATCCTTTTTCATTATGCTTTTCAGCATATACTGCTTTAAATGCCATTCTATTTTTGCCTTGCAGCGTTCCGATGTGCTTCGGCTGATAAGATTAAGACTCAACTGAAAAACAAGAACGCAAAGGAACAGAATCGCATAATGAATAACCCTGTCAAAGGATTTATCTATTGTTGCGGCATCAATAATTTTTTTTGAAAATCCTGCAAAAACAATTGTCATAACACCGTGAATGATGTTTGTTAAAATAAGAAGATAAACCTTAAAGCGTTCACCCCTGCATATTGAGTAAATCCACTTTAAAGTATCTATATCGCTTTTGCTGATTCTTCTTTTTGCTTCGTTTTCCACTTATTTATCCTTCCCAAAAAGCTTCTTAAAAAGCCTCTTTGTTTTTCTGAACGGGTATGTTACGCATCTGCGTACAAAAAACAGTGCGGGCTTTATCGGTATAATCGCAACAATAAGTTTTGAATAAAACTTGTAAAGCTTTGAGTTTTCGCAGTCAACATAGTGCTTTCCGTTTTTATAAAACCCGATAAGCTTTCCGCAAATCATATCGTCGGTTACATACTCTTTTTTAAGAAGATTATCGCCCATAATAACATAGTGGTCATCACAAACCTCGATAACCCTGTGCATAATATATTTTCCGTATGAGGTAACATAGAGCGCAACATCGTATTTTTTCAGCCTTTCTTCGGGACGAACGACAATAATATTGTCCTTTTGTGCATGAAGAAGGGGCTGCATTGAGATACCGACAGTCAAGCCTGTATATGTTCCTGTTTTTTCAAGAATTTCTTTAATTGATGAATATTCAGTCATTTAAACATCCCTAATATTTAGAATTATTTTTAATTATAGCATATTATTTATAAAAAGCAACCCAATAATCGTGGTTCGTGGCTCGTAGGTCGTGGTTCGTGGCGCGTGGCTCGTTGATTAACTATGCAATAAACTATTATGGCAAC
>CAJOEV010000031.1:0-18134 GCA_905233545.1 uncultured Eubacterium sp. | reverse complement strand
GTTATTGCCGAATCCACTTATAATTCTACCGAGCGGTTTGAGCGAATCAGAAAGATAGGTTTTACCGCTGTGGTTTTCAAAGCCGACAATTTTTCCGAACGGAGTTTCAAAAACCATATTTCCAATCATTCTTTTTTTGCCCGCAACAGTGTAAAAATCAAGCGCAGAACTGAGTTTCATTTCATCACCCTGCTGATTGATATAGTACTTTCCGAGAAGCTGAAAGCCCGCACAAACGGCAAAAACAGTTTTTCCTCTGTTAACGCAGTATGAAAGCATTTCGCTTTTCCTTTTCAAATCAGTTGAAACAATATTCATCTCCTTATCCTGACCTCCGCCGATAACAAGAATATCAAAACTTCCAAGCTTATCCCCTATTTCGACATTTTCAATTTCAACTGAATATCCGCGTTTTTTCAACCTGTAGTACAAACAGATAACATTGCCGATATCGCCGTAGAGATTCAGTTCCTTCGGATAGAGATGGGCAATTTTCACCGTTTTCACTCCCAGAACTCCTTTCCGCCGAAAGCCTTAACAAAGCACTTTCTCATATTCATCATCGAGGTGTAGTTTGCAAAAACAACAGCATTTTGCCTTTTTAAGTTCAGCATTTTAATCAGCGTTTCATAATCTTCTCCGTCAATGATATCCGAAACCGCAATACTGTCATATTTCAACCGCAGCGCCATATCATAAGCGCGCCCCAAATCCAGCTGACATCAATTCCGTCGGCTTCATTGTCATTGAGGGCAAAAACAAAATTATATCCGCTCATTTTCGAAGCGAAGTTTATACAGTTTGAAAAACCGACGGGATTTTTAACAAGCAACATAAGCACCTCGAAGCCATCACCTGAAAAGCGTTCCATTCTCCCGAAAGCTCCCGAAAAAGTGTTCAGTGAGTTCGATTTAATACCCAATGTTTTCAATATTGCGTATGCACAGCAATAATTATACACATTGTATATCCCTCCGAGTGATGTTGACATCAATTCCCTTTTGTTCCCGTTGATAAAAAACTCGCTTGACCCGTCGTCAAGAACAGTTATTTCCTCGGCGCAGACATCGGGATAAGCTCTTCTGAACGCACACCTCGGGCAATAGTAATTCCCAAGCTGAGCATAAACTTTTGATTTATAAATCAGCTCACTTTTGCATATAGGGCAGAAGCGGTTATCATCGGCGGATTTCAGCTTGTAGTCGGCATTAATTCCGAAGGTTATGATTTCATTTTCACATTTTTCGCTTATTGAATATGTAAGCGGACAGTCGGCATTCAGAACAAGAACCGCCTCAGGCATATTATGGGTAGCGCTCACAATTGTTTTAAGAGTTGTTTCGGTTTCACCGTATCTGTCGAGCTGGTCGCGAAAAACATTTGTTACAGCAACTATTTCGGCGTCGAGATATCTGGATATCTCAGGAAAAGAGTTTTCATCACATTCAAGAATTGCATATTCCTTTTTGCACTTTCCGAAAACGGAGCTGTTTTCAATGAAAGAAGTTGCAACTCCGCTTATCATATTTGCTCCGCTCTTATTGATAAAATACGAATACCCCTCATTTTTCAGCGCGTGCTCAACCAGGGCGCAGGAGGTTGTTTTTCCGTTCGTTCCGGTTATGCAGATAATCTCAACACCCTTTGATAGAGTGTTAAGAATATTGTATTTCATTTTCAGCGCAATCCTTCCGGGCAGAGTTGTTGCGCCGAGATTAAAAAACCTGAGCAGTTTTGATATAAACTTTGCAGTGATAATTGACATAAAGACCATAATAAAGTATATTGAAAAATCCGCAATTTATGATAAAATACATTGGTGGAAAGAAGGTGCGCTATGCTCAGCAAAATAATTGAAATCGTTAAAAAAGCAGGAGAAATATATAAAAGCGCCGATGATGACCTCGGCGTTTCGGAAAAAGGCTCAAATGTTAATCTTGTTACAAAATATGATAAGCTCATTCAGGACTTTTTGTTTGATGAACTGAAAAAGGTTATTCCCGACGCTCATTTTATGGGCGAAGAGGAAGGCGGAGATAAAGAGGTTTCGGACGGATATTGCTTTATTATCGACCCGATAGACGGAACAACCAATTTCATAAAGGGCTTTCAGCGCTCGGCAATAAGCGTTGGATTAACCAAGAATAAAGAGCTTTATCTCGGCGTTGTTCTCGACCCCGATTTGAATAATCTTTTTTATGCCGAAAAAGGCAAAGGAGCATATCTCAACGGCAAACGGATTCACATAAGTGATGCTGACATGGAAAACAGTCTTGTGCTTTTCGGAACCTGCCCCTATGAACACGAATTTGCCGACAAAACCTTTGACACTGCAAAAAAGCTTTTCTTAAAATCAATTGAGGTCCGCCGTTCGGGTACTGCAGCGCTTGACATCTGCTATGTTGCTTCGGGCAAATCGGATTTCTTTTTTGAACTGATTCTCCGTCCCTGGGACTGGGCAGGAGCAACGGTTATTTTAAGAGAAGCAGGCGGAATTGCAAAAACAGCTGACGGCAAAGACGTTGACCCGTCAAAGATTCAGTCATACATTTGCGGAAACGAAAAGAACATTAAGGAATTCTATGAAATATACAAGTCTTAATTCATACTTAAAAGAGCGTTTCGGGTGTAAAGTATATAAGCTTGCCATTGACGGAGGTTTCACCTGCCCGAATCGCGATGGAACAATTGATACAAGGGGCTGTATTTTCTGCTCAAAAGGCGGCAGCGGAGAGTTTGCATCAAGCAGAGAGCTGAGCATAACTGACCAGATTGAACAGGGAAAGCGCCTTGTTGAGAAAAAAATAAAAGACGGAAAATACATTGCATACTTTCAGGCGTTCACAAACACCTATGCCCCAATTGATGAGCTCAGAGATAAATACTATCAGGCGCTCAGTCATCCCGATGTTGTTGCAATTTCAATTGCAACACGCCCCGACTGCCTGGGCGAAGAAGTGTTGCAATTACTTGATGAAATAAACAAATCCAAGCCGGTTTTTGTTGAACTCGGACTGCAGACAATCCATGAAAAAACGGCTGAATACATACGCCGCGGATATCCGCTTTCGGTTTATGATAAGGCGGTTGACAGCCTTCACGAAATCGGAATAAATGTTGTTACCCATCTTATTATCGGACTTCCAAACGAAACTACTGAGGATATTCTGGAAAGCGTCCGATATGTCTGCGAAAAAACGGACGGAATAAAGCTGCAGCTTCTCCATGTTTTAAAAGGCACAGACCTTGAAAAAGATTATAACGAGTGTAAAGTTAAAACACTTGACATTGATGAATACGCAGAGATAATAAAACAGTGCGTTGATATCATTCCCGAAAACGTTGTTATTCACCGCCTGACAGGAGACGGCGCAAAAAAGGACTTAATTGCTCCCCTCTGGAGCGCTGATAAGAAAAAAGTTTTGAATACTATAAACAAAAAACTGATGTGATTCTTCACATCAGTTTTTATCTATGCACTTTTACTTCATTTAGTTATAACTTTTCGAGCACACTCTTATCATCACATCTATTATTGAATTTTATTATGTCAATAATACCCGGTAGCGTGAAAACGCAAATGCAAAAAACAGCTCCAAACAGCAGACCAATATTACCATAAATACAAAAGAGAATTATGTCAATTATCAATAATGGCGTTAGCATAGGGACTAATAGATTATATACTATATGCTTCTTTTTAACTGATTTAACATCTGTGAACAAATACTCTGTTTTTTCGATTTGAGAATCGGTAGTTACAAACTCCACCGCTTTAAATATGTGCCGTTTGTCAGTCTGATATTCATTATCCTTTAATTCAATTATACATTTATCATTATTAGTATTAAATACCAATATTGACTTGCAGAATACTTCACACCAAGAGCTCTTTCTTCCAAATGAAAGAGTAAGAAGTGCAGGTAAATCAAAATAATGATTGCTTTTATCTAAAACAGTAACTGAAAGTTGATTTTGGCTTTTATCAGAAGAAATATTAATGCTTTCACTTTTTTGAATTGTATAGCTATTATTATCTATTTCAATTGTAATCTTGTCATAAGAAAGATTATTAATAATATGAATAGTCATAATATTATCCTTCCTGCTAAATCGTATCATTTATCAGTTAGTGTAACGGTAATATTGTCGTTGCGGAATGTCGAGGGCGCCATTCCCTACACAAATTCGTAAAATAAAAGAAAATCTTTCATTTTCAGCACCCCGAACTAATTGCTCGAACGAAGTGAGAATCCGAAATTCGTAATTCGTAATTTGTGATTAAAGCTCCCACTTCATTATAACTTTTCCGAAATGCTTTCTTGTGTCCTTTTCAAATGCGTCCTTTAAGTCCTTTGTTGTGCGGACTGTGTTAACGCTGTAAACAAGGTTGCCGAGATAATCAATAATCTCGGGATGAGCCTTATACATTTCAACGGTCTTTTTGAAATCCTCTGCTCCGCTTCTTGATGAGCCGAAAACGCGAAGTCCTTTTTCAAGAATCATTCTTGTGTTCACCGAAACGGGATATTCACTGACTCCGAGAATCGAAATTGTTCCCTCGGGTTTAATAAGTCCGATAATCTGCTCAATAGCAATCGGACTTCCGTTTCCTCCGACGCATTCAAAGGCATGGTCCATTGTGAAGCCATCGGGAATTTCGTGAACAAGGTGGGTTTCATCGGCAAAGGTGAAATCCGCAAGTTTTTCCCTCTGTGTTCCGAAAACAACAATCTTTGAATTCGGGAATGTGTATTTCAAAAACAGAGAGGTAATATAACCTAAATTGCCGTCGCCCCAAACGCCGATAACATCGCGTCTTTCATGAGCAATCTTATCAAATCTTGAAATTGCATGAACCGAAACGGAAACTATTTCCGTGAACGCTGCAACATTTCTGTCGATTCCGTCGGGAAGCTTAACAAGTCTTTTCGGTGAAATTTCAACATATTCCTGAAGAAATCCATCCATTGAAGAACCGCAGAATTTTGATGAACGAAGATAGTTTTCACCGATGTATTCATCATCTTCCGTCGGCATATTAGGAACCATAACAACAAGGTCGCCGGAATTGAATGTGCCCGACGGGTCGAAAACAACCTCACCTATTCCCTCGTGAATAAGCGCCATAGGAAGCTTTTCGGCGAGCACCTTTGCGTCCCTTGTTCCGAGATAATAACGCATATCGGCATTGCAGATTGAAAGATTTGTCGGGCGGACAATCGTATTGCCCGAAAACAAATCAATATCCTCAAACGCAATTTCAAAGCGCCTCGGAGATACTAATCGAAATACTGTATTAATCATTCTCTTCTTCCTCCAGGAATGACCTTGCAACACGCAAATCGTATGGATAAGTTATTTTAACATTATATGTTTCGCCGTCAACAAGAGCAACCTTCTCGCCCTTGATAACAAATATTTTTGCAGCGTCGGTGAGAATGCTTTTTTCCTCTTCGGTAAGTGAGTCATACATTCTCTTGAGCTTCATTGCATTAAAAGACTGAGGGGTCTGACCCTGATACATCTTGCTTCTGTCGGGGATATCGCTGATAACAGTGTTATCAAGCGCCTCAACAATGGTATCTGTTGCGGGAACAACCGTGTCGCAAGCGCCGTATGCCTTTGCAGCTTCAATGTTTTCCTTGATAATTCTGTGGGTAACAAAGGGACGCACGCTGTCGTGGGTAACAATTATTGTTTCTTCATCAAGCTTGCCTTCAGAGTCGATAAACTTGATTGCATTCATAATTGTTTCGTTTCTTGTTGTTCCGCCCTCAATAACAACAACTCTATCCTTAACGGGCGCAATATGCTTTTCAATAAGGTTCTTTGTGTGCTCAACCCACTGGTTGGGGCAAAGAACAATGATTTTCTCAAATTCGGGAACAGAGAAAAACTTCTCTATCGTGTAGATGATAATGGGCTTATTCTTAACCTCAAGATACTGCTTGGGCTTGTCCCCTCCCATTCTTGAGCCGATTCCGCCTGCTAAAACAACTCCGTATACCATATATATTCTCTCCTTTAGATATCTAAACTGCTTACTATTAAATCGGCAACCCTCTGTGAAGATTTTCCGTCGAGGGAGTCGAAGAATCTGTTTTTAAATCCGTCAACCTTTTCGCTTTCAAAATCATTATTTATTATGCTTTTTGCAATGTCGCTTTCCCTGAAAACAATTTTTCCCGGAACAAAACCTTCAAAATCATAGTAGAAATCACGGCTTGAAATATATTCATACAAATCATATGCATAAAACAGCATCGGAATATTTAAAAGCGACGCTTCAAAGATAACGCTTGAATAATCGGTTATGAGCAAATCGGTTACAAAAAGCAAATCGTTAAGCTCATCCTCTTCGGATAAATCTATTATGTAATCGCCGTATTTTTCATCAATAACAAATCTTTCCTTACAGAAGGGATGCAGCTTGATTAAAATTGCATATTCTCCGCCGAGCTTCTCATAAAGCTGAACGGGATTGAATGCCTCAAGCGGATAGTATGCGCTCATCTGACCGTTTCCTCTGAAAGTTGGAGCAAACATAATAATCTTTTTGTCCTTGAGCTGAGGCCGCTTTTCATAAAAGCTTTCTCTTACGCTTTTTGCATACTGCTCATCCATAAAGATATCCGTTCTCGGAATACCCGTTGCGGCAATGCATTCGTCGCTGAGTCCGAAACCCTCGGCATAGTGCTTTGCAATTTCCTTGGAGCTGACTATCGCGCAGTCATACATTCTGTGGTTAACATCGTCCTGCTTGGGACCGCCCTTTTTCCCGAGTCTTGTAAAACCGAAGGTTTTGAAGGCTCCGCAGGCGTGCCAAAGCTGGAAGAGCTTGACCCCTTCCCTCTTGTCAACAACATTGAGGAGTCTGAAATAATCGTCTACAATAACAACCTTGCTTGTTGCATATAAATGCATAAACTCTTTAATGTATTTCAGCTTGCTGTGACCGTTCGGGTCGGAGAAAAGAAGAAATTTGAAATCAATATCATCCCTGTCTTTAATCAGGTTATAAACATAGTCGGGATTTCCGCCCATCTCGTCCCTTCTTCCCGACATAAATGCAACTCTGTTGGGAACGATTTCGTGATGGTCACAAAGAACTCTGTAGTACCATCTGAAAACTGCAAGAATGGGTTTTCTCAGATTTTCAATAACATTTGTCTTCTTGAAGCTTGTTTTAAGAAAAGATGAAAAATTAATTTTAATCTGAACAAAAATATTTTTGAAAACGCCGTCAATCTGTTTTGTTGAGCGTTTCGGAATAACGCCGAGTGCTGCAAAAAATCCGTCGAAAACAAAATACGGAGCCAGAACTATTGCAAGCACAACTCTGAGAACAAAGAAAACAAATTTTACAAGAGCGCTTACGGGTTTGAATTTTCTTCTTTTCTTTGCACTTTCGGTTTTTCTGAGAATAATTAAGTTTTTTTCAAAATCGAAAATGAACGCATATTTGTCAAAATACTTTGTGTTCGAGGTTTCAAAGTCATTTGCTGAGTCGAAAACAGCAACACCGTCGGAACATTCGTATTCAATATTCTCCTCGCTGACATCCAAATCGGGATTATCAATAAGAACATTTGAAGATATGTTAAAAGGAACGCCGATGCACTCTTCATCCCCGTAATAAAAGTCAATTCGCAGTTTTATATCATCGTCGCTGTTTTTGTTGAAAAAGAGCTTGTCAATCAGAAATGTGTAGTTGCAAACAACAACACAGCTTTCGCTTTGCTTCTGGCGGAAATAGTTGGTTACAAGAAGAGGAAGCCTTCTTGTTGTTTCGCCCTGCTGAAAGAAAATTTTTGCCTTCGGCGAGGTTACATCAACATTATAATCACAGCTGAAAGCAACGGAAAGACGAAGCTTGTTTTCATCAATACTTATTCTGTTTATTGTCATCGAGCAATCGAACATAGCTTTACCTGCACATAATTTTTTTATATTATACCATATATGTATATTAAAATCAATATTTGTAAATATAGATAAGATATATTGAAAAAATGCTGTATATCTGTTAATATATTCTCGGGTGATTAGCATGCTAAAGAAATATAAATACGAAATAATCTTTTACTACATTTTTTCTGTGACAGCTCTGATTACGGCACTTTTTGTTGATTTGAAGCTTGATATTTTTCTCAACAATCCGAAGAATCCGTTTGCAATATGGTTTTGCAACACGGGTGAAATGCCTGCAAGACTGCTTCCGATTATAGCAGGAACGCTTATATTTTATTTTTGCGATAACAAAACACATAAAAAGCTCGGTTTATTTGTCTGGATAAGCGCTTCCGTTTACATAGGATACCACATAGCAAGATACTTCTTTGTTGAAGAAAACAATCTTGTTTTCGGAATTATTTTCGGTATCGGCTTCGGACTCTTTGTTTTGTTTTTCGGTCAGTTTATAAGTTTTGATGAGGAAACGAAAAGAAAGCTGATTATTCTCGCATTTGCAGGAATTATTGTTATGTGCGCCGAGGTTACGATTATTGAGGGACTTAAATACCTCTGGGGCAGAATTCGTTTCAGAGACCTTCTTGCCGCAGGAAGCTATGAGGCATTTACCTCCTGGCTTCATCCAAACGGAATAAACGGACATAAATCCTTTCCTTCGGGTCACACAGCAGGCGCAGGAATAAGCTATTTACTTATGACGCTTCCTTACATCAACAAAAAGCTTGAAAGCAAAAAAACAGTTTTGTTCATCATTGCATTCATATACACGGGAACAGTTGCTTTCACAAGGCTTGTTATGGGCGCTCACTATCTCAGCGATGTAACTTTCGGCGGACTTGTTACCTTCACATGTGTTATTGTTGCAATAAAAATACTTGATAAAAAATATTTTCCGGTGATTAAATGAAATATTTAATTGATTATATTGAAACCTTCGGCGGACTTGGTTTTAATGAAAAGGTTTTCAATGAAATAGACGCTTTGATTTTCTCGCAGCTAATCTATAATGATTTTGGGGATATTGTCAAAGAAAGTGAAAGTGTTTTCGTCAGCGACGCTGCAATGAAGTTTTATTCCATTCACTCCGAAGAGGAAATTAACGAGCTTATCAGCGTTTGCCAGAAATCAGCCATTTTACTGAGGGAATGTGCAAAAACAAAAAGATTCGGCGAAGCAAAACTCTGTCACTATATCAACAATGTTAACGGCGAAATTGACAAGCAGTTTTCGGCAATCAACATTCTTCTTCCCGACGGCAATCTTGTTGTAGCCTATAGGGGCACGGACATAACCGTTATCGGTGTTAAGGAATCGACAATGCTTTCATATATGTTCCCCGTTCCCGCTCAGATTGAAGCGCTTTATTACTTTCAGGAAACGGCAATGCTGACTGACGGCAAAATTCGTATCTGCGGTCATTCGAAGGGCGGAAACCTTGCAGTTTTTGCAGGTGTAAACTGTTCGAATTCACTGAAAAAGCGAATTGACGGCATTTATGAGTTTGACGCTCCCGGATTCCCGAAATGGTTTTTTGAAAGATATGATTTTCTTCAGATTAAAGACAGAATTCATCTTTTAACACCCCAGTCCTCAATAATCGGAAGACTGTTATACCATGATTTAAAAGCTAAAATTGTTCACAGCGAAGCAATCAGAGGCTTACGACAGCATTCGGTTGCAACCTGGGAGATAAAAGATGGTGAGCTTGTTACAGAAGATGAATACGACAGCTATTCAAACACATACAGCAGATATATCAACGAAACGCTTGAGTATGTCGGCGAAGAGGATTTGGAGCTTTTCTTCAACACGCTTGAATACCTTGTTACCGAGATGGGAATAAACAATTTCTATGATTTGAAGAATTTTGAATTCAAAAGAGCATTTGCGCTCATCAATTCCCTTTCAACACTCAACAAAGAGCAAAAGGATAAGTTCAACAAGATTTTAAGAAAAGTTTCAACCGATTTAGCAAAGGAATACTTAACCTCATTCAGAAACAAGCATTTTCAGAAGAAAAAAGAAGAAAACAGTGCGGACAATTAACTGTCTGCACTGTTCTTTTTATCGAGATTTTTATTTATGAAGAAAACTGCTATATTCGCTCCGACAACTATCAGATTTAGAAAATAAACTATCAGAACATAGTTGATATTTCCGCTGACAAATTTTGCCGCAATACCGCAGATATAGCCGAATTCAATAAGACACAAAAACTTTAAACTCATTGATTTAGCGGTTTTCGCTTTGATGCTTTTAACAAGATTAAACGGCCACGAAAGGCCAAAACAAACAAGCATTAGTGTTTCAAATATTGACGCCATAATTCCCTCCGAAACTGATTTTCCCACATAATAACATAATGCCAAAGATAAATCAACCGGTTACATTTTTAGACGCTTAGAACACGGGACGGCGAGGTCGTCGTCCTCAATTTATAGATAATCTTATAAGGAGCTTCGCACGCGGAATGTCGGGGTCGCCATTCCCTACAAAGCACGCAACAACGTAATCGTAGGGAGCGACGACCCCGGCGCTCCAAATAATTCACTTTTTTCTTAAAGTAGGAAAATATTATGTTTTTCACAATCTTTTCTCATTTCGTTGCTCCAGATTGAGCACTGTACCTCGCCTATATGCGCCTTTTCAAGAAGCAGCATACAAAGTCTTGACTGACCTATTCCGCCGCCGATTGTTAAAGGCAGAGTTCCGTTTAAAATCATCTTATGGAACGGGAAGTTTTCTCTCTCGGTACAGCCTTCCTCTTCAAGTTGACAAACAAGACTTTTTTCATCAACCCTTATTCCCATTGAAGAAATTTCGAATGCGCATTTTAGAAGCTCGTTCCAGACAATAATATCACCGTTTAAACTCCAGTCGTCGTAATCGGGAGCGCGTCCGTCGTGCTTTTGTCCGCTTTTAAGCTTTCCTCCGATTTGCATAAGAAAAACCGTTCCGTATTCCTTTGCGGCTTCATTCTCTCTTTCCTTCGGAGTTAATTCGGGGTATTTATCCTCAAGTTCCTGAGTTGTTATAAATTTCACCTCGTCCTTCATTTCAAATGCAAGGGAGGGATATCCCTTTTTTACGGCTTCGTTGGTTTTAGCAATTGCCTTAACAATCTTTCTGACAATTTCTTTAAGAAACTCTGTGTTGCGCTCCTCTTTGCTGATAACTCTGCACCAATCCCACTGGTCAACAAACATTGAGTGGAGATTATCCGTGTCGTCATCACGGCGGATTGCGTTCATATCAGTGTAGAGCCCTTCATCAACTTTAAAGCCGTATTGATAAAGCGCCATTCTTTTCCATTTTGCAAGGGACTGAACGACCTCAGCTTCACCTTCAACATTCTTCATTGTGAAATGAACTTTTCTTTCAACGCCGTTTAAATCGTCATTAATTCCGCTTTCCTTTGTTACCATAATCGGCGCGGATACTCTTGTTAAATTAAGCGCTGAGCTGAGTTCTTTCTGGAAGGTGTCTTTTACTGTTTTTATTGCCTTTTGTGTATCAACAAGCGATAGTTTGCTTTTATATTCTTCGGGGTAAATCATAGTTATCCTCACTGTTTTTTCAGAAGCTTTGCAATCCTTTGTGCAGCGATTTTTGTATCCTCGCTGTCACCGAAGGCGGTGAAACGAAAATAGCCATCTCCGTTTTCACCGAATCCGACGCCCGGTGTTCCGATAACCTGGATTTCCTTAAGCAGATAATCAAAGAAATCCCAGCTGTTCATACCGTCGGGACATTTCATCCAGATATACGGAGCATTCTTGCCTCCGCAATACCGGATATTTGCTTCATCAAGTGCGCTCATAAGCACCTTTGCATTGTTTTTGTATATCTTGATATTTTCTTTTATTTCCTTCTGACCTTCTTCGGTAAACACCGCCGCTGCGCCCTTTTGAATGATATATGATACGCCGTTTGTTTTTGTTGTTCGGTTTCTTACCCACATATCATTAAGGCACATATTATTTCTCTTTAGCTCTTTAGGAACAACGGTATAACCGAGTCGGGTTCCCGTAAATCCCGCAGTTTTTGAAAGCGAGCATATTTCAATTGCACAGGTTTTAGCACCTTCGATTTCAAAAATACTATGGGGCATTTTTTCATCCTCAATGAACGCTTCATAAGCAGCATCAAAAAGAATTACCGAGGAATTTTCATTTGCATATTCAACCCATTTTTCAAGCTTTTCTTTGGTGAAAACAGCACCTGTCGGGTTGTTGGGTGAGCAGATATATATTATATCCGCTTTAATATTTTTATCGGGATACGGCGCAAAACCTTCCTCTTCACTTGCAAAAAGATGCAAAATTTCTCTTCCTGCGATAATATTTGCATCAACATATGCAGGATAAGCAGGCTCGATAACAAGCGCCTTGCTTGTTTTGTCAAACAAATCAAGAATATCGCCGAGTTCATCGCTTGCACCGCTTGAAACAAACACCTCGTCAGATGAAAGGTTTATTCCTCTTTTTTCATAGTGCTTTGCGATTGCCTGCCTTAAAAAAGGGGCTCCGCATTCATCCTGATAGCCTTCAAAGGTTTCTTTTTTTGCCATATCTTCCACCGCACTGTGCAGCGCAGTAATAACCGAGCTGCACAGGGGTAAAGAAACATCGCCTATACCTAAAGGAAAAAGTTTTTGAACGAGTACATTTTCATTTTTATAGGCTTCTGTTTTTTTAGCAATATTATAAAACAAATACGAATCTTTAAGGTTCGCATAATTCATATTTGGAGTTAACATAAGTTTTTCCTTATCATATCCGGGCTGACTGTGTCCGCCCTCAATTCTCAATTCTCAATTCTCAATTCTTAAGAGCTGCGCCGATAAATCCGACAAAGAGCGGATGAGGTCTGTTCGGTCTGCTCTTGAATTCGGGATGGAACTGAACTCCGATATGGAAGTCCCTGTCTGAAAGTTCAACTGTTTCAACAAGCTTTCCGTCGGGAGAAAGACCGCTTAAAGTCAGTCCCCTGCTTTGAAGAAGCTCTCTGTAATCATTATTGAACTCGTATCTGTGACGGTGGCGCTCGATTATATTCTTTTTGTCGTAAAGCTTGCGTATAACCGTGCTTTTCTGTAAAACGCAGGGATATGCGCCGAGACGCAGTGTTCCGCCCTTATCAATATCCTCATACTGACCCGGAACAAAATCAATTACTTTGTTCTTGCAGTTTTCTGCAAATTCACCCGAGTTTGCGTCATAAAGTTTTGCTGCATTCCTCGCAAATTCTATAACTGCAATCTGCATTCCGAGACATATTCCGAAATAGGGAACGCCGTTTTCTCTTGCATACTGAGCAGCGCAAATCATTCCTTCAATTCCGCGGCTTCCGAAACCGCCGGGAACAATTATTCCACTTATATCCTCAAAGATTTCAGCACAGTTTTCCTTTGTGATTTCCTCGGAATCAATCCAGCTGATTTTTACTCTTGCATCGTGATAATATCCCGCATGCCTTAAAGCCTCTGCAACGGAAAGATATGCATCGTGAAGCTCAACATATTTTCCGACAAGTGCAATTTTAACCTCTTTTCGCTCCGCCTTGATTTTATTGACAAGATTTGTCCAGTCAGTTAAATCAGGCTTGTCTGCTTTGATATTAAGCTCTCTGCAGACAATCTCGGAAAAGTTTGACTTTTCGAGCATAAGAGGTGCTTCGTAAAGATTTGGAAGGGTTATGTTTTCAATAACACAATCGGGCTTTACATTGCAAAACAGTGAAATCTTATCAAAAATCGGTTTTTCAAGAGGTTTATCACATCTTAAAACAACAATGTTCGGATTTACACCCATGCCCTGCAACTCTTTAACTGAATGCTGAGCGGGCTTTGTTTTATGTTCGTCCGAACCGCTTAAAAACGGAACAAGGCAGACATGAATAAACAGACTGTTTTCTCTGCCGACTTCAAGAGAAATCTGGCGAACAGCCTCAATAAACGGCTGGGACTCGATATCACCGATAGTTCCGCCTATTTCAGTTATAACAACATCTGCATCCGTCTTTCTTCCAACAGAATAAACAAATTCTTTAATCTCATTTGTAATATGCGGAATAACCTGAACGGTTGAGCCGAGGTATTCACCGCGGCGTTCTTTGTTGAGAACGCTCCAGTAAACCTTACCCGTTGTTAAATTTGAATATTTATTAAGATTTTCATCAATAAAACGCTCGTAATGGCCGAGGTCAAGGTCGGTTTCGGCACCGTCCTCGGTTACATAAACCTCGCCGTGCTGAAACGGGCTCATTGTTCCGGGGTCAACATTGATATACGGATCAAGCTTCTGGGCTGCAACCTTCAAGCCCCTCGACTTAAGCAGTCTTCCGAGGGAAGCTGCAGTTATACCCTTTCCGAGTCCCGAAACAACACCGCCGGTTACAAATATATACTTTGTCATTTTCTCACTTTGCCTTTCAAAAAGGTGACAAGGGCACCACTGATAAATCAGCGACACCCTTGCCATGTATAAAGTTTGTTATAGGTAAATAAATGGATAATGGAAAATAAAGAATTTCAAATCGCTTAGCTCCGATTGTTATTTTCAATTCTCAATTCTCAATTCTCAATTATTATACAACACCCTGCGCAATCATTGCGTCTGCAACCTTTTCGAAACCTGCGATATTTGCACCTGCAACAAAGTCGTTGTCAAGACCGTATTTTTTTGCAGCGTCATCAATATTGTGATAGATATTAACCATAATATCCTTGAGCTTGCTATCAACCTTTTCAAAGCTCCAGTATACTCTTTCCGAGTTCTGGCTCATCTCAAGAGCTGAGGTTGCAACACCGCCTGCGTTGCCTGCTTTACCGGGAATGAAGAGAACGCCGTTCTCCTGAAGGTATTTTGTTGCATCCCTTGTTGTGGGCATATTAGCGCCCTCTGCAACAGCAATTACGCCGTTTGCAACAAGCTGTTTTGCATCTTCAAGATGAAGCTCATTCTGAGTTGCACAGGGAAGAGCAATATCACATTTAATCTGCCATACTCCCCTGCCCTCATGGTACTGAGCGGAAGGTCTTTCCTGGGCATATGCAGTAAGTCTTTCACGGCGAACTTCTTTGATATCCTTAAGAAGCTCAATATCGATTCCTTCCGGGTCATAAATCCAGCCCGTTGAATCTGAAACAGTTACAACCTTTGCACCAAGCTGTTCAGCCTTTTCAACTGCATAAATTGCAACGTTACCCGAGCCTGAAACAACAACGGTTTTGCCTGCAATTTCATGTTTGTGACACTTAAGCATTTCTTCAACTATGTAAAGAAGTCCGTAGCCCGTTGCCTCTGTTCTTGTGAGTGAACCGCCGAAGGATAAGCCCTTACCCGTTAAAGCACCTTCGTACTTCTTCTGAATTCTTTTATACTGACCGAACATATATCCGATTTCTCTTGCGCCTGTTCCGATATCACCTGCAGGAACGTCGGTATTTTCACCAATAACCTTGCAAAGCTCGGTCATAAAGCTCTGGCAGAACATCATAATCTCTCTGTCGCTCTTTCCTTTGGGATCAAAGTCCGAGCCACCCTTACCTCCGCCAATGGGAAGTCCTGTGAGTGAGTTTTTGAAAATCTGCTCAAATCCGAGGAACTTAACAACTGAAAGTGTTACGCTCGGATGAAGTCTTAAACCGCCTTTGTAAGGACCGATTGCAGAGTTAAACTGAACACGGAATGCGCGGTTTACATGAACCTGACCGCTGTCGTCAATCCACGGAACGCGAAAACGGAAAATTCTTTCGGGTTCAACAAGTCTTTCAAGCAAAGCGAGCTTTCTGTACTTTTCTTCGTTAGCGTCAATTACGGGACGGAGTGAATCAAAAACCTCTTCAACTGCCTGAAGAAATTCAGGTTCGTTGCCATCTCTTTTCTTTAAGAACGCCATTACTTCATCAACATAAGCCATAATAAAATCCTCCTAAAAAAGATAAAGGCACCTATAGCATTACACTACAGACACCTTTGCCCAAAAATTATTTAATTGAAAAGATAAAGGGTCCTTGAGTTATACTCAAAGACCCCATTGCCTTACGAGTAAGCATACTACACCATATTTTCACATTTGTCAAGCACTTTTTCAGATTTTTTCTTGACAACCAAGTGAGGTTATTATATATTATTTATATGAGCAAAGGCGTTCATTAATTTCGGAGAATTCCGTTTTTAATGAGCGCTCATTTTCTTGAAAGAGGTTTTTGCTATGAGTTACACAAAAGATGAAATAATTCAATTCACTATTGAAGAGGATGTTAAATTCATTCGTCTTGCATTCTGCGATGTATGGGGCAGACAAAAGAATATTTCTATTATGTCTGATGAGCTTGAACGCGCATTCGGCTACGGTATTGCACTCGACGGCTCTGCAATTGCAGGCTTCGGCGTTGAAGTTCATTCGGATTTGCTTCTGCATCCTGATGCAGATTCGCTTGTTATTCTTCCCTGGCGTCCAGAAGAGGGCAAGGTTGCAAGAATGTTCTGCTCCATAACCTACCCCGACGGCAGACCCTTTGAATGCGACACAAGAACACTTCTTAAAAATGCAATAGAAGAAGCTGAAAAAGAGGGATACAATTTTTATTTCGGCGCCGAGCAGGAATTCTATCTTTTCAAAAACGATGAAAACGACGAGCCGACAAAAATCCCGTATGACAAAGCAGGATATATGGATTTGGCGCCGTTTGACAGGGGCGAAAATATCAGGCGTGAAATCTGTTTAACTCTTGAGCAGATGGGAATATATCCCGAAAGCTCGCATCACGAGGAGGGACCCGGTCAGAACGAGATTGATTTTCGTTATTCCGACCCGCTGACAGCGGCGGACAATGTTATGACACTGCAGACAGTTGTTAATACAATTGCCCACAGGAACGGTCTCAGTGCAGATTTTTCACCGAAGCCGCTTGATGATAAACCCGGTAACGGTTTTCATATTAATGTTTCTGTTAGAAGCGAAAAGGATAACGAGCTTATTATGCCCTATATGATTGCGGGCGTTCTTGATAAAATTATTGAAATGACGGCATTCCTTAACCCGACTGAAAAATCATATGACAGACTCGGTAACAACAAAGCGCCGAGATATGTTTCGTGGTCAAGCGAAAACCGTTCTCAGCTTGTTCGTATTCCTGCTGCAGACGGTCAGTATAAAAGAGCGGAGCTCAGAAGCTCCGACCCTTCGGTTAATCCCTATATTGCATTTGCTCTTATGATTTATTCGGGACTTTACGGAATAAAAAATGAGATTGATTTGCCATTCGTTGCAGATTTCAATTTATTCACTGCCGATGAGGAAACATTAAAGCAGTTCAAAATGCTTCCCCAAAGCCTTGAAGAAGCAAAGAAAGCAGCAAACAGCGAGTTCATTAAAAAATATATACCCGAAAGAATATTTGATATCTACTGTAAATAAGCTTTAACAAAAAAACATTAAAAAGGAGGGAGCAGGATGGAACATTCATACAGCGCTTTGATTGTGTCATCGAATGAACAATTTAATCATGCAATTGCATCTTTGCTCCCGAAAGGAAGCTTTGAAAAACCCAGCTTTGCAAACAGCATTAACTCAGCTAAAAGAGAAACAACCGACAAGGATTACGACTTCATAATCATAAATGCTCCGCTGGGTGATGATTTGGGAATGAGATTTGCAATTGACAAGGGCACCAAGGATGCTATTATTCTGTTCCTTGTTCAAAATGAAATCTACGGCGAGGTTTTTGACAAGCTATCCGAGCACGGCATTTTCTCTCTGCCAAAGCCAATGTCCAAGCAGGCTATGATTACCGCTGTGAGATGGATGCTGACCGCAAAAACTCACCTTGAATCAAATCACAAAAAATCGGTTAAAATCGAGGATAAGATGGAGGAAATCCGACTTGTTAATAAAGCAAAATGGCTTCTTATCAGCAAGGAGGGACTTCTTGAGCCAGAAGCACATAAACAAATTGAAAAAGAAGCGATGAACCAATGTAAAACAAAGAAAGAAATTGCAATTCAGATTATTGAAAAATATTCATAAAAACAGCCATCGGATACGCCGATGGCTCAGACTGTAGAAAAACCTCTTGAAGTTTGATTTCTTCAAGAGGTTTTTTTACAATGTTAGTAAGAAATTTGAAAAATGATAGAGAAAAGTTGGTATTA